>NZ_KB375270.1:642727-964090 GCF_000314735.2 Afipia felis ATCC 53690 | reverse complement strand
CGGCACCAGGTCGCGCTCACCGTCGGCATCGGCATTAAGAATCGCGCCATGAAGACTGACAACATTGTCATGCCCTAAGAAGCGCGCAAGCTTACCCTGCTCATCGAGCTCGAAAACGTCGAGCTCGACATCGACCAGCGAGCAGCACATGGCGATTAGGGTGGCGAGGGTCGACTTTCCGACGCCGCCGACGTCACCATCGACCACCATCAAGAGCGGAGCGTGCGAAACAGAAGCGAGAGGAACAGATTTTGCCATACGGGGTTCCTTTGATCCCGACCATGCATGTGTCGGGATTGCTGCGGAGCCGTTTCAATAAGCCGAAGGTGCCTTGAAAATTTCAGGAACGAAGATTTATTCGTGCGGGGCCGTCGTTACAGCGCTTTTGTTACCCACAGCGACCCGCCGTCAGCCGACGCAATCGCAAAGAACTCGTCCCATCCCGCTTGCGACCTCACGCGTAATGCATGCTCTCGCAAGGTCTTTGCCGCTTGAAGTTCTTCGTTAGCACTGGCGCCGTCACCGGCGATTTCGCCCAGCGCCATGAACCGCTTGAGCCTCGCAATCTGCTCCGGCTTGAACATCGCGCCGATGCCGCGCTCCGCTCGCCCGAGCAACATGGCGCAATCGAGCTCGGTCGTGTAGGCACGCACGTTCAGGAAAACCCATGCCGGATTGAAGTTCATGCCATTCGCGGCACGCATCAACTGGACAAGTGAGGGGCTGTGTTGCTCGTCATGTGCGAGCGTCTGGTGCTGCGCCGGGCCCTTCTCACGCAGCAGTCCGGCCATCATGGCGTGTTGCTCTTCGTCTGTGGCATTCGTGAATTCGGCGCTTTCTTTCAGTTCGCGCAGCATGTCCGACATTTCATGTTGAGCGGCGAGGAAGGCAAGCGTTTTGCTATAGACAGAGCCCGCGGTGCGAACGAGATCCATCTGCTCGTTTTCGATGGCGACAAGATCTACTTTTCCAAGTCTGGCCCCTGGCAACGTTGCAACACTCGTATAGGCCGATTTCATCGTTCGGTGCGACGTCTTGCCAGGATACCATTTCTTGATGAGTTCCTGGCCCTCGCGAAAGGTGTTGATCGCCCTAAACCCGGCCAGATGCGGTTCGAAGCACGTAAAAATCTCACTACGACGCGTCTCAGTGCTAAGTTTGCGATGCTCCCGCAGGTCGACGCATGCCCGTATCCTCTCCGTCGCCAACGTCATGGTTACCCGCAGGCCATCGCGGGCGCGCTCCTCTAAGTCCCCAGCGGTCTGGCCGCCGTGGGCGCGCTCCAGGATTCCATGCAGCAAGTCGACAAAGATGAGGACAAATTCGCCTGCGAGAAACTGTTCCCGACGACGCCCGAGGGCGAGCCCGGCGCCGTTGAGCTCTGCCAGGGTCGTCGGCGCCACGAAGAGGTCGCCGGTAAATCCGTCGGGCAGTTTTTCAAATATCTCTGATGGGAACTCGATATGCTCCGTCGTGTGGCACCCAGTGTTAACAACAACGAAGGGGCGAGGGTGGAAGTTAAGCTCCCTGATCGCTGCTTGCAGGGTAACCGGTCTGATGGTTGGAAAATTGTTCATGAAGGGCCTCGCATTTCATCCACGCATGGTGGCCTAAGCTCCCCGTTGAAATTTCAGGAACGAAGAATTCTGTAAAAGCCTGGAAGGCGATTGATCTATCGACACGCGTTTAGGTCGGCCAAGGTGGGGGCGGCGACCTCAATCAAATGTGGCTCCATCAGAAATTTCGCGGCGGCAACGCCCTCCGCACTTTTCTGCTGCAGGAAAGCCGGGCTGCGCCCAAGGCCGATCAATATCTCTGCGTGGTGATCGATGGTGGCAAGGTTCTGTGCGATCTGGTGGTTTGCAGGAGCTCCGATCCGGTTCAAAATCCAGTTCGCGCCGCTCAGGGCCACGATTTCCTCTGCGTGATAGGCGAGTTCGTTTGTCGGCTGTGGGGTTTGCGGATGGCGTCCGAGCAGGTTGACCGTTGCGTGAATCGCTTCATGCGCGACGGTGTCGATAAGCGTTATCGCATCCGTGTGCTTGAATAGGTTAAGCCAGATCAGCGGTCGTCGCTTGGGAAGAACAAGCGTCAGCCCGAATCTCGGAAGAGCTCGGGCAGCGTCGACTGGCAAGAGCGCGTCAGCGCCGATGACAATACTCAGGTCGTCAAGCTGCACCAGCAGTTCCTGGAAACCGGCATTATCGATACTGGAAAGCTGGAGGCGCGCACGCCTGACATCCAGATGTCGAAGGATGTCATCGTATCGTCTCTGAAGCTCTCGTTGATCGAGGGAGTTCTGAAAGCCAAAGCCCGCGACATTTATTAGCCGTGTAAACATGAGCTGCTCCTTCTATATCGGTCGCCGTTCGGCTATCTCGGCTTCAATTGAGTCTTGCGCGGATCAATGATGGTGAAAGTTCGAGCCTCAATCGGTGATCCAGATATTCCATCGTGCGGTCCATGATGGCTGGTTCAGCGTCCTCGAACCCGGAAAGGGCGCTCATATCAAAATTCAGCCAATCGCCGGCGCCAATGACAGAAATCGTGTAACGAACCCGTGCGATCGACACCGCAGTTGTAGCGATGACACCCTTCGATTTGCTGCCGGCCTGCGAGACGTCTTTCATTTGACGGCGTAGAGCGGCGGAAAAAAGCGGCGCAAATATTTGTTCGAAGCGCGGATGGTCGATGCCGTGGCCGCAGGCAATGGTATTTATAGTGTCGCCAGCGCGAAGGAGTGCGCTGCGGCTGATTGGAAAGTATCGAATGTCCGCGTGTCCGGTCGGACCGCAGGCTTCATCCCGCTCAACCTTCGTGCTGAATGCTTCAGTCTGATAGTAGTCGATGGCCAACGCCAATGAAGTCTCTGGCGTACCGGGTACCAGTTCGGTGGCGGCTTTGAGTCTCTCAAAGCCCGGGCTCGATGCGTCGAAACGAGGTTGGGCGTAAAATGCAGTAGGCAATGTCATGACAGCCTTCCGAAGCTCAGCAAAGTTTGAGATCTACAGTTTGAGCAGCACGCGGATCTGATGCGTTGCCGGCTAGACCATCTCCACCACGGCCGGCGTGGTGTCGGCGTCCATGTTGTCGCGCACCTGGAAGATGGCGAGCGCCACTGCCACGATGCGGTGGCGCTGTGCTGACGAGATCGTAATGCGATAGAGTTCGCTTTGGCGTGGGTACACACCGATGCGCTCTAGGCCAGTCAAGAACCAGTTCTCGAAGCCGCGCGTCAGGGTGATGCGCGTGCGCAGCATCTTGTAGCTGTAGGCGTTCGTCGATGGGCCTTCCGCGTGCCAGACTACCTCGGACCCCGAGCGATCGCGGGCGGGCAGGCCGCTCGCGACGAGCGACTCTTCCGCCCTACGTGCAAGGGCGAAGATGTCGCTGGGGAGCGCCGTGTGCTTGCGCGCCCCGCCGTTAGCGTGATCCAGCGCATTCTGGATTTTCTTCACGCTCTTATCGGCGACCTTGATCTTCATTTGTATACTCCTTTACTGTATAAACTTATCGTACGCAGAAGCTGATGGGCGAATACCAGAAGAAAATGAATTCGTTCCGACTTCATATACGGAAAGTACATAATTCATATACGGAAAGTACACAATTCGTCAACTAGTTTGGATCGGTTCCAGAAAATCTAGGTAAATCAATGGTTAGTACGCCAGATGCCTTTTCAATTCTCAGTTCCATTAAGCAGAGCGCCGTCACTTGGGTCGACGTTACTCATGCCCTCACCGCGCTCGAAGCCGCGGGCATCATGGATGAGCACGGTCGCCCCTGGGCCAGGGTCGTCGCCGCGGAAACAGGTCATGGCCTCAATCAACTCCGGAAAATGCAGCGAACGATTAAAGCCATCGAGCAGTTGGCCCTCGATTATCCATTTGATTTGGACAAGCTGCTCCGATCGTTGCCGTTCAGCCAGATCGAGATACTGGCGCGCATTTCCAAGGTCGATCGGGATAAGGGGGTGGAATTGATCCGGCAGTGTCTGACGGCAAACCGAATACCCACCTATCGTGAACTAGAAGAACGCTTCCACGAGATCCGGGATAGCGCGCCCCAGACTTCTTCGATCGCTGCTGGTCAGCGCGCGGCGCGACAGTTCGAAAGTTTTTGCCTTGAACTGCTCACTCAAACGAATGCAGCGATACTTCCGGAATTTTCCGGAGCCGAGAAGGTGAAGGTGGTCAGGTGGTCGGGAGGTCTTCGCTATGCGAGTCCCGATCTCGTCATCGCGTTTCGAGATTCGAATAATGAACTCGTCGTCGATGCGGTGGATTGTTATTCCATTTACGGAGA
This sequence comes from Afipia felis ATCC 53690, assembly GCF_000314735.2. Taxonomy (NCBI): domain Bacteria; kingdom Pseudomonadati; phylum Pseudomonadota; class Alphaproteobacteria; order Hyphomicrobiales; family Nitrobacteraceae; genus Afipia; species Afipia felis. The sequence continues at coordinate 959,785 of NZ_KB375270.1, read as the reverse complement.
TGTCGCACAAGACGAGACGGCCAAACGTATGACCCGCGTCGCGACCGAGTCCACGTTCTTTCGAAATTTTTGGATCCTGATGCCGCCTTGGTCGCCGATATGGCTCGTTCGCACGATGTGCGAAGATCTGGAGCTCCAGAATATTGGAATCGTAGAGGTTGATCCTGAAACGAAAAAGGTTGGCGAGAAACCGGAGTTGGCTCCAAGGGGCCCGCCTATTCCGAACCGTCAAAGCAAAGCTGAACGTGACTTGAAAAGATTGCTCCGTCACGTCTGATGCTCGCGCAGTATCGGAAGCTGCATCGTCTAGCAGGCTCCAACTGAGGTGTTGGCGATACGGCCTTCGCGCGGCGGGCGAAACAAACCTTCATTGAGCCGCTCGCCGGAGGCACTCGGTCCCGGGTCCCGCCGCCGTTGGCACGCCGGCGGCGCTATGCTGACCTTCCTGCGGGTGCCTTTTTGACCGGTCTCGCAACTGCCGACTGACCTTCGCTTCGCTACGGCACAGACGGCATTTTTTCTGTTTAAGAGCTAATGGCTCCGCCCTCGCGCGGGCAAGGGTGAAGTCCCGGAAGATCCGGGACCGGCCGGCGCGGTTTCCCCGACCTTCCGCGCGGATCGCTGCGAAAATTCTCACGCTTCAAATCGCTTGTGCAGGCCGGGTGATCCCCCTCCGCCCCGCCGCCCTTGTCCTTGCTACCCCGGTCTCGCCGACGGCAGGGCGCAGGCGCGAGGTGCGCTCTGCGCCCATGAAGCCAAAAGGAGATCAATCATGTCGGCCAAGCAAGCAGAAACCGTTGTTGAGAGCGGGATGCAAATTTTCGTCCCACTCAGCAAGCTCAAGAAATCCCCGAAGAACGCCCGCAAGACGCCGCATGGCGAAGCCGCTATAGAAGCGTTGGCGGGCAGCATCGCCGCCAAGGGGATGTTGCAAAATCTTGTGGTCGAGCCCGAGCTCGATACTGACGGTGCCGAGACCGGGTTTTATCTCGTCACCGTCGGCGAAGGACGGCGGCTGGCGCAATTGTTGCGTGCCAAGCGCAAGCAGATCAAGAAGTCGGAACCGATCCGCTGCGTTCTCGACACCGCGAACGATCCGAAAGAAATCTCTCTCGATGAAAATGTCACGCGGAGCGACATGCATCCGGCGGATCAATTCGAGGTGTTCAAGTATCTCGCGGAAGAAAAAGGTTATGGCGCGGAAGAAATCGCGGCTCGGTTCGGCGTCACCGCGCATGTCGTGCGCCAGCGGTTGCGGCTTGGTTCGGTCTCGCCAAGGCTGATGCAGGTCTATCGTGACGGCGACCTGACCTTGGATCAGTTGATGGCCTTTGCCCTCACCGAGGATCATGTGCGGCAGGAAGACGCCTTTGAACGTTTACTCCACAACCGCGAGCCTTATGCGATCCGGCGATTGCTGACCGAGACTAATGTTCCAGCGCGGGATCGCCGTGCGCGCTTCGTCGGGCTGGAAGCCTATGAGGTGGCGGGAGGGACCATCCTGCGCGATCTGTTCTCGGAGGATCAGGGTGGCTACCTGGAGGACGCCGCATTGCTCCACCGTCTGGCCAAGGAGAAGCTGGAGGGCGCGGCTGCGGAGCTTTGCGAACGGGAGGGTTGGAGATGGACGGAAGCTCATCTTGATTATCCGCATTCGCATGGCCTGCGGCGGCTCTATCCGTCACCGATTGACCTCTCGCTGGAGGACGCGGCGGCCTATGCGGCGGCGCAGGCGGCCTACGACGCTCTCACGGTGCAATTCGAGGGTGTAGAGGAGTTGCCCGACGACATTGATGAGCGGTTTGGCGAGCTTGAGGCCGAGATCGAACGGATCGACGCCAAGCGCGAGGCCTATGCTCCCGATGTCGTCAATCGTTGCGGCGCGTTCGTGATACTTAATCATGACGGGATACTGCGGATCGAGCGCGGCTTTGTCCGTCGTGAGGACGAGCATCTGCACTTCGACAGTTCGGCAACGGGCGCGGACGAAGTCAATGGCCGCTCAGGAATGGACGGCCTTGAGGAAGGCGGGCTGTCGGTCGGACATGACGATGAGGCAGCAACCGGCAAGCCATTGTCGGATTTGCTGGTGCGTGATCTGACCGCGCACCGCACGCTTGGTCTGCGCATCGCGCTGGGCGAGCAACCGGACGTGGCGCTGATTGCGGTCATCCATGCCATAGTCGCGCAGACGTTTTATCACCAAGCCGTGTCATGCCTCGACATCCGGCCCACAAGTGCCGCACTTGCGACCCATGCCGAGGGCATTGAGGATACCGTTGCCGCAACAGCGTTGGCGGATCGCCATGACCGATGGGCAGTGCAACTACCAGAATCGCCTTCCGATCTCTGGAGCTTCGTTGTTGAACTCGATCACGACAGTCGCATGGCGCTGCTCGCACACTGCGCGGCGCTGACCGTGTTCGCGGTCAGAGTGCCATGGGATAAGAGGCAGCGCGCGTTGGCGGCAGCGGATACGCTTGCGACAGTGCTTGCTCTCGATATGAGTCAACATTGGCTGCCGACGGCGCGATCCTACTTTGGCCGTGTCGCCAAGGACCACATCATCGCCGCCGTTAGTGAGGCGGTCGGGCCGGAAGCCGCTGATCGCATTGCGGCCATGAAGAAGGCGCCGATGGCGGAAGCCGCCGAACAGCTTGTCGCCGGAACCGGGTGGCTTCCCCGGATCATTGCGGGTCCGGCCATCGTTCCCGCGTCTACTAACGGGGTGACTGATGCTGAGCATACCGCTGACGCCGAGGGCATGATCGCGGCGGAATGAACTGGCGGAATGGGGGACCGGAGGCCGTTATGCGGCATCCGGTCCCGTATTCGGTGGCGTTGCCGGTCGAAGAACTCAGCGTTGCCGAGAATCTGATCAAACGCTTTAACGTATGTGACACGTTTTAACGTGTATCGTCCATTGATAACAACTATTAGGTGCCATGATGGGTTTGTTCAATATTGCAGGAACAGTGACGGCTCTCGGTCAGAGCCAGTTCGATAACATTCATACAGTTTACGCCTATATCGAAATTACCGAGCCTTCTGGTCGTCGCGTTCAGATCGATAAGGTGGCGGTTTGCAACGACACAGCCGCGTTGTTGGCGATGGAAACGAGTGGTGAGTTTTTCTTCGACAAAATGTTCGTATATGGGCGGCGGTATCATTGCCAGCTCTGGGGCATCAAATCCGACAACATGGCCGTGATGGATCGCACCAATGTACGGATAATGGTGATGTGGCATCATATCATCCTTGGATTGCTGTTGATGCCAATTGGCTTCCTCGGGTCGTTCTGGCTCTTCCCCGGTCTTGGCCATCTGATCACAATTCTGTCGGGTCGGGTGAACCGGCAAGAGCGATTCTACGGATCGAACCCCGCTGAAATCCAGCGTTTGCGACAGCAGCAGGCAGTACGTATTTGAAGTCTATGCGTGCAGGATTGGTCGCCGGTGTGCTGGGAGCGTATGTCTTTGTCGCGCAAGCTGCGCAGGAGACATACGTCTATGCTCCCACCCACGGACCGTCTTGCGACGATCGATCGCGCGAAGGGTTCAATCAATGGCGCTGCCCCGGTCCGGTTGGTTACGTGGCCGAGTATATGGACGAGGGGAACATCGCCGGCATTGCTATCTGGCGGCCGAATGCACAGCGCGCGTCATCGCACGCGGTGTCATGGCGAGGTGCTGGGCGGGTATTCGGTGAGAAGCTCGAGTGGCGGCTCAGGGAAGGGCATCCTCATGCGGCGATCCTCCGCATCTGGCGGCTTGTGACCGACGCGAACGGTCGCGATCACGAATTTGAAGAATTGATGATCCTCAAAATTGCCCCGTCCGGAGCCTGCCGTGTGGCATCGGTCAATGCGCGGCAGCCGCAAGCGAACGAGATCGCGCAAAGAATGTCGGACGGTGCGGCCACCGCGCCATGCGTTACGGAGCCGTAGCGAAATGCACTTTCGCTCATCCTTCACGCCCGTGGCGTGATAGCAAGACCCAGGTGGACACCGGTCAGGCAACATTGGCCGATCCGCAACAATGCCACGCGCGGAATCCGTCGGGTGACTCAATACGCCAACGGAAGGCCGCCATGCCTATGACGTATGATCCACGCTCCGCAGTCTCTCCATCCGGCGGGACCGCTCTGCGGCTAGAACGGTACCGACCGTTTGATGACGGTACCTATCGATCCGCCGCGATCGTGGTCAGCTTGCGGTCGCAGCCAAAGCTTTTCTGTCAATGTGGTCGATAGTGTCCGAGAACCGCCCGATCTGGCGATAGCTGAGATGCAATCGTCTGCCCGGCTGAATCTCGCGTTGCGCTCATGATCGCCGCGGATGGGTGCATGTCAAAGTGAACGACGGTCCCGCACGGCGAAACAACCGCGGGCCGCTGCGACAGCCAAGATTCCGCGGGTCACCTGCTCGGGTGATGTGCGCTGTCACCACGACGCGGTGGCATCGTTGCGGTCAAGCTCGTCCAGACGTTGAATTCCCGGCCGTCCATTTTGCATGGGTTCATCACGGCGGCGCACCGCCATTGTCAGCGAGGTAAAGTCATCATGACCTTGATCCCTTGCGGCTCGGTCGGGTTGCTTGAGAGTCTCCACTTTCGAATACCGGCCTGCAAAGAATCCGTTGTCGTGAAATCGATAGCCGAGATCAGCCGTCCGTTTGCCTGATGCGGTCACGCAGATGTTGGGCCTCTGACGATGGACGGTATCGCCGAGCGGTAAAGGGCCTTTTGGCCCCGATCGTTTCCCTGCAACGGCGAGTCCAGCTTTTTTCCCCGCCACGCTACGCGTGTCTCCTCGCGCAAGACAAAAAAGCCGTCCTGTTCGCCGTCCTCCGCTTCGCTCCGGCCTCCGGTGCAGGTCGATCGCCGCCCGGCGCAAGGACCGTCATCGAGGCCGCAATCAGGCGAGCCCGACAGCAAACGGAGAGACGATCATGGCGACCATCGGAACATTCACCAAGAGCGACAACGGCTTTGCGGGCGCGGTCAAGACGCTCAGCCTCAATGTCAAAGCGAAGTTCGTCCCGACCGAGAAGGAAAGCGACAAGGCTCCCGACTATCGCATCCTCGCCGGAGCCGTCGAGTTTGGCGCCGCCTGGAAAAAGACCGCGCAGAACGGCCGCGAGTATCTCTCGGTTCGTCTTGATGATCCTAGCTTCGCCGCTCCGATCTTTGCCAACCTGATCGAGGGTGAAGACGCGAGCCACCAGTTGATCTGGTCGCGCCGCAGCGCCGACTGAGCCGCACCCGGCGCGGTCGCTTCCGGCCGCGCCGGTCCTCATCACCTCACATCGAAAGACATCACCGATGAGCAAGCATCTCAGTGCGAACCCGCGCGCCGACATTTATCAGCGGGTCACCGACACCATCATCCGTGATCTGGAGCAGGGCACCCGCTCGTGGATCAAACCCTGGACCACAACGTCCAAAGACTCGGATTCAATCCGACCGCTTCGCCGCGATGGCACACCCTATCGCGGCATCAATGTTCTCATTCTCTGGTCCGAGGCGATAGAGCACGGCTACTCGTCCTCGACATGGATGACCTACCGCCAGGCCCAAGCCCTCGGAGCGCAGGTTCGCAAAGGCGAGCATGGCGCAACCGTGGTCTATGCCAAGACCATCGAACGGGCCGAAGATGATGCTGTGACCGGCGACGCGACGGTGACGCGCATTCCCATGCTGCGTGCCTACACTGTCTTCAACACCGATCAGATCGATGGCCTGCCGGCGCCGACACCGGCTCAGCCGTCCCCGATCAAAGAATCCGTGTCCACTCGGATCGAGCTCGCCGACGCCTTCATCGCCGCGACCGGGGCGACCATCGTGCACAGGGGCAACCGCGCCTGCTATATTCCGTCCGCCGACCGCATCGAAATGCCGCCCTATGCGCAATTCATCGATACGTCGACGGCGAGCGCCGCCGAAGGCTATTACGCGACGGTGCTGCATGAACTGATCCACTGGACCTCGCCACCGCATCGCTGTGACCGCGATCTTGGCAAGCGCTTTGGCGACCACGCATATGCGCGCGAAGAACTCGTCGCCGAGATAGGTGCCGCATTTCTCTGTGCCGACCTCTCCATCACGCTCGAACCGCGATCCGACCACGCGGCCTACCTTGGCAGTTGGCTGACCGTGCTCAAATCAGATAAGCGCGCGATCTTTGCCGCCGCAGCCCTCGCGCAAAAGGCAGTCGATTGGCTCACCGGTCTCCGGTGAGCCACGTCAACGCGCCAAATCTACCCCCGATCTCACCATCGTCCGTGACGGATCGACGAGGACTCGGGCCGCATAGGCTATGGAGCAGCGCGCTGATGTCTTGCAATCGGAAACCATTTGAACCCGAACCGGTCATTCGCCTATACGTCAAAACGTTTATTATACGCTATAGCGTGTGGCGAAATTGTCATCAGGATGGTTCATCCTGATGAATGGCGAAGCGAGAAGTTCTATCAGCCAAACGGATTCTGGCCCGCAATCTGCGGCGGCTGAGGCTCGAACGGGCGCTATCGCAGGATGACGTCGCGGCCGAGGCGGATTTGCGGCAGGCGCTCATCAGCGCGATCGAGGTCGGGACCGCAAATCCCACGCTGGAATCGCTGGACCGCCTGGCATCCGCGCTTGGGGTCGACCTGGCCGTCCTCTTTGATCGGACGGCGCGCTAAACAACACTGCCTTGACAGTATTGCCGGCTATGTGTGCCCCCCGCCGTGCACCAGCTGGACTACCGGAAATTAAATTTGGCGAACTTCGACGGAGTGACCGTTTTCAATCGGACCGGCCACGCCTGATCGATGCGGCTCGTTTCATGAAGGCAAGCGTCTGAGCTTTCGAGGTTGTCGTATTGCTCGGCGCAGTCCGAGATGCCGGTTTTGTTGGTTGAATGGCTGGCTGCTTCGCCTTTGAGGCGTACTTGCTTTTGGTTCGTGCCACAGAATTCTGGTCGCCGGCGCGGCTCGGCGGTTTGTTCGGAATGACGCGGGTACGCTCTGCTTGGCCGATCCGAGGGGAGGCCCAACCGGTTGCGTGAGTTTTGGTGGACGCCCGGGAGGCCGGCGACGTGGCATCTGACCGCTTGCGCCATACGGTTGACGACAGTGTCCCGATCGGAATTGCGCGGCCGTCACTGCCGTGGGCGCCAGCGGCAAGCAGCAGCCGCGACATGTCGCCCCACGTCAAACCGCGGGCTTCCACCGCATCGAACCAGTCAAGATGGTCGTTAACAACCCGCGCCAGCTTCTTTCGACCGCCGCCGGGCAGCATCATGTCCTCGGCAATCGCCTTGGCACCAGCTTCGATCTGCTTGTTTGTCAGCACCCAGACAACCCCTGTGACATTGTCCTTCATATAGGGACACACTTCGACTTCTGCAAATCCCTGCAGAATAATGCACCATTGTTGAATAGAAATGCAGAAGAGAGCAGAAGATTGAAGGCTTCACACCTATGCATCTGCGCTGCACGACTCGGAATTTGAGGTTTAAACGACCACTGCGCCTCGTTGGATTAATCTGTCCGGGACGTTGCCGAACAATGCGTTCAAGCCCTCTGCCATTGTCGGATGCGTGAGAATGGCGTCTCGGAGGCTCGTGTAGGGAAGGTCTGCTATCATCGCGATCTGGACGGCTGCCATCACTTCGCCGGCGTCCGCGCCGATCATGGCGAAGCCGACGATGCGGTCATCATCATCGACAAGAGCCTTCATGAACCCGATCGTTTCCGACGTCGTCCTGGTTCGCAATACTGCCCGCATTGGTAGTTTCGCCACGCGCACTTTTACGTCATTGTCGCGCGCTTCGCGCTCGCTCATCCCTATTCGGGCGAGGGGCGGGTCGATGAACATGCAGTAGGGCACGAGCCTGCCCTCGGTCGTCCGGTTTTCGCCGCCCAAGTTATCTCGGATGACGCGGAAGTCGTCGAGGGAGACGTGGGTGAACTGCGGACTCCCGGCGCATTCGCCAATCGCCCACGTATCGGGCGCTGTGGTCTCAAGGCGTTCATTGACACGGATGTAACCCCGATCGGTCAGTTTAATGCCAGTCTCTTCAAGACCGATTCCCCGCGTGTTGGGTGTTCGGCCGGCTGCGATCAGGATGTCGGAAGCATCGAGAGTCCTTTGGCTATCAGAAGCGACTACCCGAGCGCGCACGTGTTCGCCGGACTGCCCTTCTACCTGCTCGACCTTAGTGGACAGCAGCACCTCTATTCCTTCCGCCTCCAGGATGCCCCGGATTTCCTCGGAGACCTCCGGGTCTTCGCGGCCCGCCAGTCTTGGACCATGCTCAACAATAGTGACGCGGCTGCCGAAGCGGCGGTATGCCTGCGCGAGCTCGAGTCCGACGTATCCGCCGCCGAGAACGATGAGACGATCCGGAATTCGGTCGAGATCGAGGGCCTCGATGTTCGTGAGCGGTTGAGACTCGGCCAAGCCAGGCACTCCTGGAATGCTGGCGTGCGTTCCGAGGTTGAGGAAAAGCTTGTCGGCGATAAGCCGCCGCGTCCCGCCATCGTTTAGAGAAATTTCGACGGTCTTCGGTGCAACGATACGCGCGCTCCCCATGATGAGCTCAGCGCCGCTTGCTTCATACCGCTCCAGGTGAAAAGCAACGAGGCCGTCGACCATGGCTCGCTTGCGCTGCAGGACCTTCGCCATATCGACCGATATTGGACCGGTTCTGACGCCGAACTCTCCTGCGCTGGCGGCGATTTTGGCGACGTCGGCACTCCAGATTTCGTTCTTGCTGGGGAGACAATTGATGTTGGGGCAGGAGCCACCGATCCAGCGACGTTCGACCACCGCCGTCCGCTTGCCAGCCTGGGCCAAGTGCCATGCGAGGTACTTGCCGCCCTCGCCACTACCGATGACAACTACGTCGTATCGTTCTGGTTCGGGCATCGCGACCTCCTGATTTAGGGCACTTTCACCACTGCTGATCCCGACGTGGAGCCCTGAGTCGTTGTCATCGTACGACTGACGGTGGGTTGGCTGCCGACACGGGATATCCCAGTCCAACGAGCCAAGGAGAATTCAGCGGCTCAAGGGCCCGCGCCAGATGTATCGTCTTCGATCATGGAGCTGTGCTTGGAGCCGAAGGATATCCATAACGGCACGGTGACGAGTACAATTCCGCCGAGGAGATTTCCGAGGGCGGCAGGAAGGATGCTCCAACCTAATGCCGCGATCCATCCGGGGCCCATTCCCGCCCCGGCAGCGAGCGAAAAATACGCCATGTTTGCCGGGCTGTGTTGAAATCCCGCAGCGACGAATAGCGACACAGCGAGGAACACGGGGACGAACTTGTCGATGATCGTACGCCCCATGGTGGCGAAGAAGGCTGCTAAGCCCACGAGCCAGTTTGCGAGCATCCCGGATAGGACGGCCTGAATCCATCCATTGATACCGCCGATTTCGCGATACGCCATTTTGGTCGAGACAATTTCCGCCAGCCGCGAAGCCATTTCGGGCGGGTAGGACTGCACTGTCGGCACGAGATAACCAATTGCCAGCGCGCCGACCAGATTGGCGACAAATGCCAATACCCAGAATCGTCCCGCTTTCGCCAGGAGGGCTCCCTTGGAATAGTGAAGTAAGGTCACGGGCATGACGACGTTGATTTCCGTGAACAGTGCAGCTTGCGACTGAATCACGAAAAAGAATCCGGCGCTAAACCCGAGGCCCTCAAGCAGTCGCCGCGGGCCTTGCGTCTCCACCCCTGCGGAGAGAAGCACCGAGAACAGCGCTCCCAGGGCGATCAGTGCGCCAGCATATGCCGCCATTACGCAGACATGAGTGAATGGTGCATCCAGCATCCGCCGTCCGCTAGACATCGCCATCGCCTCGATGGCGTGCCTTGCATCAAGATACTGGGCCGGCGGCACGTTGGTCGCCCGGTCGGATGTAGATTGTTCCGCGCCCATCGACTGTCTCCATGGTCCTGCGTCGAAGACTTGTCCGAGAACTCACAATTTCACAGTCTTCAATCGGAGCGCGTTGCCCACGACGCTGACTGAAGATAGCGCCATCGCCGCCGCGGCAATAATGGGGGACAGCAGCAATCCGAACGTCGGATAGAGGACGCCGGCTGCGATCGGAATTCCGGCAGCGTTGTAGATGAACGCGAAGAACAGATTCTGCCGGATGTTGCTCATCGTCGCTTCGGAGAGACGGCGAGCGCGAACGATTCCCATCAAGTCGCCCTTAAGAAGGGTTACTCCCGCGCTTTCCATCGCGACGTCGGTGCCGGTGCCCATCGCGATGCCGACTTCGGCTGCAGCAAGGGCAGGGGCATCATTTACACCATCGCCGGCCATTGCGACAATGCGACCCGACTTCTGCAGATTGCTAACGACTGTACTCTTCTGATCCGGCAGCACTTCTGCCTCCACATCGGGGATGCCGAGTCGTTTTGCGACCGCATTTGCCGTCGTTCTATTGTCGCCGGTCAGCATAATAACCTTGATGCCTTCAGCCGCCAGCGCCTTCAAGGCATCGGGCGTCGATTGCTTCACTGGATCGGCGATTGCAAAGAGGCCCGCCAACTGTCCATCGAGTGCGATATTGATCACGGTTGCACCTTCACCGCGCAGGATTTCGGCTTGTGGCTCCAACGTTTGTGTCTCGATACCTAACGATTTCAAATAGGCCGCATTGCCCAGCAAGACAGATTTGCCATCCACCCTGCCGGTGACGCCTTTGCCTGTCGGCGAGTCGAATTCCTCCACATTGATCAATGTCAGATTCCGCTCTTTCGCTGCCCGTACAACGGCATCGGCCAGCGGATGCTCGCTGGAACGTTCGACACTGGCCGCCAATCGCAGGAGTTCATCTTCTTGAAATCCCGCGGCGGAAACGATGGAGACGACCTTTGGCTTGCCTTCGGTGAGCGTGCCCGTTTTATCGACCACCAGGGTGTCAACCTTCTCGAGACGCTCCAGCGCTTCGGCGTTCTTGATCAACACGCCAGCATGGGCGCCACGCCCGACGCCAACCATGATCGACATCGGGGTCGCCAGCCCGAGGGCGCACGGACAGGCGATGATCAGAACGCTGACAGCCGCGACGAGACCGAACGCCAGGCGGGGTTCAGGCCCGAAAATCCACCAGGCGGCGAAGGCGACAAGCGCTGCGACGATGACTGTTGGAACGAACCATCCGGCAACTTGATCAGCCAGCCGCTGAATCGGCGCGCGCGAGCGCTGCGCCTGCGCCACCATCTGCACGATCTGGGACAACATAGTATCGCGCCCGACCTTCTCGGCCCGCATCACGAAGCTTCCAGATTGATTCAGGGTGCCTGCGATGACCTTAGCGTCGGTCTCTTTGGTGACGGGCATGGATTCTCCGGTCACCAGGGATTCATCGAGCGATGAGCGCCCCTCAAGAATAATGCCGTCGACCGGTACCTTTTCACCGGGACGGACACGCAGCCGATCGCCGACGTTCAGGCCGTCGAGCGGGACTTCATGATCGGTGCCGTCCTCCGCAACGAGGCGCGCCGTCTTCGGGGCGAGGTCGAGCAGAGCCTTGATCGCGCCCGACGTTGCCTCGCGGGCACGCAATTCGAGCACCTGGCCCAGCAACACCAGAACGGTGATCACTGCCGCCGCTTCGAAATAGACGGCAACGGCACCATCGTGTCCGCGAAACGCGAGTGGAAAAATCTGCGGGGCGACCGTGGCGACGACGCTGTAGACGTAAGCGACCCCAGTCCCCATCGCGATCAGGGTGAACATGTTGAGGTTGCGGGTCAGCAGTGACTGCCAGCCGCGCACGAAGAACGGCCAACCCGCCCAGATCACGACCGGTGTCGCCGAGACGAGTTGTATCCAGTTTGACAATGTTTGGTCGACCCAGCCGTGGCCGCCGACCAAATGCCCGCCCATCTCAAGGATGACTGCAGGCAGGGCGAACACCAAGCCTATCCAGAACCGCCGGGTCATGTCCGCTAACTCGGGATTCGGTGCGGCGTCCAGAGTTGCCACTTCGGGCTCCAGAGCCATGCCGCAGATCGGGCAGCTGCCGGGTCCGATCTGCCGGATCTCGGGATGCATCGGGCACGTGTAGACCGTGCCTTCCGGAACAGGCTCTTTCGGTGCGGCCTTGGACTTATCGAGATACGTTTCGGGGGCGGCGGCGAACTTCGTGCGACAGCCGGCCGAACAGAAATGGTAAATGTGACCTTGGTAATCGAATCGGTGCTTGCTCGTCGTCGGATCGACGGTCATCCCGCAAACTGGATCCATGACCTTTCCGTCTCCCGAAACGGGATGGTGGTGATGCTCATGAGCGTCGTGATCATGGCCGCCACCGCAGCAAGCTGCTTTGGTTTCGTCGGGGCCCGGGGCCGCGCTTGCCTTCGAGGAGCAGCCGCATTCGCCCTTGGAATTAGCCTTTTCCGGATTGGACATCTAAGTCTCCTGTGGGACTTGCAACTCATACCCTATGGGGGTATATAGGACGAATGCGCAAAGACATCAAGACTTCGTGCCAGAAACGCCTCAGCCGAATTGAAGGGCAGGTGCGCGGCCTCGCCAAGATGGTGGATGAAAACCGGTACTGCATCGATATCGTAACGCAGATATCCGCCGTTCGTGCCGCTCTGCGCCGTGTTGAGGAAGAGGTGTTGAAGGATCATGTCGCCCATTGCGTCGAGCATGCGATCGCGAGTGGCGACAAAGCAGATCAGCGCCGCAAGATTGCGGAGTTGATGGCGGTGGTCGGTAGGGCGGAACGATAAGCTCTAGGTTCCATCTTGGCGGTACAAGGTTTAGCGACTATGGTTGCAAATTCGGATACGGCAAATCGAGGGTACTAAGCGTTAATGCTGCTCGGACTTACCAGGACGCAACGGCGGAAAGCAGGGTGGTTTGTCGCCCTGGCTTATCTGTTTTGCGCGCTGGCACCGACGTTGTCCTTCGCCTTACCAGGCAGTCAGGCAACGCCTTACTGTCTGACCGACGAGGATCATGTGCCGGGCATGGTTCACGTGCACAACGATCATGTGCATAGTGAAGGCGCGATTCACGTCCATAAAGGCGGGAATGCTCATCCTCATTCCGGCATCGAGACCCACGCGGGTTCATCCGCCGATCATAATGCGAGCCTTGTCGCATTGAAGAGTGATGCCGGTTCGACAAAGGCACCGCATTCGGCGGATGGAAAGTGTTGTGGCCTAATTTGCGTCACCGCGCTCCCCGCGCCGACACTCCTCGCCGTGGCACATCCGTCAGTGCCGAAGGCCATCCAGGCTTCAGACAACCATCGGAAGCTTGCGGACAATTCGCCCCCACAGCTTTATCGTCCCCCCAATTCCTGACCTGACAGCAGCGTGACGCGGCGCCGTACCCGTTCGGGGTACGCGCACCTGTGGTCCATCGTCAGTTCAGGAAACATCTATGTCAGCGCAAATTGGGGCGATCGTCGCCGCCGTTGGTTCGGTGGTGCGCAAAATATTCGGAAGAACACTTAGAGCATTCGCAGGCGTGGCTTTGGCGGCCATGACACTGGGCGGCTGCACGGTACCGACTGGGCCGCTCGTCGGCGCAGATCCTGCTGATGCTGGGGCAAAAGTCGCGGGCGTCGGCTACCGATCGACCATCGCTCCTTATACAAGCCTCCGCCCGACCACGCCTACCGGCTGGGCGGAGCAGAACCAGCGCGTCACCCCGTCACCGAAATCCGGGCACGAGCACTAGGAGCGCGTCATGAAAATTATCCGTGGCGTGCTGCCGCATCAGAGCCTCCTCCGAAGCAATCGGTCGGTGTTGGCACTCGCCGTTTCCCTCCTTCTTTCTGGTTGTGCGACCTTCTCGCCGGATCGGGGAATGGGCGTCGTTGTCGATGTCGCCGATCATACGATCAAGAAGGATGTGATCGCGATCCGCTCGGTGGATGAGGCGCAGCAGACCAGCGACAGAGTCAAGCATTTGCTACGCCGGACGCTCAATGTTGATACCGCCGTTCAGGTCGCGCTGCTCAACAATCGCGGCTTGCAGGCCGCATACAATGAATTGGCATTGGCGGAAGCCGATCGTGTCCAGGAAAGCCTGCCGCCCAATCCGACGTTCTCAGTCTCGCGCATTTCGGGCAATGGCGCGACCGAGATCGAGCGCCAAGTCGTGGGAGACATCCTCGCACTTGCGACGCTACCGTTCCGATCCGAAATCGCAAAACAGCGTTTCCATCAGGCACAGCTTCGCGCCGCATTGGAAACACTGCGCCTTGCTGCCGATGTCAGACGTGCTTACTACCGCGCGGTTGCCGCAAACGAACTGGTCGGCCTTCTCAGCGACGCTAAGAGCACCGCCGAAGCCACCGCGCAACTGTCGAAAAAGCTTGGCGAGACTGGCTCTCTCAACAAGCTCGATCAGGCACGCGAGCAGGTCTTCTATGCGGAAACCACGGCGGACCTTGCGACGCTGCGTCAGGAGGCAACCAGTTCGCGCGAAGTTCTGGCGCGACTGTTGGGCCTGTGGGACGGAGATCTGAATTTCAAACTGCCGAGCCACCTACCGGCTTTGCCGCCGCGCCCGCGGACCTTACCGCGCATCGAAGTGGACGCCGTTGAACACCGGATCGATCTGCAGATCGCCCGTATCGAACTCGGCGCGCTTGCAAAATCCCTGAACCTCACCGAAGCCAGCCGATTCGTCACGATGCTGGATATAGCTGGTATCGATCGGAAGACGCGCGATCCGGAAGGTGCACCGTTCCGTGAGCGTGGATTTGACATCCAGTTCCAGATTCCGATCTTCGATGGCGGCGAGGTGAGAGTCCGGCAGGCCACGGAGACCTACAACCGGGCTTTCAACCGTCTGACCGAGAAGGCCGTCAATGTTCGGTCGGAAGCGCGCGATGCGTACCGCACTTATCGCTCGTCCTTTGAAATTGCCAGCCAGTATCAGCGCGAGGTCCTGCCGCTGCGCAAGATCATCACGGAAGAGATGCAACTGCGTTTCTCAAGTATGCAGGTCGACGTTTTCGCGCTGCTGACGGAAGCGCGTCAACGCATTGCCTCGTTACGTGCGGCCATCGAAGCCAAGCGGGCTTTCTGGTTCGCACAGTCCGACCTTCAGACCGCCGTCAACGGCGGCGGCTCTGGAGAAACACCAACGGAATCCCGTTCGACGACGACCGCCCAAGCTGGCGGCGGCAGCCATTGATGGAGATCAACATGCTATCGCGAAGAGGATTTTTGGGAACAGCTGCGTTGGTTAGCGCGAGCGCCGTCAGTGGCCGCGTGCAGGCGGCAAACATTCCGGAAGCGCCGAACATGGACAAGGTGACGATGCAGCCGCCGCTGCACCCAACCAGCGGTCCGGACTATCGCCCGGTTGTCACCCTCAACGGTTGGTCGTTGCCTTGGCGGATGAATGGCGACTGGAAGGAATTCCATCTTGTCGCAGAGCCCGTGGTGCGGGAGTTCGCCGACGGCATGAAGGCGTATCTTTGGGGCTACAACGGCCAGGCGCCGGGGCCGACGATCGAAGCGGTTGAAGGCGACAAGGTCCGCATCTTCGTCACCAACAAACTACCCGAACATACGACAGTCCATTGGCACGGCATGATTTTGCCGAGTGGCATGGATGGCGTTGGCGGATTGACCCAGCCGCACATCAAACCGGGCAAAACCTTCGTCTACGAATTCGAGCTGAAGAAGAGCGGGACATTCATGTATCACCCGCACTCCGACGAAATGGTGCAGATGGCGATGGGCATGATGGGGATGTTCGTCGTGCACCCGCGCGACCCGTCCTTCCGCCCGGTCGATCGCGACTTCGTCTTCATCATGAGCACCTACGACATCGACCCCGGCACTTATCTGCCGAAGGTCAACGAGATGACCAATTTCAACATGTGGACCTGGAATAGCCGCGTGTTTCCTGGGATCGATCCGTTGCCAGTCCGTCTCGGCGACAAGGTTCGTGTCCGGATCGGCAATCTCACGATGACCAACCACCCCATCCATCTCCACGGACACCACTTTGCCGTCAGCTGCACCGACGGCGGCTGGGTTCCCGAAAGCGCGCAATGGCCGGAGACGACGACCGACGTACCTGTCGGCGCGGTTCGCGCGTTCGACGTCGTCGCCGACAATCCCGGCGACTGGGCGTTTCACTGCCACAAGTCGCATCACACCATGAACGCCATGGGACACGATATGCGCAACATGATTGGCGTCTCGAAGAAGGATTTGGCCAAGGCGGTCGGCAAGCTGGCACCTGACGCCATGGTGATGGGCTCGACCGGGATGGCGATGGGCGAGATGGAAATGCCCGCACCCGACAACACACTGCCGATGATGACGGGCTCCGGGCAATTCGGACCGATCGAGATGGGCGGAATGTTTACGGTGATGAAGATCCGCGAAGGCATGGCCCGCGACGATTACAGCGATCCCGGCCCCTACAAGAATCCGCCCGGCACCGTCGCATATGAAGTCGATGCTCCGGCTGCGGAGCCGGTCCGACCGCAGAACGACAAAGATGCTGCGGGCGCTGCAAAGATGAAAGGCATGAAGATGAAGGGGATGTGAACCGCCACTGCACGAAGCACAAATCGCGACCAACAAAGGAGATTGACATGAAAGCACTTCATCGAACCGGCGTCGTATTGTGCGCCACCATGCTTCTCTCGGCATCGGCATGGGCTGGACCAGGGCCCGCGGGACATCACGACGAAACCTACTCCGCCGGTGAACCCGGAGATACGACGAAGCCCGCACGGATCATTCAGGTCACGATGGGTGAACCCGACGGCAAGATGACGTTCATCCCAGCCAAGATCGAAGTGAAGAAGGGCGAACAGGTCAAGTTTATGCTTCGCAACAATGGCGAGCTGGAGCACGAGTTCATTCTCGCTACCACTGCGGAAAACCTGAAGCACGCGGAGGCCATGAAGAAGAATCCGGACATGGAGCACGATGATCCGAACGGCATCCGCCTGGCGCCGAAGAAGACCGGAGAGATCGTCTGGAAATTCACGAAGAGTGGCACGTTTGAATACTCATGCCTGATTCCAGGTCACCGCGAGGCAGGAATGATCGGCACTGTTGTCGTCAAGTAACCCGCTTGATTGCCATGCAGGAAAGAAAAATTCCGACTCCGGATAACAGGACAAACGATCGAGCCATCCGAAAGCTCACTGCTGCCTAAACGTGACCGAGAGCGTGGTCGTCGGAGAACTGTTCATCCTCCGCGACGCGCGCAACAGGGTACAGCGCGGGCAGCGTGAAAGAAGGCCTTCCAAGGGAAGGTGCAGTAACTGAAGAGGAGTAAAAAATGAAAACACGCAACATCATATCGGGAATTGCCGCGATCGCTTTCGCCTTGTCGTTCACCGCAGCAATGGCGCAGGCGGACATGGTGAAGGGTGAAGTCAAAAAGATCGACGAGTCCGCGGGCAAGATCACCATGAAGCACGGCCCGATCAAGAACCTCGATATGGACGAGGACGGCATGACAATGGTGTTCCGCGTCCAGGACCCAGCGATGCTGAAACAGGTCAAGGTCGGCGACAAAGTGCAATTCCAAGCCGAACGGGCGGCGGCTGGCATCACCGTCACCAAGATCGAGAAGCAGAAATAAAACCGCGGCAGTTCGACGTCGCCGACCTCGGGATCGGCGGCGTCGGGCGCGGTTGAGCAGGAGTTACGATGGCGGGATCGTTTGCACAATGGAGTCGCCAATGACCAAGGGCGACATCTGGCACGAACCGAATGCAGGTTCATCCCAAGGCGGTACCGTTGGAGCCTGGGGGGCAGGGAACGTTACCAGTTTCAGTTTGGTAGTCCGGAAGGCGATGGCGACCGACAGTGATGCGCTTGCCGTTCTGGCGGATATCGCAGGAGGAGAGACGCTGGCGTTCATTGCAAGGGGGATCGATCCGACGGCGGATGCCCGGGCGATCTATTGCAAGATGATTGCGAGTGAGACCGGCCTCTTTTCGTACCGAAACTGCCTCGCAGCTGAATCAAACGGCAAGGTCATCGGACTCGCGAATGCATTTCCAGCGCGTATCATTGACAATGACCGAAGCATGACATTGACGGCGCGCGAGGAACATTTGGAGGCGCGGACCCGATTGAACGATTCACGCAGCTATCTGCTCAACAACATAGCCGTGAATCCGGCTTGGCGCAGGAAAGGCGTCGGCGTTCGTCTAGTTGAAGCGGTCATCGCGGAGGCGAAGCGGCAAGGTTTTCGATCGGTCACGCTTCACGTCTGGGCCGACAACACGCGCGCGATAGCCTTCTACCGGGTGCTCGGGTTCCGGAGCGTCCGGCGAGCAAACATACCGTGGCATCCCGAACTTCCTCACGTCGGCGGAAGCCTCCTTTTCAGATTGAACCTGCGATGATCATTGAGACGGCATTGTTCGGCGCGCGCTCTGCGGCGGCGACGACTGAAACAGAACGCGATCGCGACAGGTCGGAAGGATTGCGATGAGCCTTGCCATGCCCCGTCCGCCCGTATCGATGTCAACGGAGAGACCGATCGCAAAGGAAACGTCACCCTCCAAGCGTGACCTCCGGCTGGATCTGTTCCGCGGGTTGGCGAACTGGGCGATCTTCCTGGATCACATTCCGAACAACTTGGTTGCTTGGGTGACCACGCGAAACTACGGCTTCAGCGATGCGGCGGACGTTTTCGTGTTCATTTCCGGGTATACCGCCGCGTTCATCTATGCACGCAGGATGGCCGCGCAGGGATACCTCGCGGGGACGGCCCTGCTGATCCGCCGCGTTTGGCAACTTTATGTGGCGCATATCTTGTTGTTTGTGTTCTACGCCGCGGCCATCGGGTATGTGGCGCAAGACTACGGACATTCCCACCTTCTGGATGAATTCAACGTGGCCGGATTGATCGAGCAACCGGTGGCGACGCTTACGCAGGGACTCCTTCTCAGGTTCAAGCCACTCAACTTGGACGTCCTGCCATTGTACATCGTTCTGATGGCTGGATTTGCACCGTTGCTGATGCTGATGATGCGGGCTCCGAACGCGGCGCTGGCTGCGGCAATCACGGTCTATGTGCTGGCGCGTCATTTCGGCTGGAATTTCCCTGCGCATCCATCTGGCGGCTGGTACTTCAATCCGTTCACATGGCAGCTTCTGTTCACGATGGGCGCTTGGGCGGCATTGGGCGGCGCCTCTCGGGCACAGGCGTTGGCTCGCTCCCGAATGATCCTGACCGCGAGCGTGGCTTTCGTGGTCTTCGCGTTCGTTGTGACGGTCGGCGCTCGCCTTGGGTTATCGACGTTGTTGCCTATGTTCGATGTTCTCAGTGAGAAAACGAATCTCGCTCCCTATAGAATCCTTCATTTTCTGGCACTTGCCGTGATCGTGGTTCGCCTCGTTCCACGAAACTGGAAAGGTCTCGATTCGAAATTGGCCCGCCCGGCCATAGTGTGCGGGCAGAGATCTTTAGAAGTATTCTGCACAGGGATTTTCCTGTCGTTCGTCGGGCATTTCATTCTGGAGATGTATTCGGACCGTCTGCTTACCCAAATTGGAGTGAGCATTGGCGGAATTTTACTGATGACGGCCGTCGCGCTCTATCGGACGTGGTCCCGAACTCTTGACGTGCGTTCTCCCAGGGCATCGGTCGCGCGCTGCAATCGGCCGGAAAAGGGAGGATGAATGATGCACCCACCGGTCATCGCGCAAGCCCGGCAAGTGGTTCGTGCATTGCCACATCCCGCATCACACCGCGAACAACAATGTCGAGCAGCAGGGCGGCGGAGGCCTGATGCTCGTTCTCGACGTGAAATGAACCTCCGCTTCACCGCAACAGGAAAACAAATGTCGAAGACTTCAACGGCTATCATTGCATTGCTCGCAGCAATCTTTTCAAGCGGAGCTGCCCTTGCTCATCCGCAACTCGAGACCTCCGAACCTGCCGTAGGAGCAGCGACGACTGCGCCCAAGCAGATCAGGATCACTTTCAACGAAGTGGTGATACCGAAATTCTCCGGCATCGAGATCAAGGACAAGGCGGGCCGGGCGATTGCGACCGGTAAATCCCAGACGGATCCAGCCGACAAGAAGCGCCTGGTGGTGCCGCTGAAAGAGGAATTGTCTCCCGGCGAGTACAAGGTCGACTGGCACGCCGTCTCGGACGATACCCACCGCGTCAGGGGGACTTATTCGTTCAGCGTGACCCGCTGATGATCGAGGCCTGGCTTATCATCGCACGGTTCTTGCATTATCTGGCGACGACGACGCTCGCGGGGCTATCGTTGTTTCCGCTCTATGCGTTCGCGGGAGCCGAACCGGACGTCTTGGGCCGCTGGCGGCACAGATGGCTGTTGTGGACTGCCGTTGCGGCGCTGTTCAGCGGCCTTTGCTGGTTCGCGTTTGCGGCCGCGAACATGAGCGGCAGCATAAGCGATCTGGTCGATGCGGAGGCGGTGTGGGCGGTCGTCCACGACACGGTTTTCGGTCAGGTCTGGACGCTGCGCATGCTTCTCGCGGTTCTTACGGTTGGCGTCGCGGCAAGGGGTCTCCGTTCGAAGGCGGCGGCGCATCGCCGGAATTAGATGATGCCACTCCTCGCCGCGCTTCTTTTTGTATCGCTGGCCGGGACGGGGCACGCCCAGATCGAGGACGGGTGGGCTGGCGTCATGCACGTTGTTGCCGACGCCGCGCACCTCCTCGCCGCTGGAGCCTGGCTCGGCGGCCTCATTCCGTTGGCGTTGATCCTGCATCGTGATCTCGGGACGGACCTGAACATCGGACCGAAGGACATGGATCGAATTCTGATGCGGTTCTCCGGCATGGGATATGTCGCGGTCGCCACCTTGATCGGGTCGGGCCTCGTCAACAGCTGGTTTCTGGTCGGATCGTTGTCCGGATTGCTGAACACGCCGTACGGCCAAATCCTTCTCGGGAAGCTTGCCCTGTTCGGCGGAATGCTCGCGCTCGCGGTCGCGAACCGGTTCTGGCTCGTGCCGTCGATGAGCGTGCTCCGAACGGGTACGGCAGGTGAATTGGCCATCTGGTCCACAAGGCTGCGCCGTCACGTGCTCGGTGAGCAGTTTTTGGGATACGCGGTTCTCCTGGCGGTAAGTATCCTCGGCACGATGCAGCCGGCTGCAGGACTGTCATGATCGATGTACGAAAGGGATGATTGCGATGAAGGCGATAGGCTTGAAAGGAGGATCAAGATGAATATAGGTGACGTAACGCGACGGAGCGCGCTCGGACTTGTCGCGGCGGCCTTGATTGCTCCGACGGTTTCTGAGGCGGCACAGAGCATTATCATCCGTGTTTACAAGGATCCGAGTTGCGGTTGCTGCTCGGGGTGGGTGCGTCATCTGGAAGCTACGGGGTTCGGCGTCGCGGTTCAGGAAGACACCGACCCCCGGATCATCCGGAAGCGCTGGGGCGTCCCGAGCGATCTGGCCGCATGCCATACGGCCGAAGCGGGCGGATACGTCATCGAGGGACATGTTCCGGCGACGGCCATTCAGCGCTTGCTGAAGGAGCGTCCCGTTGCGACAGGCGTGGCGGTTCCGGGAATGCCAGTGGGGTCGCCCGGCATGGAGGGCGGCAAGCCCGAACGCTACGCAGTGGTTCTCTTCGGACCTAATAGTCGACGTACCTATATGAAATTCGAAGGCATGGGCCCCGTCGGTTGAAGTGGCCAATACGATGTTCTCGATGGCCGTTCGCCTGCATTCGGCAGTATGGATTTTAGCCGGACGTTTGTCTTAAACTTTAACCTGTCTGCACAGGCGTGGCCCGCCAAGCGCGTCCTCGCCATGCTCTGTGATCGCGGGCGCCGTAATGACGCTGATGTTGAATGTACCAGCGAACGAACGGGCAGAGATCGCGTACGCGCAGTCAATAACCTGGTCCGGCTTACTGGTCGGTAATCGGCTGCATCGACCTTGTATGTCGCGCCATCTCCCCCACCAGGGATTTTGATTTGAGTCGCTGACGAAGACGGTCAATGCGCGATTCGATTAAAATCGAGATGGTTTTGCGAGCGCGCATGGCCGGTCGCTCGATGGAGAGCCATGATGGAAGTGCGACAGCCATGGCCAATATAGGCGAAAGCAGTGTCAGCGACCAGACATTCATGCTCGGTTGCGCCAACATCAATGTTTGTGTGATTGGCCAGCCGAAAATGTAAATTCCATAGGAAGGATCGATGCGGTTGGTGAGATTGCGCAGATGACCGATGGGTAGCTTAGCAAACCAGATATTAGCGTAACCCGTCGCAAAAAGCTAAGCGACTCGCTCAAGAGGAGATCCAATCGTGAACCAAAAGAAAGTGACTACCGCGACGATCGCTGTGGCACGACGCGCTGTGATGTCACGGATACTTGACCTGGGTCAAAGACTCCTCGTCGGCGCGAATTATAGTATCAAATACAATTATGTGGCGGCCGTCTTCGCCGCCGTGCAGATCAAGGTAGGTAGCTAAATCTTATGCGGCTTTTCCGCACCATCCTGGCACTCGCCATTGCGGCCTCGTTGGCGCTGTTGCCGATGGGCGCATCTGCCGCCGGCCGCAGGATGTCGTCGGACGACATGCAGGCCACCATGCACATGGTGGATCACGGCGGCATGTCGATGGACGATTGCTGTCCGGATGACGTGAAGGGATCGACCTCACACAAGGATGGCTACAAGTGCGGGATGGGCTTCTGCTGCATCGGCGGGACCAATGCACTAGGCGTCGTCCGCGCCGTTGCTTTCGAACCTCTCGCGATCGTGGCCACCACAATTGCCATTCCCGCCGACCAGGTGGTCACGGTCCACAGCGGCAGTCCTCCCTTCCGACCTCCTCGAGTCTGATCTCGCGACAGCCGACGCGCAGCACGCTTGCTCGCGACGACAACCGACGTGCGCCTCCAGTGCGCCACGAGATCAGATCATGAGGACAGGACAATGTTTTCCAAATTCAGTACCGCGGCTCTAGCCGCCACCCTTTCGCTTGCCGCTTTCGCAGCCATTGCAGGTGCCGGCGACTATTCGTTCGAGACGGTCAATCCGGAGATGAAGAAGGGCGACGACGTCACGCTCGGCGTTCGGTTGACCAACAAGCAGACCGGCAAGCCGGTGCCGGACGCGGTGATCTTCAAGACCCGCGTCGACATGGCCCCTGACGGGATGGCCGAAATGGAGTCGCCGGTGGCGCCGTTGCCGTCGAAGGAGCCGGGCGTATACGCCTTCAAGACGGACCTGCCGATGGCTGGCCGCTACCAGGTCACGCTGTCCGCGAAGGTGCAGGGCGAGTCCGAGACCGTCACCGGCAGGGTGATCGTCAAGGCGACGAAGTAAGCGTTCGGGCACCGCCTGACGGTGCCCGATATCCCTTTTCCATTCATAGGACGCGCGCTCTCCGGCGCGCGATACACGCCATGAAAACGCTGCGTCTCCTGACAACTCTCGCGCTAGGCGGTGGCCTGGCTCTGGGCGCCTATTGGTACTCGAACGGCGGGCGTTGGCCCGCTCTTGTCGGTGCAACCACGGCTGCGGTCGCCGTGGACCGGACTCCGCTCTATTACCGTGATCCGAGTGGCGCGCCGCTGTGGTCCGCAGGCTCGAAGAAGGATGATCACGGGCGGGACTACTTGCCCGTCTACGAGGATGATCAAGCCGCCGCCGAGCCCGCAAAGCCAAAACAGCAAGCGGATTCCGCGCGCAAGATTCTCTACTACCGAAATCCCATGGGCCTGCCCGACACCTCGCCGGTGCCGAAGAAGGACCCGATGGGGATGAACTATGTTCCCGTCTATGAAGGCGATGACGTCGATGACGGTATGGTGAAGCTTTCGCCGGGCAAGATCCAGCGCACCGGCGTGAAATCCGAGCCCGTCGAGCGGCACAGCATCCGCGTCGCCGTGAAGGCGCCTGGTACGATCCAGCTCGACGAACGCCGCGTCTCAGTGATCGCGATGCGTTCCGAGAGCTTCGTGCAGAAGGTCGCCGACGTGACCACCGGCACCCGCGTGAAGGCAGATCAGCCGCTGATGGAGATCTATAGTTCCACAATTGCTTCCGCGGCAGCGGAATATCTTTCCACCATCAACTCGAAAATTGTGGGTGGCATCGAGTTTTACGGTCGCGGTTCTCGCCAGCGGCTGATGAATCTAGATGTTCCGGAACCGGTCATCACCGCGATAGAAAAGTCTCACGTCGCCCCGGTCACGGTGCAATGGTCGGCACCACGCGACGGCATCGTGCTCGAACGCAACGCGATCGAAGGCATGAGGGCCAATCCTGGGGACGTGCTGTTTCGGATCGCCGACATCTCGGTGGTCTGGGCCCTCGTCGATGTGGCCGAGCGCGATCTCGGCAACATCTCGGTCGGTCAGCCGGTGACCATCCGTGCGCGAAGCTTCCCCGGCCGCACCTTTTCCGGAAAGATTGCGGTCATCTATCCTCAGGTGAATCGGGACACGCGCACGGCGCGCGTCCGGGTCGAATTGGCCAACCCGGACTTCGCGCTTCTGCCGGACATGTACGTTGACGCCGAGATCGACACCGCCGATTCCGCACCCGTTCTGGCGGTCGCCGATAGTTCGGTGCTCGACACCGGGAGCCGGCAGGCCGTCCTCGTCGACAAAGGCGACGGTCGCTACGAACCGCGGGAAGTGAAGCTCGGCCGCCGCGGCGGCGGCTACATCGAGGTGCGGGACGGCCTTGCAGCCGGCGAGGCGGTGGTCACCTCCGCGAACTTCCTGATCGATGCGGAAAGCAATCTGAAGGCGGCGCTGAAGGGTTTCGCTGAGGCTGGATCTCAAGCTCCCGCCGATGTCGGCCACGCGATGGGAGAGCACCAATGATCGCCCGCATCATCGCCTGGTCTGCGCGCAACCTGCTTCTGGTGCTGTTGGGCACCGGCTTCGCTACAGCCGCGGGCCTCTACGCGCTGGTTCACCTTCCGCTCGATGCTATCCCGGACCTCTCCGACACGCAGGTGATCGTGTACACCGAATATCCCGGACAGGCGCCGCAGGTCATCGAGGACCAGGTCACGTATCCGCTGACGACGGCGATGCTGACGGTGCCGAAATCGAAGGTGGTGCGGGGGTTCTCCTTCTTCGGCGCGTCGTTCGTTTACGTCATCTTCGAGGACGGAACGGACATCTACTGGGCCCGCTCGCGTGTCATGGAGTTCCTGAACAGTGCGACTTCGCGGCTTCCGGCCGGCGTTACCCCGACAATCGGGCCGGACGCCACCGGCGTCGGCTGGGTCTACCAGTATGCCGTCCTGTCCAAGGAATTGAACCTGGCGGAAACGCGCACGCTTCAGGACTGGAACCTAAAATTCGCGTTGGCGAAGGCTGAAGGCGTGGCCGAGGTCGCCAGCATCGGCGGTTTCGTCAAGCAGTACAACGTGGTCCTCGACCCGCAACGGATGCGCGACCGCGGCATCAGCATGCAGAAGATCCGCGAGGCGATCCGCGCCAGCAATGCCGATGTCGGTGGACGGACCGTCGAGCTCTCGGAGTTCGAATACGTCATCCGCGGCAAAGGCTACATCAAGAGCATCAACGATCTCGGCAACATCGTTCTGAAGAGCAGCAACGGCACGCCGGTGTTGCTGCGGGACGTTGCCAAGGTTGAGCTCGGGCCGGACGAGCGGCGCGGCATCGCCGAGCTGAACGGCGAGGGCGAAGTCGCAAGCGGCATCGTGCTCCAGCGTTTCGGCGTCAACGCCCTCGACGTCATCGAGAACGTCAAGAAGCGGTTCAAGGAGATCGCCAGCAGCGTGCCGAAATCGGTCGAGATCGTCCCCGTCTACGACCGATCCAATCTGATCTATGCGGCGATCGATACGCTCAAGCACACGCTGCTCGAGGAGAGCGTCGTGGTCGCGCTCGTCTGCATCGTGTTCCTGCTGCACGTCCGCAGCGCCCTCGTTGCCATCTTGATGCTGCCGGTTGGCGTGCTGATGGCGTTCGGCGCCATGAAGCTGCTCGGGCTGGGATCGAACATCATGAGCCTGGGAGGAATCGCGATCGCGATCGGCGCCATGGTGGACGCCGCCATCGTCATGATCGAGAACGCGCACAAGCATCTCGAGCGGGCTGGGCCGGATCAGTCCCGCGTCCAGATCCTGATCGACGCGGCGTCGGAAGTCGGCCCTGCACTGTTCTTCAGTCTGCTGATCATCACGGTTTCCTTCATGCCGATCTTCACCCTGGAATCGCAGGAGGGCCGATTGTTCAGTCCGCTGGCGTTCACCAAGACCTTTTCGATGGCCGCTGCGGCTCTGCTGTCCGTCACCCTGGTGCCTGCGCTGATGGTCATCTTCGTCCGCGGTAGGATCATCCCGGAGAGCAAGAACTTCATCAACCGCTTCCTGATCTGGATCTACCGCCCGGTAATCAAGGGCGTGCTGCGCGCCAAGACACTCGTCATCCTGGCCGCTGTGGTCGTACTCGCCATCACCGTCTGGCCGGCCCGGCAGCTCGGCACAGAGTTCATGCCGACACTGAACGAGGGGACGCTGCTCTACATGCCGACCACACTGCCCGGGATTTCGATCACCAAGGCTGCCGAACTGATGCAGACGCAGGACAGGATCATCAGGTCCTTTCCCGAGGTTGCATCCGTCTACGGCAAGGCGGGACGGGCGGCCACCGCGACCGATCCGGCGCCGACCGAGATGTTCGAGACCGTCGTGAACCTGAAGCCTAGGGAGCAGTGGCGTCCCGGCGTCACCGTCGACAGCCTCATCGCGGAGATGGACAAGGCGCTTCAATTCCCGGGCGTCTCCAATGCCTGGACCATGCCGATCAAGGCGCGCACCGACATGCTGTCGACGGGCATCCGTACCCCGGTCGGCGTCAAGGTGATGGGCACGGATCTCGCCGAGATCGACCGGTTGGCCAAGCAGATCGAGCGCGTGATCAAGACCGTTCCCGGCACCTCGTCGGCCTACGCCGAACGCGGCATCGGCGGATACTATCTTGAGATCGTCCCGGACCGCGAGGCGCTGGCCCGCTACGGGATCCTGATCCAGGACGTGCAGGACACCATCGCCGCTGCCCTCGGTGGCCAGACGGTTACCACGACGGTGGAGGGGCGGCAGCGGTTCACGGTGAACATGCGCTACCCGCGGGATCTCCGCGACAATCCGAACGCCATCGCCAGTGACATCCTGGTGCCGATGCCGGCCGGTGGTGCCGTGCCCCTCGGCGAGGTGGCCAAGGTCGAGCCGGCGCGTGGCCCCACCTCCATCCGGACCGAGAACGGCCAGCTTGCGACCTACATCTATGTCGACATCAGGGATCGCGACATCGGCAGCTACGTCGCCGACGCGCAAGTAGCGGTCAGCCAAAGCATCCAGTTTCCCGCCGGCTACTACGTCGTCTGGAGCGGCCAGTACGAATCTCTGCAGCGGGCCGCCGCCCGCCTGAGGACCGTCGTGCCGGTGACGCTCACGATCGTTTTTCTGCTGCTGTACCTGAATTTCAGGGCGATGACGGAAACCCTGATCGTGATGCTGTCGCTGCCGTTCGCACTGGTCGGTGGCCTCTGGATGATGTGGTGGCTCGACTTCAACCTGTCGGTCGCGGTCGTGGTCGGTTTCATCGCGCTTGCCGGCGTCGCCGCCGAGACCGGCGTCGTCATGCTGATCTACCTGGATCACGCGCTTACCGCGATGAAGGCGAAGCGGGCCGGAGAGGGGCGCACGTTCACACAGCAGGACCTCCACGATGCCATCATGGAAGGCGCCGTCGAGCGGGTGCGTCCCAAGATGATGACCGTGGTCGCCATCATGGCGGGCCTGTTGCCTATCATGTGGAGCACAGGCACCGGGTCCGAAATCATGCAGCGCATCGCCGTGCCGATGATCGGCGGCATGATTTCGTCCACGTTGCTCACGCTCATCGTGATCCCGGCAATTTTCGGCCTGGTGAAAGGGCGTGGGCTTGCCCGCGATGCCAGTGTGCCCGCAGGGACCTCATCGGTCGGCGACACGCAGGATGTTTCGAAAGCTGCATAGGACAAATGATCGGGACCGAAGAGAACAGACCATGACACTGGCAAAGCCCGGCGCTCCCTTAATCACGCGGAGATCACTTGTGAAGCTAATGCTCGCCATTGCGGTTGGAGCACCCGCGGCGGCGGTTGCGGACGAAGTCAGCATCACAGTGCATAAGGATCCCAACTGTGGATGCTGCTCGGGCTGGGTTCAACATGTTCGCGACGCGGGGTTCTCGATACGAGTGGAAGAGACCTCGGAGCTCGCGCTGGTCAGGAACCGTCTCGGCGTCCCCGCGGAGCTGGCGGCGTGTCACACGGCGGAGATTGCCGGATATCTGCTGGAAGGCCACGTGCCGGCACAGGCGATTCGACGCCTGCTATCCGAGCGTCCGAAAGCGAGAGGTCTTGCCGTGCTGGGCATGCCGGCTGGATCACCCGGCATGGAAGCCGCAAATCCGCAGCCTTATAGTGTGGTCCTGTTCGGATCGGAGGGCCACAAGCCGTTCATGCGTTTCAAGGGCGTGGTTGCGGCCGAGGAGTAGCGGGTGGTGATCATCGGTTCACACGGCACCGGGCAAGCAATGCAGAAATTTTCCGATTTGGGTGAAAAGCAGCGTGATCTGCGGCTTGACCTGTTCCGAGGGCTGGCGAATTGGCTGATTTTCCTCGGCCACGTTCCGGACAGCCTGCTGACGTGGTTCACCAGTCGGAATTACGGGTTCAGCGACGGCGCCGATCTTTTTGTGTTCATCTCGGGCTATACGGCCACCCTGGTCTATTCCCGAATGATGATCAAACGCGGGTTCGTTGTTGGTGCTACCCGCCTGTGGAAGCGCGCTTGGCAACTCTATGTCGCGCAAATGCTGCTCTTCCTGTTCTATACCGCCACGATCCACTACGTCGCCCATCAATGGGATCTCGGTCATCTCATGGATCAGTTCAACGTCGCAGGCCTGATGGACGATCCTGTCGATACGCTTGTCCAAGCTATGACGCTTCGATTCAAGCCGTTGAACCTCGACGTTCTCCCTCTCTACATCGTCTTGATGTCTGCCTTCCCGTTCGCACTCTGGCTGCTATTGCGCTGGCCGGACATGACTATGCTCGGTTCTGTTGCACTTTATTTTGTCGCACGTCGCTTCCAGTGGAATCTCACTTCGTATCCACGCGGATACTGGTATTTCGATCCCTTCACCTGGCAGCTTCTGTTCATGTTGGGGGGATGGCTCGCACTGAGTGGCGGTCGGCGGCTTCAGCGAATCGCGTCGTCGCCAATAGCCATGATAGGCAGTGTGACTTTCGTCGTCTTCGCCTTGTTGGTGACCCTGTCAGATTCACTGCCTGCCTTGCAGCCGCTCGTTCCGATTGAACTCAGGGTGCTTTTCGTGCCCAACGAGAAGACTTATCTTGCTCCCTATCGTGTGGTTCACCTGTTGGCGCTACTGGTGCTGGCGGTTAACCTCGTTCCTCGCAATTGGCCGGCGCTTACGTGGCCGCTCCTCCGGCCCCTCATCAAGTGTGGTCAGCAGTCGCTTGAAGTGTTTTGCGTCGGCATCTTTCTTTCCTTCGTCGCACATCTGGTTCTGATCACAACCTCCGACGGGGTCATCGTCGAGCTCATCGTCGGAACGTGCGGGATTTTGATCATGGTTGCCGTCGCTTACTACCGCAGTTGGTCCAAAGAAATCGATCGGCCGGCGTCAGGTGATGGTTCAATCCGGCCAGGATGCAGAACATGCGGCAGAACTGCATGTCCATGATGCAGCAGATGATGCGGGGCCATATGGGCGGCGCGATGGCCGGCATGCAAGCGCAGCCTGCCACTCAGTCCGCGGCGACGAAGGCCTACATGGAAGCGGCCGAGCGCATGCATGGCCCGATGACGGAGGGTCTGCAGGCGAGTGATCCGGATGTCGCATTCGTCCGCGGGATGATCCCGCATCACCAGGGCGCGATCGATATGGCCAAGGTCGTCTTGCAATACGGGAAAGACGATCAAACGAAGAAGTGGGCCAGCGACGTCATTCGCGATCAGCAGCGCGAAATCTCCGAGATGCAGGAGTGGCTCAAGAAAAACGCCCGCTAAGCGCAATCGGGCTGCCCGGCTTATTTCGGGCAGCCCACGAATTGGGGAGGAGCTTGTACGAACATGAAACTTACTTTTTTAGGTGCAGCTGGCACAGTCACCGGCTCCAAGTATCTGTTGGAGAGCCCAGGGCAGCGCTGGCTCGTGGACTGCGGTCTATTTCAAGGACAAAAGCCGCTGCGGCTCCGCAACTGGGAACGCCTCCCGATCGATCCAAAAACCATCGACGCGGTCCTGCTGACACACGCCCACATCGATCATTCGGGCTACTTGCCGCTTCTGGTCAGGAACGGCTTCCGCGGCCCGATCTATTGCTCATCCGCGACGGCTGATTTGTGCGAGATTCTCTTGCCAGACTCCGGTTATCTGCAGGAGAAGGACGCGGAGTTTGCCAACAGGCACGGCTATTCGAAGCACAAGCCTGCGTTGCCGCTGTACACCGAGCGTGATGCGCGTGCTGCGCTCAGCCACTTCAAACCTCTCTCGATTGATGAAGAGCATGCGCTCGGCGCGCACGTCTCGGTTACCCCCCGTCGTACCGGCCACATCCTCGGCGCCTGTTCCGTTCAGGTTGCCTCAAGCGATCTATCGATTGTTTTCTCCGGCGACCTCGGCCGGTACGATGATCCGATCCTCCACGATCCGACACCGGTCAGGCGAGCCGATTACCTCGTCGTGGAATCCACCTATGGCGACAGATTGCACGACAGGATCGATCCGGCCGCTGCCTTGGAGGAAATCGTGGCGCGCACGATCACCCGCGGCGGAACCGTGATCATACCCGCATTCGCGGTCGGCCGCGCTCAGAGCCTTCTGTACTGGTTCCGCCGCCTGAAAGATTCCGGGCGCTTGGGGAATGTCCCGGTGTTCCTGGACAGCCCGATGGCGGTGGATGCGAGCGAACTCCTCTGCCGTCACTTGCAGGACCATCGGCTTTCCGAGCACGAATGCCGGACCTCTTGTGATGTGGCGTCCTACGTCCGCAGCACGGAAGATTCCAAGGCGCTGACCGCAAATCCTGTTCCGAAGGTCATCATTTCAGCAAGCGGGATGGCTACCGGCGGCAGGGTCCTCCATCACCTCAAGAGCTACGCGCCCGATCCGAAGAGCACCATCCTGTTCGCGGGGTTCCAGGCAGCCGGCACCCGCGGCGCCGCTATGGTTTCCGGCGCATCGTCGGTCCGCATACATGGCAGCGACATTCCAGTTCGTGCCGAAGTGCAAAATCTATCAATGTTCTCGGCTCATGCGGATGCGACCGAAATTGTACGATGGCTCAGAGGATTTGAGCGCGCGCCTCGCATGACTTTCATCACCCATGGAGAGCCCACCGCAGCGGAAGCGCTGAAGCAAAGGATCAAGCAGGAGTTGGGCTGGGCTTGCAGCATCCCGAAACATCTGGAGAGCACAGAACTGTGAGCGCGATCGAAACGCTGTCAGGAGGGGTTTCGGTCAACCGAACTTCTCCATACCCACTCAGGGCCACCCGGCTCCGCATCCACACGCATCAAGAAGCGGTGGTCTACATGCGAACGGACTGTCATGTGTGTCGGTCCGAAGGCCTGACGCCTCAGTCGCGTGTGCTCTTGCGCGCGGGTGAGCGCGAGGCCATCGCGACCCTGCACCAAGTGGAATCAGATCTCCTGGCGAGTGACCAGGCCGGACTGTCGGAGATCGCCTGGGAGCGATTAGGCGTGGATGAAGGCGACTTGGTTTATGCCAGCCATCCCAGGCCGGTTGAATCTCTGAGTGCCGTTCGTCGCCGCATCTACGGCAATCGCGTCGACGAGCCGTCGCTCCAAGCCATCATAACCGACGTTGTGAAAGGCTCGTATTCGGACGTACACCTTTCATCGTTCATCACAGCTTGTGCCGCGTTTCCACTCGACCTGGATGAAACGATTGCGCTCACGAAAGCCATGGTCGATGTCGGAGAGAGACTGACTTGGTCGCAAACTCCTATTCTCGACAAGCATTCGGTCGGCGGCCTTCCGGGAAATCGCACCACTCCGATCGTTGTTGCGATCGTTGCGGCGCATGGGTTGACGATGCCGAAAACATCGTCGCGGGCAATAACGTCCCCTGCCGGGACAGCCGATACGATGGAGACGCTGGCGCCGGTCGACCTCGACTTGCCGGCCATCCGTCGCGTCGTCGAAAAGGAGGCCGGCTGCATCGTCTGGGGCGGCGCGGTGCGCCTCAGTCCTGCCGACGATATTCTGATCCGCATCGAGCGCGCACTCGACATCGACAGCGAGGGCCAGCTCGTGGCGTCAGTGCTCTCGAAGAAGATCGCAGCAGGTTCCTCTCATTTGGTCCTTGATATTCCGGTCGGACCAACTGCCAAAGTCCGGAGCGCGGACGCCGCGCGGGAATTGGCCAGCCGCCTTTCAGATGTAGCCGGCGCATTCGGCGTGCAGACCCGCATAATCGTTTCAGACGGGACTGAACCTGTTGGAGAGGGCATCGGGCCTGCGCTCGAGGCCCGGGATGTCCTCGCGGTGCTGCAAGGAAATCCGGACTCCTCACTCGTGTTACGCGATCGGGCGTGCACTCTGGCCGGCGCGCTCCTCGAACTCGGCGGTGTATGCGAGACGGGGCGCGGTCAATCGTTCGCGCTGGCTACGCTGAATGACGGCCGCGCCTGGGCCAAGTTTCAGCGGATATGCGAGGCGCAGGGAGGCATGCGCGTGCCGCCTGTGGCCAAACACCAATACCCGCTTGTTTCCCCGGGTTCTGGTTTGGTGGCGGGCATCGATAACCGCAAGATTGCCCGCTTGGCGAAACTCGCAGGCGCCCCGGAATCCAAAGCGGCCGGCGTATACCTCACAACCCATCTGGGTACGCGCGTTTCCGCGGGTGAGCCGCTTTGCATCCTCCATGCAGAAACGCCTGGGGCGCTCCATTACGCACTCGATTACGCGGCGGCCAATCCTGATATTATCGAGGTTACCGCTGAATGACCCAGGAAATCGTCATACCGCTGCCGGGTAACGACGCGCTCGCTACGTCGATCGCCAGACACCTCAATGTCGTGCGGGGCTCCCTGCAAACGCGATCGTTTCCAGATGAGGAGACGTACCTGCGGTTCGAGGATGAGCTGAACGGTCGCACTGTGGTCCTCGTATGCTCTCTAAATAGGCCGGACGCAAAATTCCTGCCGCTTGTTTTCGCGGCCGACGCCGCAAGAGACTTGGGTGCTGCAAAGGTGGTCTTGGTGGCGCCGTACCTTTGTTACATGCGTCAGGACCGACGCTTTCATTCTGGGGAGGCAGTTACTTCGGTCTCGTTTGCGCGCCGAGTCTCGTCAAGCTTCGACGGCTTAGTAACGGTAGACCCGCATCTACATCGCTACCGGACATTGGACGAAATCTATTCCATTCCCTCGCGCGTCGTTCATTCGGCGCCGGCAATTGCCGAATGGCTTTTGAACAACCAAAAGTCTGCGATCCTGATCGGACCAGACATCGAAAGCGAACAGTGGGTCAGTGACGTTGCTGGGCAAGCTCGCTCACCATACCGCGTCCTGCGCAAGGAGCGTTTTGGCGACCGAAACGTCAAAATAGAACTCCCCGATCTGACGGAATTCAGGAACGAAACACCTGTCCTCATCGACGATATCGTGTCATCCGGCCGCACCATGATTGAGACGGCCCGGCAATTGCGACAACAAGGATTTGGCGCCCCCGTCTGCATCGCAGTGCATGGGCTGTTCACAGCTGACACCGAGCGGGAGCTACTTGAAGTCGCTGCGCGGGTGGTCACCACGAACACGGTCCCGCATCACACCAACGGTATCGATCTTTCTCAGGCGATCACGGAGCAAGTAGCTGCTCTCTGCTGGCTTTGATCGATCCTGGAGGAATTCTATTGACCCACATCAAGTCTGAGGTTGCTGAGAGTAGGAAAAATACGAAAGGAGCACTGACATGACAAAGCTTCCATATCTACGAGCGATGTTCGCGACCTGCATGTTGTTTCAGGTCGTTTATGTGCTGTGCGTCTTTCTCTGGTTTGCGTTTCCCGACTTGAAAGGCCACGCAATGCTGCCGGCGATTTTTCCGAACTTCACCCTGCTGACGGTGGGCAGTTTCATCTATGGCCTGATCGCGAGCATGATCTATGGTTGGATCGCAGCAATTATTTTCGTCTTCTTCTACAATCTTTGGCCGCCAATCGCTGCAGCGCTGTTCGGCCAGCAAATCGCAGCCCGCTGAGAGCGATCGAAGGACTATATCCCCGGACACAAGGAGGTTTCTCAATGAGCACTTTGCGTGAATTTCTGGGCTCCAAGCTTGGCTTGGGCGTGTGCCTGGTCCTGGCAGCGCTAGGCGCATATCTTCTCTGGTCCCACACCGGGCATGTGCTTTCCGCACTGCCGTACGTCATACTGCTTGCCTGCCCCTTGCTTCACCTGTTCGGCCATGGGCACGGGCACGGAAGCCGGCATGCTCACGCTGATCATGCCTCACAAGAGTCTGGGAAGAGACCTACGCCGTAATGACGGAGCGGTGTTCCAAAGAGCCGAATGCTGGCCGTGTTCGGGTTGCAGACCTCACTTCCGCTCTTGGGATTGGCTAAACCACCGAGGCATTGGGGTATGGGATAGGGGCGTCCGACCACGCCTCAGGGAGAGCGGAGCCGAGAGATGGACCATGTGGCAGAAGACGAGCATGCACACAATTCCGCTCATCACATAGGGCGTAGCCGCGAGCCCGCGGCGCACAATGGTTCCGCCGTTCACGGAGAGCATGAAGGAGGTGGCAGACACGACAAGCATGCTGGCCACTCGATCGCAATGTTTCGCGACAGGTTCTGGCTGTCTTTCGTCCTCACGATTCCGACGCTCGTCTGGGGTCACATGCTTCCGCGGATATTCGGGTATACTCCGCCCGAATTTCCCGGCTCACCCTGGATCGCGCCAGCGCTCGGGACCGCCGTCTTTCTCTACGGCGGCTTGCCCTTCGTCCAGGGGGCAATCGGCGAGCTGCGAGCCCGCCTTCCAGGCATGATGACCCTGATCGCGTTGGCGATCAGCGTTGCTTTTGTCTTCAGTATCGCGGTGACGTTGGGCTTCCCAGGAACGCCGCTATGGGAGGAGTTGGCGACGCTCGTCACCATCATGCTCCTCGGTCACTGGATCGAGATGCGCTCAATAAATCAGGCGCAAGGCGCCCTCGCTGAACTCGCCAAGCTGCTGCCAGGCAATGCCGTGCGCATCACGCGGAGTGCGGATGGTGTGGAGCATACGGAAGACGTGCCGCTCGTGGCGCTAGTAGATGGAGATCTGGTGCTCGTCAGGCCCGGCGCAAGCATTCCCGCTGATGGTGAGGTGCGCGAAGGCCGCAGTAATGTCAACGAGTCAATGATCACCGGCGAGTCGCGGCCGGTTCTGAAAGCCGCCGGGGATCGTGTCATTGCCGGTACGGTAAACGGCGAAGGGTCGCTACGCGTGGTAGTGACCGGCACCGGTGAGCGGACGACACTTGCCGGAATTATGCGGCTGGTCGAACAGGCCCAAACGTCGCGCTCGCGAGCGCAAGTTATTGCCGATCGGGCGGCGTACTGGCTCACTCTCATAGCGCTCGGCGTCGGCGCAGTGACTTTCATTGTCTGGCTGATTCTCGGGGCCGAGCCGGCATATGCTGTGGAGAGACTCGTCACGGTCCTGGTCATCGCCTGTCCGCACGCACTCGGACTTGCCGTCCCGCTGGTCATCGCGATCTCCACGACGATCGGCGCCCGCAATGGCCTCCTCGTTCGAGATCGCCGAGGCCTGGAAGAGGCACGCTTGCTCGACACAGTGGTTTTCGACAAGACGGGCACGCTCACACTTGGGGAACACCGTGTCGTCGGGGCGCGTGCAGCCAAAGGTTTCGAAGAAGATGAAGCTTTGCGCCTCGCCGCTGGCGTCGAGCAGGACGCGGAACATCCGGTCGCCAAAGCCATCGTCGCCAGCGCGACCGAACGGGGCCTCACGGTCCCGCGCGTCACCGGCTTCGAGGCCCTCCCGGGCCATGGGGTGCAGGCGGACTTTGGCGGGCGTCGGCTAACGGTTGGTGGTCCAAATCTAATACGTCGCGACCAGATTGCGGTGCCCGCCGAGATCGAATCGTTCGCCGCCGAGGCAGCCCAACACGCGCAGAGCGTCGTTTACCTGGTTGAGAATAGGCAGGCGCTTGCAGCCTTTGCGGTCGCGGATGCAGTACGCCCAGAGTCCGCGGAAGCGATACGCCAGCTGCATGCACAGGGTATCGAGGTGGTCATGCTGACCGGCGATGCTCACGCGGTGGCGGATGCTGTCGGTCGGGAACTGGGGATCGATACCGTATTCGCCGAAGTGCTTCCTCAAGATAAAGTCGCCAAGATTCAGGAATTGCAGCAGCAGAATAAACGCGTCGCCATGGTCGGCGACGGCGTGAACGACGCGCCGGCGTTGGTGGCGGCTGACGTTGGAATCGCAATCGGCGCAGGGACTGAAGTAGCGGTGGAGGCGGGCGATGTCGTGCTGGTTCGTAGCGATCCACGTGACATGCCCCGCATCATTGCTCTCTCCCGGGCGACCTACCAGAAGATGGTACAGAATCTTTGGTGGGCATCTGGCTACAACATCGTGGCGATTCCGCTGGCCGCCGGCGTGCTGGCACCAGTGGGCATCGTACTTTCGCCCGCTGTCGGAGCCGTGCTGATGTCGGTCAGCACCGTCATCGTTGCCATCAATGCTCAACTGCTGCGACGAACGGTGCTCTAGGATGCATCGACAATAGGGTACGAAGCTTCTGGTGCACGTATCGACGAGCGAAGAATCTCGGAAATGTCGGCCTTGCGGTTGAATTTGCAGCCGTCGGTGCAGGGCGACTCGATTGCCATAGCTCAAGCCTTTGCGGCTTCAGGCTTGAGTCGAGGTGGGGCTTCGACCGTCTTCTCGGGCGTCGGCAGCAGCCGGGCGGAGTTGAGGATGAACACCAGCTCCGAGACGACATGGATGCCTGCCGCAAGCAGCGGGTTGAGGAAGCCGAAGGCGGCGAGCACAATGCCGATTGTGTCGACACCGATGGTGCCGGCGAAGTTCTGCCAGATGATGCCCCTTGTCCTTCTGGCAACGGCAAGCGTTTCGACGAAGCGCTCGAGATCGTTGCCCAGCAACACCACGTCGGCGCTTTCTTGGGCGACATCGGTGCCCGATCCCATGGCAACGCCGACGCTGGCTTCGGCGAGCGCAGGCGCGTCATTGACGCCATCGCCGACCATGGCGACCTTACGTTTCTGCGCAACGAGCGCTTTGACGCGCGCCAGCTTGTCCTCGGGCAGCAGTTCAGCCTCGATGTCCTTAATACCAAGGGCCGAGCCGACAGCCATTGCGACGTGGCGCGCATCGCCGGTCAGCAAAACAGTCCGGATACCCATTAGATGCAAGCCCTCGATAGCGCGCTTGGCTTCGGGGCGGACGGTGTCAGCGACCGCTATGGAGCCCAGCAAGCGGCCATCACGGGCGACAAGGATCTCGGAGCCCGTCGCGACGTCCTGACCAGGGGCGGTGGGCACGCTGATCCCATTCTCCGTCATCCAGATCTGATTACCGACCAAGATGGTAGCGCCAGCGACCTTGGTCGCGATGCCGCGGCCTAGTGTGTAGGCGAAGCTTGTTGGCTCGATCACGTTGCGGCCTTGGCTGCGGGCATAGGCGACGATCGCCTTGCCGAGTGGGTGCTCGGAACGCAGCTCGGCCGTGGCTGCAGCGTCGAGAAGCTCATCGTCAGTTGTGCCAGCGACGGGGGCAACTTGCTGCACTTCCGGGTGCCCGAAGGTCAGTGTACCGGTCTTGTCGAGCACGACGGTATCGACATGGCCCAGGGTCTCCAGATGCGCGCCGCCCTTGATGATAGCGCCAAGCCGGGCTGAGCGGCCGATGCCGCCGAGAATGGCGAGCGGCGTGCCGGCGGCGATGCCACAGGCGCCGGCGACGATGATGACCGAGATCGTCGAGTAGATGTCGCGCGTGATCAGGAATGTCAGGACAGCGGCGCCGAGCGCAAAATAAACGAGATAGCCGGCCAGACGGTCCGCGAGACGCTGGACCGGGGCGCGGGATTTTTCGGCTCGTTCAACCGCCTCGATGATCTTGCCGTAGCTCGTGTCACGGCCGATCCGTTCGGCGGCAACCTCCAGCGCACCTGACTGGTTGATGGAGCCGGCGAAGACGTGAGTGCCGGCCGTCTTCTCGACGGGCATGGATTCGCCGGTGATGCGGGATTCGTCGACGAAGGAATGACCTGAGAGCACGGTCCCGTCGACAGGAATGCGGCCGCCGGGCGCGACTAGGATGGCATCGCCGACCGACAATTCCTCCGCCGAGACTGACCGGATAGATCCGGCGCGGCGCACCGAGACCTCGCGTGGCAAGAACTCGAGAAGATCGCGGATCGCCTTGCGGCCACGGCCGACAGTCAGGCCCTCCAGAACCTCAGCGACCAGAACGAACAAGGTGATGACGAGCGCGGTGAAGAACTCGCCGATGGCGGCGGCCGCAGCGATTGCGATCGTCATCGACAGCTCCATTGTCATACGGCGCTCGACGATGTTTTCGAAGGCTTCCTTGAGGATGGGCCAGCCGCCGATCAGCAGGCCAACGACGCCGATGATGCTGACCGCCGAGAACGGCTCCCAGACCCTGAACCACACAGCCGCAGTTGCAATCGCGACGAGGGCGATGCGCAGGGCTTCGAGCCATTCGAAGGGATGGTCGTGATCATGGTCATGTTCATGGTCGTGGTGATCATGGTCATCGTGATGATGCGCCCCGGCCGCCGGTGCGATCAGTCGCGCCTCGATGGTATCGTTCACTGTCTGACGATGGGCTGCGTCCTGAACTGCCATGATGACAAACTCCGTTGTTACTTGAGGTAGGCGCGCACGACATCGATGAGCTCGGCGGCGCCTTCGTTGCGTTGCTCCTGGTCCAGATCGTGGTCGGCGACGTGCAGCAGGATGTGATCCTCGACCACCTCGGCCATCAGGCCGTTGATGGCGCCGCGCACGCCAGCGATCAGTTGCAGCACCTCGGCGCAGCCGGTTTCGTCTTCGAGTGCTCGCTCGACGGCTTCCATCTGGCCGCGAATGCGGCGCACGCGGTTCAGCAACTTTGTTTTCTCGCGGGTCGTATGCGACATGCGGTTCTCCCTCTCGGCCCGCAATATAATATACCCCACTATAATATTCTAGAACATCAGCCAAGGACCTGCGTTCGGCGCGTCCCTCTGCAGGTTTATTCTGAATGGCGCGTCACCCCTCTCAGGGGTTGGCTTCGAGGGTCGAGCGATGCTCCCCATTTTACGTTTCTCAGACTTGCGGCAACATTGTGCGGGCTCGTTTCGGCAGAGCCGGAAGCAGGTCTCGTCTATATTTCACCCACAGTGCCGTCCAAGGCCGTCGAATACTCCACCCTCGAATGGGTGGTTTGGTCCAACAAAAGGCGAGTTCACGTTCCTGCGGACGACTTTCCCGGGCTGTTGTGACCCGTGCCAATTTTCCTCTTGGGGAGAGCTACCAAGGCGCGGAGCCCCCCTTTGGGTCGATTTGAAAGGGTGAGCCGACCCCCATGAGCACGAACAATCGACTGGACGATCGCAAGCCCCAATCCCATCCCCCCGGTTTCCCGGCTGCGTGAGCTTTCCAGGCGGTAGAGCGGCTCGAAGACGTGCGTGAGTTCCTCCTCGGGAATTCCAGGGCCGGTGTCGTCGATCGTGATCTCGATCCCCTCCGCGGTTTCGCGGATCGTCGCCGTGGCGCTGCCACCATATTTCACTGCATTGTCGATCAGGTTGGTTAGCGCGCGCTTGAGGCTCGCTGGATCGCATTCGTAGATGACTGGCTGGGCCGCATCCGTGCTCACCGGGAGGCCGCTATCGGCGAGGTCGTCCGTTATGCTCGCCATGAGGGCTGTGAGATCGGTAAGTCGGCGTGGCGCCCGTTGTGCGCTGCCGCTCGCGAACTCCAGCGTTGCAGCAACCATGGAGTCCAGATCCGCTATGGTCGACAACATCTTTTCGCGTTCGGCCGAATCTTCGACGCTCTCTACCCGCAGCCGCAGCAGCGTCAGCGGCGTACGGAAATCATGGGAAATGGCAGCCAGCATCTTCGTGCGATCGTCGATCATGCGGCGCAAGCGCGACTGCATCACATTGAAGGCACGTGCCGCCTGTTGGGTCTCGACCGTCCCTGTTTCGGGCATCGGCGGTGCATTGAGATCCTCGCCGAGCCGCTGAGCGGCTTGGGCCAGAGCCGTCAGCGGCGCCGTCACCCGGCGCACGACCCAGAGCGTCACCAGAAGGGTGATCAGCGCCATGATCCCCATGGACACAAGGAAGCGTAGCGAAAAGGCTCTGCCGCTTTCCGGCAGGACGGTCACAAAGGTGAGCCATTGTCCATCTTGCATCGGAACGGCGACCTGCAACTCCCGAAAGCCTGCAAGAGGCCCCAGGCCGCCAACCCCTCGCATCATTGGATTCCGGTCCATCATCCGCTGGGCAAGGCCCACCATCATGCCGCGCGGCTGCGAGACCGAAACCAGCGGCGCGACGCTGCCATCGGCAGACAATTGCTCGGCCAGAAGCTGCTTTAGCGCCTCGGCCGCCGGCGCATCGGCCTCGGTCACCGACGTCTGTGGCGGCTTGGTGGCCAGTGCAACATTGAATGTCTGATCGCTGGAGGCCGCAACGATGCGCGCACGCCATTCGTGGGGTGCATCCCGCACCAAGCGAGTCAGATTTATGATGCGCTGGGTGATCACGACCCCGCCGACCGCACGCACGATTTGGCCGCGGTCCATGCTGTATATCCACGAGCCGACCAGGTTTGAGACGACGAGCCCGGCCAGGAGCACGAACAGAGTCTGGCCGAACAGGCCGCGGGGAATGAAGCGCCTCATTGTCTGCTTGTCTCGGGGGCGAACAGATAGCCGCCTCCCCAAACCGTTTTGATAATCGTCGGTTCGTTGGGATTTAGCTCCAGCTTCTTGCGTAGGCGGCTGACCTGGGTGTCGATGCTGCGGTCAAATGCGCTCGTTGCCCGGCCTCGAGCTAGGTCCAGGAGCTGGTCGCGACTCAAGACACGCTGAGGACGCTCGACCAGCGCTAGGAGAAGATCATACTCGCCGGTGCTGAGAGGCACCGTGACGCCATCCTCGCGAAGCAATTCACGCGCCCCGGTGTCGAGCCACCAGCGGTCGAAACGATAGCCAGCGGAGCGGTTGGTGCGATCCGGAGCATCGTCGTTGCGAGTCCGGCGCAGGACCGCCCTGATCCGGGCGATTAGTTCGCGGCTGCCGAAGGGCTTGGGGATATAATCGTCGGCTCCCACCTCGAGACCGACAACCCGATCGATCTCATCCCCCTTCGCGGTCAACATAATGATCGGGATGTTCGATTCGGCGCGCAGCGCTCGGCAAAGTGTGAGTCCATCCTCACCGGGCAGCATCAGGTCTAGAATGATGAGGTCGATGCGGGCGTCGGCCATGACCTTGCGCATCTCCCTGCCGTCGGTGGCAACACTGACGCGGAAGCCCTCTCTGACGAGCGCGCGTGAAACCAGTTCGCGGATTTCGCGATGGTCGTCTACGACGAGAATATGCGGGTTTCCTTGCATGAATTAGCCATAGCCGAACCGCGGTGCCTTTGCTGGCAAAAGATGAAACCAAATGTGTCCAAGGACGCGTCCGGCACACTTTGTCACAATTGGGCGCGTTCACCGGCAAACTTGGGTGACATCCTCCACAGCAAATGGCCAGCGAACAGCGGAGATGACCGCTGTCTGTTTGGAGAAGAGAAAACCATGACCAAGAACGCAAAACTCGTCACCGCTGCAACTGTCGCACTGCTCGTCAGCCTCGCGACAATGATTTCGTTCCATACCTACGGTTCCCAATCGTCCCTAATGTATTCCGGTTTCCAAGGGGCGCATCCCATGACGGCCATGTGGACTGAAATGGGATGGCTGATGGCGCTCGGGCCGATCGCGATGGTCCTGTTTTTCGGGGGCATCCTGACCCTGGTCGTCCTGTTAGTCCGGTCTCTCGTTAAGTCGGCCTGACACGCCCGCATAGCAAGGACTTCCGCGCTCAGTCGGTCCGATGGCGCGCACATCTGGTTTAAGCAGTGATGGCTGCTTCAGCACAGGGTGCGCGATGTCTCGACAATGACCGCGAGATTTGAACCCCCATGGAACACCGTTTTTCTTGTGAGAGGATGAGTTTATGACTGAGGCAATAGAAATCGTTCTGA
The DNA here is from genome assembly GCF_000314735.2 of Afipia felis ATCC 53690. NCBI lineage: Bacteria > Pseudomonadati > Pseudomonadota > Alphaproteobacteria > Hyphomicrobiales > Nitrobacteraceae > Afipia > Afipia felis. The sequence goes on along the minus strand of NZ_KB375270.1, from coordinate 917,452 downwards.
CGGCAGCGATTGTCGGTATCGGCGGCACAGTAGTTCTGGATCTGTGGTCCGCCTTCATGCAGCGCGCCTTCGATGTGCCGGCGATCAACTGGGCAATGGTGGGCCGCTGGGTCGGTCATATGCCCGAAGGCCGGTTCGTCCAGCCCGATCTGAAGCAGGCGGACCCGGTGTTTGGCGAACATGCGCTTGGATGGATCTTTCACTATGTCATCGGCGCCGGGTACGGGCTGCTGCTTGTCGCGATCTGGGGCGCTGGTTGGTTGCAGGCTCCCAGCTTTGCCCCGCCCATGATCCTCGTGCTGGTGCTGCTCGTCCTGCCCTTTTTCGCGATGATGCCAGGCATGGGCCTGGGGATCGCGGGGGCCAGGACACCGGAGCCGAACGTAACACGTCTGAAAAGTCTCGTTGGGCACTCCATCTTTGGCCTCGGCATGTAGTGACCGCGCTGATCGTCGAGGCCGGCATCGGCCACATATCGGCAGCGCTCGTGTGATCTCGACGGCTTGGTGCGGCATTTCGGAGCTTAGAAGCTCCTGGACCGGAGATGACGATGGCTCAGATGACACGACGTGACTTCCTCGCCGGTACCGCCGCAATCGGCGTGGCCGCGGGGGCTGGCTTGTGTCTCCAGCGGCTCGAAGCCACCGAACCGAACCCGCTTCGTATCCCTGAGCTCATCGATGCCCGGCAGCAAGCGAATGGCATTACCTTGAAAGCCCAGGAGGGTCGCACGTCCTTTTTCACAGGACGCGGATCGGCGATGAATACGATAGGCTTGGAAGGAGGCTCAAAATGAGCGCAGGTATCGCTCCGCTGCACTGGCGCTGATTATGATTATCATGGGCAACGGGCCGTTGGCGCTGATCGGAGCCGTCGTTGCGCTTTGGATCGCCGGCCAGCCGCTGCTGACCGGCACATCCGTTATCTCCATTCCGAGCGAACCGAAAGATGCGGGCAGATCATCACCCCTGTCGCAGGCAAAGTTCAACTGAACAGGAGCTTTCCATGAAAGGGCAAGCGGCGTCCGAACGTGGCGAGCGGGCAGGAGAGAAATCTTGCTCGCCCGGAACTGATCTTCCAAAATGCAATTAAGGCTGTGGGGTTTCAGAAGGAGATTTGAGATGCGAACGCATGTTCTTGTTCTTACCGCCTCTGCATTTATTCTGGCCGGTGCGGCTACATCCGCAATTGCGCAGCAAAGTGTCGGTAGTCCGATGATGCAGCGGCCGAGCCAGGAGCAAACGCAGCAGCAGGTCCCGGGTCAGGGGAGCATGGCCGGCCAACGAGGCATGATGGGGCAAGGCAATATGATGGGCATGATGGGGCAGCGGGGAATAGGAGGTGGTGTGCCGGCGCCGATGGGCATGATGGGCCGCCCTTTCATGATGCGCATCATGTTCATTCTGATGGATGCCGATGGTGACGGGACTGTGTCACTGCAAGAGTTTCAGGCGGCTCACGAGCGCATCTTCAAGGCAATGGACTCCAACAAGGATGGTCGCCTCACCTTTGACGAGATGCAGTCCTTCATGCAGGGCTCCGGAGGATCGCTGCCGCAGCAGTAGCGTGGCGGAGCACCGCCTCACGGGGCAGTTCGGCGTGTAAGTATCCGATGTGATGCGCGGGCTTCAGGCGATATAGGAGCAGCGCAGTCAAGATGACGCGGTGACGACAGTTCGGAGCTTGCAGGCTTTCGGGCGGGAGACAACAATGGCCAACACAACACGACGTACATTCCTCGTCGGTAGCGCGGTCGCCGGCGCTTCTGTGGCGGCTGGCTCGCGTCTCCAGCGGCTCGAAGCCGCCGAGCCGAATCCACTCCGCATCCCCGAGATCATCGATGCGCGGCGGCAAGCGAATGGCATTACCTTGAAAGCCCAGGAGGGTCGCACGCCCTTTTTCACAGGACGCGAATCCGCCACACGCGGCTTTAACGGAAGCTATCTTGGCCCGACGTTGCGGCTCCATCGCGGCGACGAGGTCGAAGTCTCGGTCACCAACGACATGCGCGATGCCACCGCCGTGCACTGGCACGGGCTCCTCGTCCCGGCGGAAGCCGATGGAGGTCCGCATCAGATGATCCAGCCCGGAGCGACCTGGCGGCCGCGCCTTGCGGTCGATCAACCTGCGGCGACGCTCTGGTATCACGCGCATCCGCACGGTGTGACGGCGCGGCAGGTCTATGGCGGACTTGCCGGAATGATCATCCTTGCTGATGATGCCGAGCGCGCGCTTGGACTCCCCTCCGAATACGGCGTCGACGATCTTCCGGTTATCCTGCAGGACAAGGTCTTCAGCGAGGGGCGGCTTCTCTATCCTGAGTCTCCGATGACGATCATGACCGGCCAGCGCGGCGACACCGTACTGGCCAACGGGACCAGAAATGCTGTTGCGCGTGTACCGGCCGGCCTCGTGCGGCTGCGCCTTCTCAACGGCTCCAATGCCCGCGTCTATGATCTGTCCTTCTCGGATGGCCGCGCCTTTCACTGGATCGCAACCGATGGTGGTCTGCTGGAGCGTCCGGTCGAGCGGCGCTCGCTCTGGCTTGCACCGGGACAGCGGGCCGAGATCCTCGTCGACCTTTCGGATGGGCGCGCGGTCGCGCTCCGCACCGATCTCGATCCGACCCTGCGCGCAGGCATGATGCGGATGATGGGCGGCGCGGGTGAGCCACTTGATGGCCCGACTACGGTTGTCCGGCTCGAACCGCAGGCGGGCACTCCTTCCCCAAAGCGGGCCATTCCCGAGCGCCTCGTTGAGCCCGAGCGCCTCGATTCCGCGCGCGCCGTTCGCCGCCGTGAACTACGGCTGACCATGGGAATGGGCGGCATGATGGGGCGCGGGGGCATGATGGGAGGAATGGGTCCCGGCATGGGTCGCGGAATGATGGGCGGCGGCATGGGTTCGTTCGGTATTGATGGCCGCGCTTTCGACATGGATCGAATCGACCAGACGGTTCGTCTCGGCGACACCGAGATCTGGCAAGTCTCGAGCGAGATGATGATCCATCCCTTCCATATGCATGGTGTGCATTTTCAGGTGCTGAGCCGCGCGGGCTCGCGTCCCGCAATAAATGACAGCGGGCCGCGAGACACGGTGCTGGTACAGGAGCCTGTCGAAATTCTCGTGCGCTTTACGCAGCGGGCCGCAAGCGCGCCCTTCATGTTTCACTGTCACACGCTTGAGCACGAGGATGCCGGCATGATGGGCCAATACAAGACCAGCGATCAGGCTATCTGATACCTGCGGCGGTTGCGTCAGATCGGTCACCAAGGCGATCCAGTCGGTTGATCCCAACGCCAAGGTCAAGACCAACCCCACCGCGCGTGCGGTCAAGGTCGAAACGACCGCGACACAGGCGGCGATCTTGCAGGTGCTCGAAGAAGCCGGCTACTCGGCGGCGGCGAACTGACCGAGAGCAAGGTCATGAACAAGCGCGCCCCGATCTTCATCGCGGGCGCGCTTGCTATGGCGTCATGCTGGTTTTCCGGCGCCTGGGATACCTGGCCTATCGCCATGGTGTTCATGAGCGCTTTCATGGACGATCGCCCGACTATGTTCGGTGCTGCTCAAGGCATGTTCGGGATGTCCCGGAAAGTGCAGCACCGGCGAGTGCAACCACAGCAACCTGTGCACCGGAGAACGTCGCAGACACAAACACTTCCCTATGGGTGGTAGAGGCGAAAAATTATATAGCAATTTCAATAATATAAGAGTTCGCAGTTTTATTCTGAATGGCGCGCCAAAATTTCCAGAATGCCACACGATGTGCCGATTGCAGGCCTCGCGCGCGCTTTGATAGAGCGGGCTATGCTGTTTCTTCCTCGTTTGAAAATCGCCGGTCTCGTGATGGCCGTGTCGGCAGCCTTCCTTATTGTCGGGCAGCTCCCATCGTTGGCGGAAGTCGCGACGGTGCGCTGCCTGATCCAGCCCGATGCGAAATCGGCGATCGTCTCCGTGACCAACCCGCTGAACAGCGAAGCTTCGTGTCGCGCGACGTGTGCGTTCGAGACTGCGACCTACGACGACAAGCCGCGAATCGTCTGCACCGGTCCGGTGCCGGCGGGAAAGGACGCCGAGCTTTGCGTGATGCATGCGAACACCAGCCCTCTCGTGAAATTCCTCGATGGCTCCGCCGACTGCCGCAAGCTATGATGTAAAAAAAGCCCCGCCTGTGTGCGGGGCTTTTTATTACCGGCCGAAAAACAGCCACAGAAGAATAATTACCGGAATCGGCACACCCAACAGCCACAGCAACAGCCCGCGTCCCATTATCGTCCTCCTCGATTGATCGTTCGATGTCAGGAGAACAGGTGGCCGTTATGCAAGTTCCGTAACTGAAACGCGGGTGTTCACCAGTGGCCGGTGTTCTTCATCGACAGCCACGGCTCCTGCGGCGGCAGCGCGTTGCCTTTCTGCAGAAGCTCGATCGAGTGCAGATCGGGCGAGCGAATGAAGGCCATCTGGCCGTCGCGTGGCGGGCGGTTGATGACAATGCCGAGTTTGGAAAGACGCTCGCAGGTCGCATAGATGTCGTCGACCTCATAAGCGAGATGGCCGAAGAAACGGTCTTCGCCGTAGGCTTCCTCATCCCAATTCCAGGTCAATTCCACAAACGGTGCACCACGCCCCGGCGATTGCTTCACAAGCGCTTCGTCTTCCGGCGCCATGAGAAACACCAGAGTGAAACGGCCTTTTTCATTCTCCGTGCGGTAAGATTCCTTCAATCCCAGCGCATCGCAGTAGAATTTGAGCGCGGTATCGAGGTTACGGACCCGAAGCATGGTGTGGAGATAGCGCATGTGAAAATTCCAGTTGAAGGGATTGCTCGGTTTTATAGCGCGGCAGTCTTCAATTGAAGAGCCCCATGAAAAAGCCCTGCCAGCGGGGACTGGGCAGGGCTTGGGGAATGAAGCTTGGGGGAGAGCTTCATGCAGTCAACGCATGTGCTGGAGGTTCGTTCCAGGCCAGTTCAACTAAAATGATGAAATTGTGTGCTGCGCCAACAGGCCGTTACCGGGCGGATGATAAGCGCTTATGCCGGAGCGGCTCGAACTCCGTATCCAGTGCGGCGGCCGATTGATCCTCGGCTTGATCGGGTTGGCAGGGCTGTATGTGGTAGCCTTCGTCGAGCACCTGCTTGGGTTTTTTCTCTTCCTCATCGGAGGGAAGATCGACGACAAGGCCTGCTTCCTCGGCTTTCCTCCAGACTTCTTCCTCCGATCGATAAGCTTTGCTGATCTGCTCGCCGTTCGTAAAGAGTGCATAAGGCATGGCCACCTCCGCGGCATCAACGCCCGCGCGGTTTTTCGGTTCCAATTCCGTTGTTGGTCAATTGGATAACGAATGCGACGATGACGCACCTGATTGGCGGATTTCGAGAGATCGGATCGATTCGCTGCGGGCAAGCTGTTCATAGCTTCTGCCGGATTCGATTTTGGGCTTTTCCGCCTGACTCGGAATGTTATCGTTCCCTTACGCGAATCGCGTCGCATCGTCGTTGAACTTCCATCGATGAGCGCAATCCAGCCGGGCCTGCAACACATGGTCTGGCAGCGTGGGGCCCGGGGTCATGGGGACGGACAATTTCGAGTCCAAACGGCTTATCGAGCAACAGCTCGGAGGTGGTTCAGCATCGCGGCTTGGCTCGCAGGAGTTTGCCGCGCCGCAGGGCCGCAACAGCGCCGATCCGTTCGCGGGACTGGAGGATGGCGCGGCTGCCAACCTTGTCGAATTGAGCGGTGTCATCAAATGGTTCGACGCCTCGAAGGGCTACGGCTTCATCGTTCCTGACAATGGCTGGCCGGATATTCTCCTGCATGTCACCGTCTTGCGGCGCGATGGCTTCCAGACCGCCTATGAAGGCGCGCGCCTGGTGTGCGAATGCGTGCAGCGGCACAAGGGTTATCAGGCTTTCCGCATCCTCTCGATGGATGAATCGACCGCCATTCATCCGGCGCAGATGCTGCCGCCGCGTACCCATGTCAGCGTGACGCCGACGAGCGGGTTGGAGCGTGCCCAAGTGAAATGGTTCAACCGCCTGCGCGGCTTCGGTTTCGTGTCGTGTGGCGAGGGAACGCCGGACATTTTCGTCCATATGGAAACGCTGCGCCGCTACGGCATGACCGAACTGCGTCCCGGCCAATACGTGCTGGTACGCTATGGGCCCGGGTCCAAGGGCATGATGGCTGCGGAGATCCAGCCAGAGGTCGGCGCGGGCGGACTGTCGTCGCACTAACGGCCCTCCGCTTCATCCATTCCTGTTGATTGTATTTCCAGCGCTCCGCGCAAGCAGACGCTGTGCAGCCGTCTGGCATCTTCATCCACGCCAACGTGATGACGCGAAGGCTGACGCCCGCCGGGCGATTTGCTATTGGGCCGCGGGGTAGAAATCGAGGCGGCCGATGACGTTTGGAATTTCCGGATTGAGAGCGGGGCGGGTGGCCGTGGCTTTGTTGGCGCTCGCTTTTGGCTGCATTGCCGCTGCGGGCTCCGCGCGGGCAGCGGATATGCAGACGTTCGAGATCGTCACTAAGTCCGGCGTGAAGGTTTTCAACGTTGAGGTGGCGAAGACTACGGAAGAGCGCGAGCGCGGCCTGATGTTCCGCAAGGAACTGCCTGACGGGCAGGGCATGCTGTTCGACTTTTCGCCGGAGCAAAACGTTTCGATGTGGATGAAGAACACCTATGTCTCTCTCGATATGATCTTCATCCGGGCCGACGGCCGGATACTCCGGATCGCGGAAAACACCACGCCGCTGTCGGAGCGGATCATCTCCTCTGGGGGGCCGGTCAAGGCAGTGCTGGAGGTGGTGGCTGGAACTGCACGGAAGGATGGCATCGCGCCAGGCGACCGGGTCGCGGGACCGCTGTTCGGACGCAATTAAGATCCCGTCCGATACCTTGCTGGGGTGATGCGAACGGTGTAACCACTGGCGTCTCGGGGTATAGCGTAGCCTGGTAGCGCGGCGGTTTTGGGTACCGCAGGTCGGAGGTTCGAATCCTCCTGCCCCGACCATATATCTAATTGAAAATACTTTGATTTTTTGTGCCCTCTGGCGCGTACTCCTCATTGCCCTCTGGTCTTGATACGCAGCCCGTGGGCGTCGCGGAAGCGACAGACTCGGTACCCTCCCCGGAAGATGCGGGAACAAGACGTCTCAGCAGCCCGTAAAGTTCATCTCAAATATAAACATCTCGCCCTTTCTCATTGAGAAATGAGGCTTTTGATCATCGCATCGTGAACCGCCGCTGTGGCGCGGATATCGAACTGAGCCAGCGCGCGGGTGTGTCCTGCCGCTGCGAGGTGCTGGCGTTCGCCCTCATCGCGGATCAGACGCTCCACGGCGCGGGCGATCTCTGGCGCCCCGATGCGCTCCAGATAGAGCGCGTGCTCGCCGCTGACCTCCCGGAGGCCGCCATTGCCCGACGAGATCACGGCAGCGCCTCCGGCGTGGGCCTCCAGCGCGGTGCGCCCAAAGGTCTCGCGGATATGGGACGAGACCACGGCGATGGCTGCTTTTTCGCTCCAGTCCCTCACGACCATGAAAGGCTGGCCGGTCAGCAGTTCGGCCTGTTGCCCGAGCGGTGCCAGCACGCGGCGGATATCTGCCACGTAATCGGGATGTGACGTCACCGCGCTGAGAATGAACACGGTCCGCCAGTCCGGGTGCCGGGGCAGGGTCGCGGCAAGCGCCTCGGCGGCCTCAAGGATGCCTTTCTCCGGGACGGCGCGGCCGACCACCAGAACCACCTTCTGACGGCTTGCTGCAGGGTGCCATTGCTCGAGGTCGAGCCCGTTGGGTACGACGTGGCGCGGCGCCGCGACCTGTGGCCATGTCTCCCGGAAAGATCGCTCATGATCACGGCTGACAAAGATCAGCCCGCTAAGCGGTACGAAGGCATTTCCGCGCCACCGTCGCTCGATGGGGTTCTTTGGCTGCCGTATCGGGTTATGCAGATGCAGCACCACCGGCGCTTTGAGGTGTTTGGCGAGGTAGCTCGCCGTGCCGAGATGCTCCTGTACGGAAACGACATCCGGCGCCATGGCGCGAATGGTGGCGAGCAGGCGACGCATGCGGAAAAAGAAGCGGTCGGAATGACCCATCGGCCGCGCGACATAGGCGATGCCGTCAAAGGGAAGGTCGATCGGGTCGCCAATCACCGTCACGTCGTCGCGAAAGCGGCTGTGAAGGATCAGGTCGCGTACGGTGAGGTCGATCGACGTTGCGTGCCGATCGCCAAAATACATCGCGCGCGGGTTGACGATTACAACCTTCGTCATCCGATGGGCTGGCTCCGCTTCCTCGCCGAAAAGCCTGCCCTGTAACCGGAGGCTGGGATCAACCCTTCGTATAGAGCACGGCCGGTGCGCTCGGGTCCAGCGTCTGGCGCGACACTGTACAGGAGACGGAAGCGTTCTTTCGCAGGAAGAGCAACGCTTCGTTCTGAAGGCCGTCAAACCAGACGCCGCGGCCCGCATACCGGTAGCCGACACCCATTGGGATCAGCCGCATCCGGACCGCGCTGTGCGGCGCAAGGCTCAAGGTGCCGGTGACGACATCGCCCTCAGGACTGACCGCGCGCGGGCAGAACGGATAGTCGCGACCATTGTCACAGTTCAGGACGAAGTCCGCGCAATTCGCTCTGGCAGGTGTTGCCGTCGTGCAAGCGATTGAAAAAACAAGGGCAAATAATGCGGTCGAGGCAATGAAAAGGCGATGAATCAACATGATGAAATCCCCCGCCGGGATTTCTAACGGAAGTCCCTGCCAACAACAAGCTGGAGTTAACGAACCTTAACGACCAGGTCGCCCTTAGGTTGTGTGACCGGCTTAACCCAAACTGGACAATTCGTGGGGCGGAAAGGGGCGTTTCCTTGACGCAGGATCATTAGAAAGGGATTATTCAGCTTAATGATTTCTTAATTTTTTTGCGGGGGGCCGTCATCGGCTTCCGGGAGGATTTTATGAACGAGCGCGTCTGGATTGCTCAGGCTGACACCACTCCTGTTCAAAACCCTGTTCCTCTCAAAGTTGTAACGGTCGTGAAGCCTGGGAGTGAACAGGCGATCACTATCGATCTCGGTTTCGATCAGAAAACCAAAGTCGATCTCTCTTCGGTCGCGAACGAAAAGATGACGATGGTGCACGTCGGCACCAAACTGATCGTTCTGTTCGACAACCACTCGACGGTGACCATCGAGCCTTTCTTCGATTCAACGGGCAAGCCACTCGCCAATCTCGATGTCAATCTCGGCGCGGGCCACGACGTCACGGGCGATCAGTTCGCTTCGCTGTTTCCGATCACAGAGGATCAGTCGGTGCTTCCGGCGGCAGGCGGAGGCGGCAGCCCGGCGAGCGGCGCCGACTTCCACAGTCCGACGGTCGATCCGCTGGCGATCGGCAATCCTCTGCCGCTGCTCGGGCCGGAAGAACTCGGTAATTTCCAGGTCAACCTTCCGCTCGGGCCGCAGTCCAGCTTCATCGATACGGCGCCGGAAATCACGATAACGCCTGCGGGCGTTGACCTGAACGGCCACAATATCGTGGATGAGGCGGGCATCGTTGCGCATGCCGGGCAGCCGGGTGGCACCTCGGCCGGTAATGGCAGCGCTGTTGCTCATGGCACGTTCACGCTGACGGATGTGGATGGACTTGCCGACATCAAAAGTCTGACCATCAATGGCACCGTGATCGCGATCGCCGATCTGGTCACGGCGACAACTGCGTCGCCGATCATCGGCTCCAACGGCCACGGCACGCTGGTCATCACAGACTATGACGCCGCCACCGGCGTCGGCCATTACACCTACACGCTCAACACCTCCGTGACTGAAAGTCCCGCGCAGAACAACGGCGCCGATATAGTCGCGAATGGCGACTCCTTCACGGTTGTCGTGACGGACAACAGCAATATCGCATCGAACCCGGCGACGATCCTTGTCGACATTAAGGACGACGTGCCCTCGATAACCGTGAACCAGACGGTGCCGACGCTGACGGTCGATGAAAGCTTCCTGGCGAATGGCACCACGCCGGATCCGGGTCTTGGCCACACAGTCGACACGAAGGATTTTGGATCTGCGTTCACGGTGGTGCAGGGCGCTGATGGCGGGACTGTCAGTTATGCGCTGAACCTTGTGTCCGGTTCATCCAACCTGATCGACAGCGCGACCGACACGGCCGTTGTCCTGACGCAGAGCGGCAATACGGTGTCCGGTTACGTAGCCGGTCACGAGGGCGACTCGACCTATCTGGTCTTCACGCTGTCTGTCGATGCTGCCACCGGCAGCACGACGCTTACGCAGGATCGCGCCGTTCACGAGCTTGATACCAGCAGCAACAACGAAGGTATCAACCTGGCTGGCAACCTGGTGACGCTGACGGTCTCGGTGACCGATGGCGACGGCGACATCACCTCGCAGACGCTGGACCTCGGCAGCAGGGTGACGTTCCTCGACGATGGTCCGGTGCTGGTGGTGAACGCTTCCCAGACCGCGACCGTCAATGAAGACAATATTTTCGATCTGCTGACGCATGGCACCAGCCCCGATTTTCCAGGTGGCACAGATCTGTTGGGCGCGGCCTATACGACCGGTTCGCTGTCGGGCCTGGTGAATTTTGGCGCTGACGGCAAGGGCAGTTTCTCGTTCGTCACCGGTGGCGAGCTTACGAGCGCGCTGGCGTCGCTCAACGCCCTTGGTTTGACGTCGCACGGAAATGACCTGCACTTTGCGATTGCCACCAGTGGCCCATTTGCCGGCGATCTTATCGCGACGACCGGTAGCGGACAGAACACGCATGTGATCCTCGACCTGCATGTGTCGTCGAACGGCAACTACATCGTGCAGTTGTTCGATGCGATCGATCACGATACGCCGCCGACGGGGACCGCGGACGAAAATACAACGCTGCAGGATAACGGCGTTAACTCGTCGCACGACACGATCAATTTCGGTGCGCTGATTCAGGCCACCGACGGCGATGGCGACCACGTCACGCTCGATGGCGCGTTCAAGGTCACGATCATCGACGACGTTCCGCAGGTCTCGCTGTCGGCCAATCCGCTGTCCTATGTGGGAATCGACGAGTCCGCCGGTTCACAGGACGGGTTCCTCGGCACGCCGCCGAACGATACGACCTCCAGCACGGTGCGCGGTTATTTCGCGGCGTTTGAAGCCGCCCATGCCGGGAATGATCTCGGCAATGATACCGACATCGCGCATGCGGTGGCGGGCTCGCCCGCGATTGCCTACGCGCATGGTTCATTGCCGGTTGTGATTCCATTGATCAACGCCGGCGCCGACGGAGTGGCGTCCGTTGTCTATTCGTTGCAGGCTGCGTCGGCTGGCGTATATTCCGGCGTCCAGACCACCGACGGGCATAAGATCTACCTGTATGAAGATGCCGCTACGGGGCTCATCGTCGGTCGAGTTGGCGATGCTGGTGGCGCCGACGATCATGGCACCATCGCCTTTGCTATCGCGATCGAACAGAATGGCGATATCGACATCGCGCAGTATCTGTCGCTGAAAGAATTCAACACCAACAGCAACAACGAAACAGTCTCGCTGGCCGACGGCGCAATCAAGGCAGTTGTCACCGTGACCGATGGCGACGGTGACGTTGCCTCCGATACGGCCAATATCGGCAGCCATATTCTGTTCTACGATGACGGTCCGACGCTGATTGTTGGTGCCAAGATTACGGCTGCGGTCGACGAGGATGGCCTGTCCTGGGCTAACAAGGACGTCCCTCTGCTTCCGAGCGAAGTCACCGGTACCGGTTCGGCGACCGCAAATTCGGCTGCCTTCGGCAGCCTGGCGACGCTCATCAATTTCGGTGCGGATGGGCTCGGCAGCTTTGGTTTCAAAACCATCGATACACCGCAAGCGACCGGACTGACGTCCGATCATCAAGCTATTTCCATAGAGGTCGTGAACGGCACTCTGGTTGGCTTCACCGGCAGCGATCCGTCGCAAAATCAGGTCTTTACGCTCACCCTGAGTGCAGATGGATCCTACACCTTCACCCTGTTGAAGGAGCTGGATCACCCGAGCCTCGACGGAAAACCCGGCGATAACAGCGAAAACAGCCTGAGTATTGATCTATCCGGTTACATCACAGCGACCGATGGCGATGGCGACAGTGTGAGCCTTGGCAAGGGTACCTTCACTGTTAGCGTTCTGGACGACATTCCGGTGGTCTCGGCGCGCGACGTCGGCAGTACGACGACGACCACCACGACCATTGAGTCCGTTACCGAACACTTTGACGTCAAGGCCGGTAATGTCACCGCGCTTGGACTCGGCATTACGGGTGACCAGAACAGTCATAACCTGTTGCTGACGGCCCCCGGACACACCGTCAACACGAATAGTGATGACATCGGTGTTGGCAATCAATGGATCGATAATAGTTCTGAGGTTCTGAACCTGAACTTCGTGACGGGTCTGCAGGCCAACAACTCCTACACCGGCGTTGATCCGCACTCGTCAGTCTCGTTTACTGTTGGTGTCAACGGCAACAAGAACGCGGTTGTCTTTATTGATGCGACGAGCGGCGGCAGCTTCGTTGCGCTGAGCTTCGAGGTGAACGGCCAACCGACGACGCATGTTCACGAGGTTTTCCAGGGCGGGAACCCGATCGGTTATGTTCTGGACGGTGTCGATTCCGGCTCTGTCATCACGGTGAATGCAGCCACGTCTGGCAACACGTTCGATCTGCTTCAGGTGAGCAACTATGATGGCGTCAAGTATGACGGCACCAATAGTTTCTCGGGCGACAAATTCCATATCTCCGGTGTCGAAACGACTGTCATGGCGCCGGTCGTACACACCGTAACGACCCCCGAGACCTTCACAATCAGTGAGGACGAGAGCGCCGGAATCAACACGGCGGGAGATCCCAATCCCGCGAATGACGTCGCGGCTCCTGCATCGGGCACCGACGCTTATAATGTCATTTATAAGGTTGGCGCGATTGGTTATGCCGAGTCGACGGAAAGTGTTCTCGTCAGTGATAACGGCCAGAATTTCACCGCTCTGTTTACCGGCAACGCCGGTGCCGACCAGCCCGGCACCTGGTCGTTCGCCGTCACCGACGCGAGCGGCAAGGCTTTCGCCGGCGTTGATTCCGGCCTGACGACGCTCGACCACACGCACATCCTGCTGACGACCGCCGCTGACGGCTCGTTGGTTGGCTCGGCCAATGGCGCCGAAGTGTTCAAGGTCTACGTCGATCACGACGGCCATGTCTGGATTGCTCAGTATCAGCCAATCTACAATCCGATCGCCGGCTCGGACGCTGCTGCGTTTGACGACATCGTGACGGTTGCGACCGATCTTCACATCAAGGCGACGTTGACGGACTCTGACGGCGACTCCGTCAGCGCCGTGTCAGGAGTCTCGCTGAAGGTTCAGTTCCAGGATGATGGGCCGACGCTCACCGTCACGGCGCCGGATCATGCCGGAAACAGCTTCTTCTTTGACGGTTTTGTCGAGAACAATAACGAGTGGGGCACGGGCAGCGGCATCAACACGTCCGGGACGGCCGGAAGCTGGACCGTTTCCACCAGCGGCACCGGTCATGACGGCTCGGGGACAGTTCAGCTTGAGCGCGTCGGTGACGGCTACCAAGGCATGCACTCGTCGACCCACGGATACATGGTGGATCTCGATGCGTCCTCGCGCGACGTCAAGATTTCACAGACGATCAGCCTGCAAGCGGGCGACCATTATGTGCTCACTTTCGAGGCAGGCGCGCCGATCCCTGATAGTGCGCATCTCGAGGTCTGGTTCGGCGGTCAGAAGATATTCGACCTCGATCCGACCAATACGATGCAGACCTATTCGCTCGAACTGATCGGTGGATCGGGCGATCACTCAAATCTTCTCGAATTCCGGGAAACCGGTACGGCGGATAATCAGGGCACATACATTGCCAACGTTCACGTTGGCAATGCCATCGTCATCGACGAGACGGCAGGGCACGATTCCGATTCCAACGAAACCACCGACCCGGCGGTGATCGCGCTGTTCAGCGGCACTCTCGCAGACGCGGGTCACGATGCTGCGTTCGGCGCTCCGCAGTACGCAACGGGTACGGGCTCGGCGGTCAATATCGTCGCGGATTTCGGCACCGACGGCCCGCAGGGCGGCTCGGCTGCAGCAGCGACGACCTATTCGCTCACTGTTGGTAACGTGAATTCGGGCCTCGTCACCACGGACAACCATGCGATCTCGCTGTCGGTTGAAAACGGCGTGGTAGTCGGACGTTATGATTCCGACAACAACGGTAGCCTCGATTCCATCGCGGTGGCATTCGCCATCGACCCGCACACCGGTGTGGTGTCAGTAGTCCAGTATGTCTCGCTGCAGCATCCGGATCATACGAGCAGCGACGAGGGCCTCTATCTCAACAGCGGCTCACTGACCGCTCAAGTCACCATTGTTGATGGCGATGGCGATTATGTCACCAAGGGTGCCGATATCTCGACGGCAATTCGCTTCGAGGATGACGGCCCGTCTGCCAGCAACTACACGGGCGACAATTTCGCGGAAGGCAGCGGTTCGCACGATGTCGGCGTCGCGGTTACCTTATTGCACATCAATGCTGGCGCCGATGGTCTGGGGAGCATCACGTTCTCTGCCGGCGACCACGGCGGTTCGCTATCGATCGATAACAACGGTCATCTCATCTATACGTCGCCGGCCGATGTGACGAGCGCGACGACCGTCACCGAGACCTTCAGCTATACGGTGACCGACGGCGACGGCGATGCCGTGACCCGGCAAATTACATTCGGCGTGACCGATGTTGGTGTCACCAACGTCTCCGTCAGCAATAATGCGGTCGTCGACGAAGACGACATCCCGGTGATCGGCAATAACGATCATGCTCCCGGCGACGAAACCACGGTAGCGACGGGCCATATTTCCTACACGCTCGGGCCGGATTCCTTGCAGTCGGTGGTGCTGTCCGCTGATACCTCGGGTATCACCAAGCTCGACGGTACGGCCATCCACACAATCTGGGATTCTACTCACCAGATGCTGATCGGGTATGGTGGCAACGACGTCACCGACGTCGTGTTCACCATTGCCGTCACGGGCGCGGATCACACGGGCGCGGACTACAAGGTCACGCTCCTTGAGCCGATCACGCACCCGGGTCATGACGATCCGTCGAACTCCGGGTTGACCTCTTATGAGGACGACAAGACCTTTACCGTTACCGCCACGGTGACCGATAGCGACAATAGCCAGGGCACGGCGAACTTCACCGTCAGCATCAACGACGACAGCCCGGTCATTCTCTCGCCGGAAGACAAGTCGACGAGCGAAGCGAACATCGCCTCGTCTTCGGCCACGGCGCATGGCTCGCTGGATATTCACTTCGGTGCCGACGGACCGGCAGCTCCCGCGGCTCCGGCAAGCAGTGGCACACCGCATACTTTCGATTTTAATACCGTTCAGCAGGACGGATTGCTCCAGCACACCATTGGTGACTTCACATTCGCGTCCAATCAAGGTGTTGCGAATGTGACCGGCTACACCGGGCAACTCTACGGCTCGGTGGTTACGATCACTGCCAATGCCGGTCCATTCACGCTGACCAGCATGGATCTGGGCCTCAATGCCAGCTCGAACGGTCCTCAGTTCGACAACGTGACCTTGATCGGCACGGATACGCACGGGCAGCAAATTACGGTGGTCGTGCAGCTCGGCGGCCTGATGAATAACGCCGACCTTGGTGGCACAGCGGCACTGCCTAACACCTTCAACGCTGCCGGAACATTGCTGGACGGCGTCCAACTGACTTCGCTGCAGATCGTTACACCTAATAACATCAACGCGAATGGCTCGGTGGCAGTTGACAATATCGTTCTGAACAGCGGCAGTGCGCCGCTGACCCATGGCGATGTGTCCTTCACCGATCTCGCGACTGCGATCAACAACGTCACGATTGCGGACAGCGACGGACATACCGTTTCTCCCGCAGCGCTGACCTCGCATGGCGAGACGGTTCATTACGCGCTGCTCGATTCGGTTACGTTGGTCGGCTACACCGGCGATACCGCGCCGACAGCGGTCGATGGCGCAAATGTCGTGTTCTCTGTCGTACTGTCGCAGGATGCGAACAATCCGAACGGCGCATATGACTTCACGCTCAAGCAGCCGCTCGACGACCTGCCTTCGAGCGTCTCCGATTTGAAGTTCACTTTCGACTTCACTGCCAAGGATGGCGACGGCGACGCGACCTCTGGCCACTTCTCCGTCGACGTTCAGGACGACGTTCCGCATCCGGTGGTCGCGGCCACGGACGTGACGCTCACGATCGACGAGAGCGCGGGCGACCAGTCCGGCACCGACGATAGCCTGGGAGCGGCCAATACGCCGCTTCCGGCCGCGTTCGCGGGTCTCGGCACGCCGATCGAAATTGCCCACAGCAGCGGGCCTGTCGTCTCATCGTCTGGCAGCTACGGCGCGGATGGTCCGGGATCGACGCCTCCGGCTTATGCACTGCTGGTCGCTTCCGGCGGCGTGGATTCAGGTCTCACCGCGACCGATGGCAACAAGATCTTCCTCTATGAAGAAAACGGCCTTGTGATCGGCCGCGAAAGTGTCAGCGGCAATCCGGAATCCAACGGCGCGATTGCGTTCGCGATTTCGCTCGACAGCACCACGGGCGTCGTGACGATCGCAGAATACACCGCGATCCATCATCCGGACAAAAACGATCCGAACGATTCCGTGTCGATGGACAGTGATGCGTTGCAGGCCACGGTGACATTCACCGACGGCGACGGCGATCATGTCACCTCGACGCCGGTCTCGATTGGTGGCCAGATCCATTTCCTCGACGATGGCCCGGCCATTATCCCGACGCCAGCAAACCTGATCGTCAATGGCAGCTTCGAGCAGGGGCATGACGATCTCGGCAATGGTCAATGGTCAATCTACCATTCGATTCCGGGTTGGACCTCGTATGATCCCAGCACCGGCCAGCCGCACGGCACCGTTCCGTTCGAGATTCAGACCGGCAATGTCAGCGGCATTACAGCGGAAGACGGCAACTCGGTGGTCGAGCTGGATTCCGATGCCTCAGGCAACTGGAATGTGCATGGCGCCGACAATTACAACGACGCTGCACAGGTGAACGGCCAGACGCCGACCAACGCGACCATCGAACAGGTGGTGACGACGCAGGCGGGCCAGACCTACGAACTGACCTTCTGGTATGCGGTGCGGCCGGGTGCTGCGGACAACGACAGCAGCGGTATGAAGGTTCTCTGGAATGGAGCCCCCGTTGAGGAGATCGACTCGACGGGAATGACCGCAGGCGTCTGGCACCAGTACACTGTGTTTGTGGTGGGCACCGGCCACGATACTCTCTCCTTCCAAGGCGAAGGTACGCAGGACACCTGGGGGGCATTGCTCGACAATGTCAGCCTGGTTCCGATGACTGTCGTCGACGAGGACGGGCTGAGGGTTGTGGCTGGCGATGCCGTCACCGGCAACCACGACAGCCAGCCTGGCGATGTGAATGTGCCGGACAGCGATCACCGCGACGGCACCGGCGACCACAATGAAGCAACCGCGACCGGTTATCTCAACATCAACTGGGGTGCCGACAATTACGACACCGCCGATAGTTACAGCGACGCGTCCGGTTTCACGCAGGATGGCGTGGGTCGCAGTGTCACGTTTACCAACAATCACGTTGGAATCTTCGGCGCGGCGGATCCGACCGGCGCGACTCTGAGCTCGCATGGCGATGCGATTACCTTTGCGCTGTCGCAGGATGGCACGAAGCTGATCGGCACCGCGCAGCACGGCACGGACGATCCGCGTACCGTGATTGAGGTGACGTTGTCGGACGATGGGACAGGAGCGTTCCACGTTATTCTTCATGACGCACTCGACCAGGCAGCCGGCAACAACGAGAACAACATCATTCTCACGTTCAACTACACCGCGACCGATTCCGACGGCGATCATGTTGCCGGAACGTTTAGCGTGATGGTCAATGACGACGTTCCAGTTCTCACCGGCCAGATCGCGGCAGGGTCCGTGAACGAAGCCGACATGTTTGTGCTGAAAACGGTCGAGACCCAGAATCTCGATTTCAGTTCGACGGGACTGGGCGCATCTCACCTTCATGCTAGTGGCGGCACGGGCATTGCGGTCGTCTCGTTCGGTGGTAATTCCAATTTGCAGGGTCCGGATCAGAACCCCGGCGCGACGACTTTGGTATTCACCGCAGACAGCGGCACGACGTTCACGTTGAACAGCATTGCTCTGGGACTCTACGGAGCCAATTCCGGATCTTCGGACGTTGTCCTCAAGGGTTACGATGCGAACGGAAATTTGATTGCAACGGCAACCTTCACGGCAGACAATGTGGGCGGCAATCCGGCGGCAATCATCAACAGTATCTTCAACGGTGCTGCCGATCCGGACTTCGGCAGTGTTCAGCTTTCGAAGCTCGAAATCATTCCGCCTTCGACTCTTGGCGGGCGGGTTGTGATCGACAATCTCCAGGTCACGGAAACGACCACGACGATCACCAGCACGCCGCATGAGGTAGAGACTGTTGTCGACCTGACACCGCTCGTGTCCATGGGTGCGGACTCGCCCGGCACATGGTCGATTGCGTCGTTCGCCACCCAGGAGGTGCATTTCACCCAAGGTATCACCGTCGATCCAGCATCCTATAACGGTACGCCGATCACGATTTCATCGCCCGATGGGCACACGATCGTGGGCATGGCCGGAGGCGAGCTGATATTCACGCTAACCCTGTCACCGGACGGGCATGCGACCTTCGACCTGTTCAAGCCAATTGACGGTGGTACGCTGCGTTCGATCGACTTCTCCCAGTTCGTGACGGTGACGGATTCCGACGGCGATCCGCTGACGCTCGCGAATGGCGACTTTATCATCAACGTCAATTCGACCGATCACCTGCCCACTGTTTCGGCAGAAGCAATCTCTGTCAGTGAGGCTGGCTTGCCGGCTCATGATGGTCTGCCTGCGGGCTCTCATGCCGGAGACGGCAGCAACAGTCATGCAGGCAGCATCGCCATCACTCCAGGCGATGGTCTGACGACGGTCACGATTGACGGTGTTGCCGTCACTGCGGTCGGGCAGCTTTTCGAAAGCCAGGACCATCTTGGTACTTTGAAAATTACCAGCATTTCGGCAACCGAAATCGACTACGTCTATACTCTCGCGACCAATACCTCGGGCGACAATACGCACGACAGCTTCAACGTGGTCGTGACCGATGCGGATCACGAAACCAGCACAGCCACGCTGACGATCGACATCGTCGACGACGTGCCGACGGCACATCTGGATACTGACTCGACCGGAACCGGCACAACGGCCACGGGCAATGTCATCACCGGCGATTCCACCACTCATCCCGATGGTGCCGACGTTCTGGGCGCGGATGGCGCCAAGATCGCTCAGGTTGTCGGCTATAACGACACCGAGACCACGACGGATAGCTCGCACAATTTCCATGTCGCGGGTCAGTACGGCACGCTCGTCATCAACGAGAATGGTGACTACACGTATACGCGCGATCCATCCGCCAACGGCGCGGGCACGGATACGTTCACCTATACGCTAATGGACGGTGACGGCGATCCTTCATCCTCGACGTTGACGATCAACCTCGACGCCAACAATCAGCCGCCGGCGGTGCACAATACAAATATCGACTATTTCGTGCACGACGGCGGGCATGACTTTAAGATATCGATTCCGATCAGCGATCTGCTGTCGACGCTTCACGACCCCGAAAACGATCCGCTATCGATCGTTTCTGGTTCGCTCACCAACGGTGCGACGTTCGATGGCAACGGAAATATTCTCTTCACCGTGGAGAAAGGTCACGATCACGATACGACGACGTTCTCCTACACGGTGACCGACGGCACAAATCAGGTGCAGGAGCAGGTCACGATCGAGAGGCACACCGACAACTCGACCAGTCCGACGTCAGGGAATGATTTCTTCATTGTCGCAGATGGCTATGGTGGAGTTAATTTCTCGGGAGGCACCGGCGACGACATCCTCATCGGCTCCAGCGCTAACGACACTCTCAATGGAGGCCCCGGTAACGACATTCTCCGCGGAGGCGGAGGCAACGATACGCTGATTGGGGGTGACGGAATCGACATCCTTCAGGGTGGCGCAGGAAGCGATCACTTCCGGTTCAATGCACTGTCCGAATTGGGCGACCATATCCTCGACTTTAGCGGAAGCGCCGGTCAGGGAGATGTTATCGAATTGTTGGGGACTGCGTTCGGTGGCGTTTCCTGGAAGGGCAACGGTTCACTGAACGAGGCGATCTACACAGGCAATGATGCGGCTACGCACACTCTCGATTCATCGCAGCACTTTGCCTATGACCAGTCGTCCGGCACGCTTTACTACGACACCAACGGCGGCGATGCGTCGGGTGGAAGCCGTGTGGTGCTTGCCGTTCTGGACAATCACGCGGCGATCCAGGCTACCGATATTCACAAGGTGTGATGCTTCAATATTGAATCAAAAAGGCGCCATCCGGCGCCTTTTTTTCTTATCGGATGAATCCGCTTACATCAGCAGCGGAAGTTCACCGATCGCGCCGCCTGCGGGCGATGCGCTGGCGTCAGCGCCAGTCCATTCGGCAGTACCGAGTGCATCGGCAGCGGGCAGGGCATCCGTCTCGCCATCAAGCGCATCGCGTTTGGCGTAAGGCGTCGCGAACAGTTGCACGCCGCGATGGTTGATCGCGAACAGCGGCGTAAAGGACGAGATCTGATTGTCTTCCCGCAGCAGCGCGCTGCGGTTGTCCATGATCAACCACTTGCCCTCATGGTGCACGGCGAGCACCGCGTGATCCTCCCGCACGGCACGGTCGCGCACCAGCACGAGACGCAGGTCTTCGGCAGCAAAGCCCATTTCGTTCAGCGCGACGTATTTGGCGATGGCATAATCCTCGCAGTCGCCCTGACCGGTCGCGAAGGATGAGAGCGCCGAACTCCAGCGGTCGGCGACGCCGTATTGCATGCTGTCGCTGACGTAGCGGATGGCAAGATTGACGCCCTGATTGATATCCTCAAGCTGCGCGCGGCCGCCTTTGGCCTTTGCCGACGCGACGAGGCGCGAGAATTGAGCGGCAGCGGACGAGCAGGTGGTGGCATCGCTTTGGCAGCGGTGCAGGCTTTCTGCGTCCTTAGCCATGTCGGATTCGAGGCCGCGCCATTTGCGCCACAGCGCGCCTTCAGGTGCGCGGAACGCGAACAGGCCGAACGGCTCAGGCCCGCTCACCGGCGCGATCTCAATGGCGGGCGTGTCGGTCGCAACGTCGGGGGGCGTCAGCGCCGCGAGTTCGATATTGCCGGACGTACCATCCGGATTGGCGTTACGCTTGGCGGCGTCGATCTTGGCGAGCACGCCGTTGATGGTGAAGAACTTCGCCTGCGGCGCTGCCGGGGCATCATTGTCGAAGCGCAGAACATGATCGGCGGGGTGTACGCTGCCGCGCGCGCGCGCCGCCACTTCCGTGGCCGTTCCTGCCAGCAGCAGCACACTGCCCAGCGCGGCGACGCCGGCGGCGAATGGTTTGGACACCCTTGAGACAGGCGACATTGTTGACGTCCCGTGTTGCGGGATCGTCAACCGGCGTCTGCGCGCCGTGCCACGTCCCGTCTGTTATCGGGACCAGTGTTAGGGGCAGGCCGCTTCGCGAGCGTTAAATGCGCTTAAGTGCGGGAACTATTGTCGAAAGCGCGGTCAATCGGGACTTTTCGCAAATGTTCGGATTTGAGGAAACCAGATCCATAAAACATTAACGATACGCTCGCGGTGCGTGCGTCAGTGCTCACGCAACGCTTCGTCGCGCAGCATGCGCGCGGGCTTCATCATGTAATCAAGCACGGACTTCTCGCCGGTCTGGACTTCCACCGTCGCGACCATGCCGGGAATGATGGGAAGAGGGTGTTCCGTCGTCCCAAGATGATTTTTGTCAGTGCGAACGATGACGCGATAGAAGCTCTCGCCCTTCTCGCCGCGTTGCTCGGACTTGTCGTCGATGATGGAGTCGGCACTGATGCGCTCGACCTTGCCCTTCAGCGAACCGTAGACGGAAGAATCGTAGGCGGTGATCTTCACCACCGCGTTTTGCTGCGGGCGGATGAAAGCGATATCCTGCGGCCGGATGCGGCCCTCGACCAGCAATGTGTCGTCCATCGGCACGATGTCCATCAGGTTGGCGCCGGGTTGCACCACGGCGCCGACTGTCGTGACGTTGAGCTTGTTGATGATGCCGTTGACTGGCGATTTCAGATCGGCGCGCCGCACGCGGTCCTGCGCGGACTTGGTGGTTTCCTCCAGCACGGCGAGGTCGGCGCGCGATTTCGCGAGATCTTCTTCTGCCTGCGAGCGGAACGCGGCCCTGGCGTTGGCGATGCGCGATTGCGTCTCTGCAAGCTGGCCGCGCATATCGGCCTCTTGCCGTTGCAGCCGCAGCATCTCGATCTCGGGGACCACTTTCTGGGTGTAGAGGTTCTGCGTTAGCTGAACTTCGCGGCTAAGCAGCTTGAGCGAGTCCGACAGTCGTGTTGCCTGCTGGGTGAGAACATCGACGTCCTGCGCGAGTTTCTTGGCTCGCGCTTCGAATACGTTCTGTTCGGTCTGTACCGCCTGCGGCGCGCGCGTCGTCAGATCGGCGGAGAAAGTAGGGTGCGGCAGACCCTGCACTTCCGCCTCAAGGCGCGCGACCCGCGCGGCGTTGGCGAAGCGGCGCTCGCGGACCTCGCCGAGATCGGCGAGAAACTTGGTGTCGTCGATCCGCATCAACACCTGGCCCTGTTTGACGATATCGCCTTCCTGCACCAGAATTTCCTGCACGATGCCGCCTTCGAGGCTTTGCACCACCTGCAATTGCCGCGAGGGAATGACCTTGGCGTTGCCACGCTTGACCTCATCGAGCACAGCGAAATGCGCCCAGATGATGCCGACGACCATAAGCGCGATGGTCGTTCCAAGCAGGATCAGCGAGGCGCGAGGCGTCTTCAGTTCGGCAGCAGCCCGCACGTCATTCGCGAAGGAGAAGTCAGAGCTTCGCATGGGTCGCCGGAGTGGGATTAATGTGAGGCTTGACGGTAGGCTTGGCATTTTGCGCCGCCGCTGTGTTCTGGGCTGCCGTGTTTTGGAGCCGCGCAATCACGAGGTCGCGCGGTCCGTCGGCAACGAGCTTGCCCTGTTCGAACACCAGAAGGCGATCCACCAGCGCGAGCAGCGACATCCGATGGGTGGAGACGATGACCGTCATGTCCTTCTGCTTCAGTGCCTTCAGCCGTTCGAGGAATTCCATCTCGCTGCGGGTGTCGAAATGCGCCGTCGGTTCGTCGAGGAACAGTACCTGCGGCTTGCGGATCAGCGCGCGCGCAAGACCGATCGCCTGCTTCTGTCCACCGGACAGGCTGCGGCCGCCTTCCGCGATCGGCAGGTCGTAACCGAGCGGGTGGTGGGCGGCGAACTGCTCGACACCGGCAAGACGCGCGGCCTCGAGGATTTCCGCGTCGGTCGCGGCCGGATAGCCGAGCGCGATGTTGTCACGGAGCTTGCCGAAGAACAGGTCGGTGTCTTGCAATACGAAACCGACGCCGCGGCGCAGGTCCGCCGGGTCGAACTGCCGCAGATCGACGCCGTCAACCAGCACGCGGCCTTCATCCGGCTGGTAGAAACCGGAAATCAGGCGACCGACTGTGGTCTTGCCCGAACCAATCCGCCCGATGATTCCGACGCGCTCGCCCGGATTGATCTTGAAGGACACGCCATCCAGCGCGTTGACGGACGCATTCGGGTATTTGAAGTGGACGTTGTCGAAGGTGATGGACTCGCCCTTCACCTCGCGAGCGATGTAAGTGCGTCCCACCGGCCGCTCGCGCTCCAGCGACATGAGCTTGTCGATCGAGCGCATCGAAACGATGGTCTGTGTCGCGCGGGTGATGACGGCTGCGATGCCGGCGATCGGCGCGAGGACGCGTCCGGCCAGCATGTTCGCTGCGATCAGCGCGCCCATCGACAGCTTGCCATCGAGAATGAGGAACACGCCGACGACGATCATCATCATGCTGGTCAGCTGCTGCGCCGTGCTCGCGGCGGTCAGCGACAGCGTCGACCAGAAATGCACGTCCTCGCCGGAACGCGCGGTTGCTGCCACCGAACGCTCCCAAGCGTTCTGCATCTTGGCCTCGGCGCCGGAGGCGCGGACGGTCTCGATGTAGGACAGGCTTTCGACCAGCACGCCGTGACGCGCGCTGGATTCAGCCTGCAGGCGGTTGACCGCATCGTTGAGCGGGCGCTGCAGGATCACGCCGACCAGAATCATGATCGGCAGCATGGCGAAGGGAATCCAGGCGAGTGGGCCTGCTATCATGAACAGGACGACGATGAAGATCAGCGCGAACAAAAGGTCGGTCGCGGACACCACCGTGCCGGAGGTGAAGAACTCGCGCACGGAATCGAAGTCGCGCATCTGGTTGGCGAGGATGCCGACCGATTGCGGCCGTTGCGCCATCTTGATCGACAGGATGTGCTCGAAGATTTCCGCTGCCAGCACCACGTCGATCTTCTTGCCGGTGACGTCGATGATGCGCGCACGCACGGTGCGCAGAACGAAATCAAATACGATCGCAAGGCCGAGTCCGATTGCGAGCGCAACCAGCGAGGGAATGGCGCCGTTCGGCACCACGCGGTCGTAGACGTTCATCACGAACAGGGGGGCCGCGAGCGCCAGCATGTTGACGATCAGCGCGGCAACCGCGACGTGCCGATAGTTGGCGCCGAAGCGGCGCACCACCGACCAGAACCAGTGCTTGCCGGGCACGCCGCCCGCGGCCGCGACGCGGTCCGTGGTCATGGCGACGGGGCGTAACAGGAAGGCATAGCCGAGATAATCCCGCTCCATTTCCTGGATCAGGAGCCTCTCGCGCTTGCGGGTTGAGGGATTGACGATCTCGATCGTTTCGCCGTCCGTCGCCATCAGAATTCGCGTGGTGCGGTCGTGAAAGATCAGGACGGCAGGCAGAACCAGCGAGGGAATGTCGGCGAGGTCGCGCTTGGTGGCTTCGACCTCGAGCCCGGCGCGGAGAGCGGCGCGGGAAAACAGGTTCGGCGTCAGCTGGTCGTTCTCGATCGGAAGGCCGGACAGCAGCGCATCGCGGGTGATTGCCCGGCCGTGATGGGCAGCAACGAACAGGAGCGCGTCGGAAAAGGAATCGTATTCAGGTTTGTGCGTGGGTTCGTCTGGCACAGGCTTCGGGCCGGGCAATGGCGAGCGGACCGGCTGCCCCGACGGAAACGCTTCACGCGCCTGAAGATTCACGGTCCTGGTCCTTTGGCTGACCCGCCAGCCAGCTTCTGACGATCCCAATTGATCGCCATCGTTTCTCGGCCTCAAAATTCGACCCGAAAACCCGGGGCCATGCAGACCGTGATCCGATCCGCACCAATATTCAGGCTATTTTTAGCCCTTCAGCAGGTCGAGCGGGTTAACCGGACCAGTCTTTCAGGGGTTAGTCTTAATACCCTGGGCGGCTGCATTGAACCAGGACGGCACCGAGAAACGAGTGTCCGTAAACTCGGTCGCCGCAAAGGACAGCGCACTGCCGTCACCGGCATTCTGGTTCGAAGAGCGCAGGTCCACCGGCTTCGGCGAGCGGCTCTGCTCGAGCCAGGCGGGGTTGCGGCCGTTCTGGATGGTTGGCGTCGGAGACCAGATTTGCCAGCGATCGCCGGAATTCACGATGGCACCGGCGGCGGGGGTGTACGGAATCGCGGATGGCGTGCCCGCGACGTTGAGTGGGTTCGAGCCGGTGGACGGCAGGTTCCAAATGAACGGCGCAATCTTCGTCGGGAACGGCCCGAATGCGACCTGATCGAGCGGAGCGGCTTCGACCGGCGGCGGCGCCTTCAAATAATCGAGGAGCGTGCCCATCGCGGCCAGCAACTGATAGTCGGCGAATACGATGACGCCGCGTGCCGAGGTCAGTGAAACGGCGGCATTGAAATACTGGTTCTCGGCGTTGAGAAGGTCGATCAGGGAGCGCTGGCCGAGTTCGTATTCCTTGCGGTAGGCGTCGATCGCCTTGCGGTCGGCGGCGAGCTGGCGCGTGAGGGCGCCGATGCGGGTCACGGTGATCGTACGTGCGGACCACGCCTTGTCGATCGATTCCAGCGCGTCCCGTTGGAGCCTGGCGTGGGCCATATTCTGCTGGTTGTAACGCTCCGCCATTTCGGTGCGCCGCCAGGTGTCCTGACCGCCGCGGAAGATATCCCACGACATCACCACCTTGCCGGACACGTCGTCACGGCGGCCGACATAAGTATCCGAATTGATGCCGCGTGAGGCTCGTCCTTCGAGCGAGACGGTCGGCACGAACGAGCCTGCGGTTGCATGGAAAGCGTGACGGGCCGCGTCTGTGTCGGCCTGCGATGCCTGAAGCGTCGCATTGTGGTGTATGGCGACAGCAAGCGAAGCGTCCTTGCTGGTCGGCATGCCCTTTAGCGTGCCGGGGAAGCGCAGGTTGTAGGGCTCGACACCGACGACCTTACGATATTTCGCGCGTGCGTCCTCAAGGCTGCGTTCGAATTCGGCCAACGCTGCCTTCGCCGCTTCGACACGTTCCAGCGCCTGCTGCAGGTCGCCTTCGCCCGAGCGGCCACCCTTGTAGCGGGACTCGACGTTACTGAAGATGGCCTCGTGGTTCGCCACGTTCTGCCGCGCGAGCTCGACAAGGCGGGTATAGCGGACCACGTCGATATAGGCTTCCGCAGCATCCAGCGCGATCAGTTCGGTGCGCTCGCGGACGCGATAGGCGGAAGCGTTGACGCGCGCCGACTGACGCCAGACTTCGTTGATCGACGTGAATCCATCGAACAGCAACTGGCGCACAACGACGGACGCGTACCGGCCGTGCATCGTGGTGCCGCTGCCGGTAGGAGCGGGGACGATATTCTGGGTAAATCGTTCGGGGCCAGCATTGGCCTCCAAGCGTACCTGCGGCAGCAACGTACCTTGAGTCTGACGCAGCTCGCTTTCGGTCGCGCGGCGATTCGCCGATGCCTCGCCAACGCCGGGGTTGGTCTGGATCGCCTGTTTCAGCGCATCGTTGATTGAAAACGGCTCCGCATGACTCGGAGACACACCGAGTGACAACGCAAGCAATGATGCCGATAAAATAAATTTCATAAAAAATGTCCCCAGTAACGGGACATTAACTTGCGGCCCGTTTCCAGACAATGGCGCTATTGTGAAAGGCCGACGCAAAATCGCCGTGTTTGAATATATGGTTTATATCAAATGCTTAGGTCAAGTTCCGGACCTTTTTCGTGAGACGCTACCTAGGTCCTCCCGTTTTCGGATAAAATTATTCGAAGATTTTCGATAATTTCCGCTAAATATCGAATATTTCTCTCAATAAGAGAAAATTTATCTCGGAACGGACTCGCGAATTGTTGTTCGGAAGTGACAGCCGCCGACTAATCGGTTGTAAGAGCCGATACCACAACCTGCATGCTCAAGGCCGTCTGGATAGCCGGAGCTAGATGTCCCGGCCGCGATTTTGCCCTGTGCCGACGGTGATGGTGATCTGCTGCGTTTCGGTGCGGCCGTTCGGATACGACACGCTCAGGGTGAGGTGGTCGCTGCCGGCGAAATTCGGCTTGGAGCGATAGATCCCGATGAAGGCCGGTACTTCGAGCGCCATGCAGTTCTTGTAATTGGTGAGCGAGACCTTTGCGCGCTTCACCGTTGCGGAGCCGTTCTCGGGCGGCACAATCATCTGGATCGCCGGCAAGGGACCGGAGCTGCAGTTCGTCAGAACGTTGACGTAGACGCCGATCCGGATGTCCTTGCCGCTTGCGCCCTTTGCCGTGCGCTGAACCGTCGTCTGTGCGGCGGCTGGCTGCGGTAGCCATGCTCCGATCGCGACAGCGACGAGGCACATGAGCCACGGCCGCCCGCTCAGTCCATTCAACCCCGGCGACGATTGCTTGCGCATCGGATGTCTCTCCAGCCCGGCTTCCTATAGCGCGGCGCGATCCATCCTATCCATCAATTTTTCGGATGCGGCGGTGCAGGCGCCTTGTCCTGCCGCTTCGACCAGTTTCCGTAATAGGCGACGGTGGTCATGATCGCGAGCCCGGCCGTGCTGACCCAGATCTGGCTCCAGAGCGTACCGTAGCTCATCATCAGGATGAAATGCCCGACGAAAGACAGGAATACGCCGACACAGAACACCTGCAGTGATTGTTGGCCGCATTTGATGAGCGGGTCGAAGATCTTCCATTGCAGGCCCGGCCAGTCCTTGCGCACGAAGCGCGTGACGAGAAAGGCCAGTGCCATAAAATGCAGGAGGCGATAGGGCGCGAGATTGGTCTTGTCGTTCGGATTGAAGGTGTCCACGAGCCAGGTCGGAAACAGAGCGCCAAATTCCGGGAAGCGACCCGCCAGCGTCATCAGGAAGGCGAAGACGAGGTAGAGCGCAGCCGTCCACAGCAGAAACGGAAGGCGGATAGCGACTCTGACTTCGCGAATTCCGGCCACCGCCACCCACGCGCCGAGCACGAACAGCACCTGCCAGCAGAATGGATTGAAGTACCAGACGCCGCTTGGATAGGCTGGCAGATTCCAGCCGAAATGCCGGGCCGCGAGGTAGAGCGCGATGGAGCCCGCCATGGTGAGATTGGGCTTGCGCAGCAACAGCCACAGCACCGGCCCGAAGCAGGCCATCAGCACGATGTAGAGCGGCAACACGTCGAGGTTGAGCGGCTTGAAGCGCAGCAGCAGCCCTTGGGAAATGGTCTGGATCGGGCTGTCGACGAGACCGGCGATGTTGAACTCGTTGATGATCTCGGGGTCGCTGTAGCGCAACGCCACCCATCCGATCGAGGCGACGTAGATCACGAACAGGAGGACGTGGGCGACGTAGAGTTGCCAGACCCGCTTGAACAGCCGCGTCACGCCGATGATGAAGCCGCGCTGGATCATCATCCGCGCGTAGACGAAGGCTGCGGTATAGCCCGAGATGAAAACGAACAGATCGGCCGCGTCGCTGAACCCGTAATTGCGCGTGGTGATCCAGTTCACGGCATTGTTAGGGATATGGTCGAGGAAAATCGCCCAGTTGGCGACGCCACGAAACAGGTCGAGGCGCAGGTCGCGGCCTTTGGCAAGGGTTGCCTTGAGGTTCATCAGAAATTCCGTCTCGAAGCCGGACAGAGGCGAAAAGGAGGGGCGGGAGACGCACGGCCGGGGTGGCAGAGCGCGGATTGTTACGCGAAAAGAGTGCGGTTATATAGGATGCCGGGTCGTTCACGGAACAGGCCCGGAACTAAGCCTATGAACAAGCTCATGTGATTTCGACTTTCGAGGCGCCCCGCGACATGACAGCCCGTATCTTCAAACCCGCCAAGAACGCCATGCAGTCCGGCAAGGCCAAGACCAAGGAATGGCAGCTCGACTTCGAACCGGAAAAGCCGCGCGTGGTTGAGCCGCTGATGGGCTGGACGAGCTCCGCCGACATGAAGCAGCAGTTGACCTTGCACTTCCACACCCGCGAGGAGGCCGTGGCGTATTGCGAGGCCAATGGCATTCCGTATCAGGTGCAGGAGCCGAAGGAATCGATCCGGCGCCAGGTTGCCTATGCCGACAATTTTGCGTTTCGCCGCAGCGAGCCTTGGACGCATTAAGCTCCGGAGGCGCTGAGAACGGCGCAGCGATATTCATTTGAACCAGAAAAAACGGCCGGGATTTCCCCGGCCGTTTTTTGTTTCAGCCCTTTGCCGGGCCCATCAGGTGATCCGGCAACCACGTGGCGATTTCCGGGAAGAAGCAAAGCACGATGATCGCAAGGAACATGCAGAGCACATAAGGCAACGTGCCCCACATCACCTTGGCGAGCGGCACATCCGGCGCGATCGCATTGACGATGTAGATGTTGAGTCCGACCGGCGGGTGGATCAAGCCGATCTCCATGTTGATCGTCAGAATGACGCCGAACCAGATCGGATCGAACCCGGCCGCGGTGATAATCGGCAGCAGGATCGGGCTTGTCATCAGGATGATCGCCGCCGGCGGAATGAAGAAGCCGCAGACCAGGAGGAAGATGTTGATGAGGAACATCAACACCCACTTGTTGACGTGCAGGTCGGCGATACCCTGCGCGAGCGTCTGTGTGAGATACAGCGACGTCAGCATGTAGCCGAACAGAACGGCCGCCGCGATGATCGTAAGGATCATCACAGATTCGCGCATCGTGTCGCGCAGGATGTGCCAGATCTGTGCGGGCGACCACAGCCGATAGATGCCGATCGCGAGGATGAGGCAGAGGGCTGCGCCCACGCCCGCAGCTTCCGACGGAGTCGCGATGCCGCCATAGAGCGCGTACATCACGCCCGCGATGATGAGGAGGAACGGCGCGATCTTCGGGACGGATTCAAACTTTTCCTTCCACGAATAGCGGAAGCCCTCGGCATGCGATTTGAAGCCGCTGCGCGAGATCGCAAACACTGTCCAGATCATGAAGAATCCGGTCAGCATCAGGCCCGGAACGATACCGGCGATGAACAGGCGACCGATCGAGGTTTCCGTCGCGATCCCGTACAGAATGAACGTGACCGAAGGCGGGATCAGAATGCCGAGCGTGCCACCCGCGCAGATCGACCCGGTCGCGACTTCGTCCGGATAACCGCGCTTGCGCATTTCCGGGATGCCCATTTTGCCGATTGCCGCGCAACAGGCGGGCGACGAGCCGGTGAGCGCGGCGAAGATCGCGCAAGCCCCAAGGTTGGAGACGACGAGCCCGCCCGGCAAACGATAAAGCCAGCGGTCGAGTGCCTCATAAAGATCCTTACCTGCGGGCGAGGAGCCGATCGCGGCTCCCATCATCACGAACATCGGGATCGCGACGAGAGTGAATTCGTCGAGGCCGGACCAGTAGGTCTCGGCGACGACATGGAGCGCATCGAAACCCTGGAAGGTCACCAGGAAGGTGAGGGCGATCGCGCCCAGTCCGAATGCGACCGGGATGCCCGAAACGAGCATGAGGAGAGTGACGACGAGAACGATCCCGCCCTGTAATGCCGGACTCACGATGCCCCCTCCAGTGCTTCCTTGGCTTGCTCGCGGGCAACGTCTTCCACGTCTGCTTTCGGATCGATGCCGAAGGGCGGTGTACGGCCGGTGATGAGCGCGAGGATTTCGGCGACGTATTGGAGCGTCAGGAGTCCGAGGCCGATCGGCATCGAAAGGTATGGAATCCAGAGACGTGCGCGCCAGACCGTGTTCGAAAACCAGCCTTCGCTATAGGCGTCGTACCAGTAGGACGTGCACAGCACGAAGATCACAGCGCAGAAGCCGAATGCGACGAGGCTCGTGAACAAAGCGAGCCAGAAGCGCTTTTTCGGACCGACATGCAGCGGCAGGATGTCCACGTTCACATGTCCGCGGGTCATCAACACATACGGGCTGCCGACGAAGGTCGCAGCGACGATGCAGTAGGTGACCGCGTCGATCTGCCAGATGGTCGTAAGATTGAAGATATAGCGCTCGATCACCATGTCGCAGATGATGAGCACGGCCGCCGCGATCATCAATGCCGCGATCACGCCGGTGACGCGCGACAGAAATGTCACCGCGCGAATGAAAATGTCCATAAGCAGACCGTTGTTAATGGAGGAGGAGATGGAAAAGCGGCCGGCGGAGAAACCGCCGGCCGCCGGTCACGGATTTATTTTACGGCGAGTGCTTCGTCGATCAACTTCTGGCCGTTCGGGACCTGCTTCGCGAATTCGGCCCACGAGGTTTTCTTCGCAATATCGAGCCACGCCTGATAGTCGGCGTCGTCAAGGGTCACGACCTTCGCGTTGTGATCCTTGAAGGCCTTGACGGCGTCGTCGTTGATCTTGTCCGCGCGGTCTTCAAAGAGCTTCTGTGCGTCCTTGCCGGCTTTCAGCAATACGGCCTGCTGTTCCTTGGTGAGCTTGTTGAAGCTCTTCTTGGACATCAGCATCGGCTGGTACATGAACCACAGCGCGTTCTTGCCTGGTTCGGTCAGGCAGTCGGCCTGCTCGTAGAGCCGCATCGAGGCGAAGGTCGAGAGGCTGGTGTCGGTGCCGTCGATGACGCCGGTCTGGAAGGCGTTGTAGATTTCGTTCGAGGGCGGCGAAACGATGCTCGCGCCCGCGGCCTGCCACATCGCAGCGAAGGTTGGACCTGCCGCGCGAATCTTGCGGCCCTTCATTTCCGACGGTTTCAGGATGCAGCCGCCCTTGGAAGCGAGGCCACCCGCGAACCAGGCGTCCGAGAGCACGATGACGCCGCGCTTCTCGATCTCGGCGCGCATGTCCTTCATGAATTGAGAGTCGTTGATGCGCTTCGCGCGATCCTGGTTGCGGATCAGACCCGGCATCAGGGTCGCCGAGAACACCGGCGCCTTGCCGCTCGCGTAGTCGAGCGGGAGCAGGGTGATGTCGAGCTGGCCGTTCGCCGTCGCGTTCCACTGGTCGTTCGGCTTGAACAGCGAGGCACCCGGATAGACCTGGATGGAGAGGCCGATATTGGCGTCCTTCGCTTCCTTCGCGACGAGCTGAACCATGTCGTCGCGCACGTCGCCCTTACCGCCGGGAAACTGGTGCGAGGCTTTCAGGACGGTTTCGGCATGACAGGCACCGGAAATCGCAATAGCGGCCGCGCCCGCGAGAATCGCGTAGAACTTCATACATTCCTCCCTGGTATGTTTGTATTTTTATGGCGTCATGGAACGTCAGCCCGTTCCACTTGTCAAAGACAAGGTTGGGCAGCCACAGGCTTAATCGTGCTGGAGCAAATCCGCGAAAATTCGGTGCCCATGATGAAGCACGTTCGGTGCGGCACATCCGGTCACGGATGTCGCTGACGCCAGAATATGGCGTGTAAGCATGTCTCTCTCCCTGGGCTGTCGAACCTATTTTCTTATTTTGCATGCAGTCTAGCAGGAAGGCGCGCGACGCGAAGCTCTTTCGATTCAGCCATTGGTATGGTTCTTGGGGTTGGCATTGCGCAAACGCACGATATGTTCGCGGCAGCGCACCAAAGCGGGCGCTCCCTGCACGCGAAACGCGCGAACGAGACTCGAACAACGGAAGCGATGTGATACAGGCCGACAAATATGATGCGCTGCGCGATTACCTGAAGGCACGCACGGAGACCGAACTGGTTCTGTCTTTCGAGGAAATCGAGGCTATTCTCGGCTTTTCCCTGTCGCGCAGTTCGCAGCGTGCGCGCTGGTGGGAGAAGGAGCGCAATCCGCAGGATGCGATGCCGCAGCGCAACGCCATTCGCGACGGTGGATATGAAGCGACGCGTCTGCCGGATGGTACGGGTGTCCGTTTCCGCAGGATCGGTCTGAAGCGGACCTGGCGCTGAAGCATTGGGCGCTGAGCGGTCCCGGAGTTGACGGGCGAAGCCGACCGAGATGGGAGTCGGGCTGGCTCCGTAGCCCAGCAAAAAATCGTTCAAAGCAGGGCGCTGGTTACTGGCGGTTCAGCCCTCGGGTGATATGAAACGAGCACGGTCCCGTAGCTCAACTGGATAGAGTAGCGGATTTCTACTCCGCGGGTTGCAGGTTCGAATCCTGCCGGGATCGCCATTGGTGTTTGAAACGAAAAACTCCGTTATTTCAGTTTGAAGTTTGAATTCGCTGATCCTCTTCTAAAACTTTAATCGAATGTCTGTGTTGCTGGCGTTCGCTGGTGCGGCCAGATCGCCGGATAACGATACCGCGCCCCGATGTGGCTGCTGCGGAACAGGGCAATCAAACCCTTCAAAAGCCACCCAATGGGGACCGTAGGGCAACACTTGCGGCATTTGTGCAACGCCGCTCGGCCCGGCCGATTGTCGGCTAAGTGGTTTCATCGTATGCGAAACTCATGATCGATATGGTGCAGCGCCGCGGATTTGGCCGGCCTCCGGCTTCGGAAGTCGAGGGCCGGGGACTCACGCGTTTGCTCGACGCAGTATCGACGAGCCACATCCGCGCGGTGGCGCTCCTCATCGTCTGCGGATTTCTGTTTTTTCTGCCCGGCCTGTTCAATATCGGGCCGATCGATCGCGACGAGGCCCGCTTCGCGCAGGCCTCCAAGCAGATGGTGGAAACCGGCGATCCGGTCGACATCCGCTTCCAGGAAGAGGTCCGGTACAAGAAGCCGGTCGGCATTTACTGGCTGCAGGCCACGGTGGTGAAAACTGCCGGCAAGCTCGGCTTGGCGCGGCCTGAAATCCGGATCTGGCTGTATCGCGTGCCGTCCCTGTTCGGCGCGATTGGCGCGGTGCTTCTGACCTACTGGACTGCTCTTGCCTTCGTGACGCGGCGCGGCGCGGTGCTCGCGGGCCTCATCATGTGCAGTTCGGTGCTGCTTGGCATCGAAGCACGGCTTGCGACGACCGATGCGGTGCTGCTGCTGACGACGACGACGGTGATGGGCGCGCTTGCCCGCGTCTACCTCTCCTGGCAGCGCGGGGAAGCGTTCGCGCGCGACGCCTGGGCGCTGCCTGCGATCTTCTGGACGGCAATGGCCGCGAGCGTACTGGTCAAAGGTCCGCTAATTTTTCTGATTGCGGGCCTGACCATCGTGGCGCTCGGCTTTCTCGACCGTTCGGTGCAATGGCTGCGGCGGCTACGTCCAGTGCCCGGCGTGATCTGGATGCTGGTGCTGATCCTGCCGTGGTTCATCGCGATCTATTTGAAGTCGGGCGACAGCTTTTTCGTCAACTCGGTCGGCGGCGATATGCTGGGCAAGGTCGCATCGGCCCAGGAATCGCACGGCGCGCCGCCCGGACTTTACTTCGTTCTGTTCTGGGTGACGTTCTGGCCAGCCTCGACGCTCGCGGGTGTCGCTGCGCCTGCGGTCTGGCGTGCGC
Organism: Afipia felis ATCC 53690; assembly: GCF_000314735.2. Taxonomy (NCBI): domain Bacteria; kingdom Pseudomonadati; phylum Pseudomonadota; class Alphaproteobacteria; order Hyphomicrobiales; family Nitrobacteraceae; genus Afipia; species Afipia felis. The sequence goes on along the minus strand of NZ_KB375270.1, from coordinate 882,482 downwards.
GGCGTGAACCCGGCGCGCAGTTCCTGCTGGCATGGCTGGTGCCGTCCTGGATCGTGTTCGAACTCATCATCACCAAGTTGCCGCACTATGTGCTGCCGATGTATCCGGCGATCGCCATCCTGATCGTTGGTGCGTTGCAAAGCCATGCACTGTCGCGGTCGGCCTGGATCGTGCGCGGCGCGGCATGGTGGTTCGTGTTTCCGGCGATTGTCTCGGTCGCGGCCATTGTGCTCGGCATTTCGGTGCTAAAGCAGCCGGTGTTCGCTGCGTGGCCGTTTGCAGCCGCCGCCATGGTGTTCGGGCTGTTTGCATGGTGGATGTACGACGACGCCCATGCGGAACGCTCGGTGCTCAACTCCGTGGTTTCGTCGCTTGCGCTGAGCGTCTGCGTGTTCGGCGTCGTGCTGCCCGCGCTGACCCCGTTGTTTCCGAGCGTGCAAATCGCGAAGGCGTTGCGCAGCGTCGAATGCAAGGGGCCGTTGGCGGCGGCGGCTGGTTATCAGGAGCCAAGCCTCGTCTTCATGGTCGGTACACGCACCTTGCTCACCAACGGCTCGGGCGCTGCCGACTTCCTGCAGCAGGGAAGCTGCCGCTTCGCATTGGTGGAATGGCGCGAAGAGAAAGCCTTCGCACAACGTGCCGATGCGATAGGGCTGCGCTATGCCATCGTCACCCGCATCGAGGGCTACAACATTTCGCAAGGCCGTGAGGTCTCGGTTGCAGTGTTCAGGTCGGACATTGATGATGAGTGACGTGGCTGAGCCACGTCATCCCGCATGAGTGCGCTTTCGCAAACCTTGATGCTGGCCCGGCAGGGCGCCGCCCGGCTGTGCGGGCCGCCCGCGCACTCGCGCCGCTTCGATGCGCGGCGCAGGCTTGCGCGTCACTGGCTCTGGGCGGTAACGCTCGGCGGCGTTGCCATCGTCGCGCTGATGTATCTCGTCGATGCGCCGGAAATTCGCATGATGCCGCCGCGCGGAACGGCTTCGCTCTGGCCGTTCCGGATCATGACCGATTTCGGCAAATCGATTTACGTGCTGGGGGCGCTCGGCCTCTGCACTTTGCTCGTATTCCTGTCGAGCTCCTTCGCGACGGATACGGTCCGGACGCGGATGATCGATCTGTCCCGCCGGCTGGGCTTCCTCTTTCTCGCGGTTCTGATCCCGGTCGAAGCCGGAGAAATTCTGAAAGGCGTCATCGGACGAGGACGTCCGTTCGTTGGCGGCGCGGCGGATGCGTTCCATTATTCTCATTTCGCCTGGACCGAGGCCTATGCGAGTTTTCCTTCCGGTCACGCGATCACAGCCTTCGCGCTCGCCTTCGCGCTAGCGTCGCTTGCCCCGAGATGGCGGATCGCGATCTGGGCCTATGCGGCCGTCATTGCGATGACCCGACTGATCCTGCTTGCGCATCATCCGAGCGATGTGCTGGCCGGGGCGCTGGTCGGCATTCTCGGCGCAATGGCGGTACGTTACTGGTTCGCGGCGCGCCACCTGATTTTCACGATTGCCCCGGATGGAGCCATCAGGGTGGCGCGGGGCAGTTCCGCAGGCGACTGAAAGGGGTTGCCCGCTGGCGGAACGCCCCATAAAAGGCGCCGGGGACGCATTGGGCTGCCTGCCAAGCCCAGCGTCAGACCACAGATCGATGGACCAAATGATCGAAACATCGCCTCCCATGAGCAACGTCGAACCGACGGTGTCCGTCGTCGTTCCCGTTCGCAACGAGGAAAACAATATCGGGCCGTTGATCGACGAGATCAGTACGGCGCTCGGCAAGCAGTGGTCTTACGAAATCATCTACGTCAACGACGGCTCGTCGGATGCGACCGGTGAGCGCTTGCTGGAACGCATGAAGACGCAGAGCAACCTGCGCCAGATCCGTCATGAGAAATCCGCCGGCCAGTCGGCCGCCGTGCGCACCGGCGTGCGCGCGGCACGCGGCGGCATCGTGGTGACGCTGGATGGCGATGGACAGAATAATCCCGCGTTCCTTCCGGCGCTGATTCTTGCGATTGAGCAGGGCGAGGGACGCGTTGGCCTCGCTGCGGGACAGCGGGTTGGACGACAGGATACGGCGTTCAAGAAGTGGCAGTCGCGCATCGCCAATGCCGTGCGTAATGCAATCCTCAAGGATGGAACGCGCGACACCGGCTGCGGACTGAAGGGTTTCCGTCGCGAGGTGTTTTTGGCTCTGCCTTACTTCGACGGTCTGCACCGCTTCCTGCCAGCGCTGGTCCGGCGCGAGGGATTCGAGATCGTTTACGTGGATGTGATCGATCGTCCGCGCCGTTCTGGCGTATCGAACTACGGCTTCTTCGACCGGTTGTGGGTGGGATTGATGGATCTTGCTGGCGTCTGGTGGCTGATCCGCCGCAAGAAGTCGAAGCCGGTCGCGACCGAGGTGCGTTGATGCTGATCCAGTTCGGTCAAGCGTTTCACGATTACATTTACGATGTCTTCGTCGCCAAGTTCGATTTCTGGCTGGCGTTCGGTCTCGTGGCGCAGTTGTTCTTCACTGCGCGCTTCCTGGTGCAATGGATTTCCAGCGAACGCGCCGGACAGAGCGTGGTGCCGATGGCGTTCTGGTTCTTTTCGATGGGTGGCGGCGTGATGACGCTCATCTACGGCATCGCCAAGCGCGAGCCGATCATCATTCTGGGGCAGGCGCTCGCGACTGTGATCTACCTGCGCAACATCATGCTGATTATCAAGAACCACGGGCGCGGATCGAAGACGCTGGAAAACTGAGCGTTACTTCGCGGCGTTGAAGGCAGCGAATCCATTTTCCAGATCGGCCTTGAGGTCGTCGAGGTTCTCCAGCCCGATATGCAGACGCAGTGTGGGACCGCCGGGCGCCCATGTCGTCGCCGTGCGATATTCGCTGCAGTCGAACGGAATGACGAGACTCTCGAAGCCGCCCCACGAATAGCCCATGCCGAACAGCGTCAGCGTGTCGAGCATCGCATCGACTGCTTTTTGCGGCGCGGGCTTCAGTACGATGCCGAACAGTCCGCTCGCGCCGGTGAAGTCCCGCTTCCAGATCGCATGGCCTGGATCGCTTTCGAGCGCCGGATAGAGCACGCGCGCGACTTCGGGACGCGCCTCGAACCAGCGCGCCATCTCAATCGCCGATGCCTGATGATGCGCGAGCCGCACCTTGAGCGTGCGCAGGCCGCGCAAGGCGAGAAATACGTCGTCCGGTCCGCAGCAAACGCCGAGGAGGTTGATCGCGTTCCTCACCGCGGGCCATGTCTTGGCGTTGGCCGCGATGGTGCCGAACATGATGTCGGAGTGGCCGCCGATATATTTGGTCGCGGCCTGAATGCTGATATCGACGCCCTGATCGAGCGAGCGATGATAGAGCGGCGTCGCCCAGGTATTGTCGTCGATCACCAGCGCACCCCTGTCGTGGGCGACGGCTGCGATGGCAGGAATGTCGCTCATCTCGAAGGACTGCGACCCCGGCGCCTCGACAAGTACCGCGCGGGTGTTCGGCTTGAACAGCTTGGCGATGCCGCCGCCGATCAGGGGATCGAAGTACGTGGTCTCGACGCCGTAGCGCGCCAGCATGCCGTCACAAAAGCCGCGCGTCGGACGGTAGGCGTTGTCGGTCACCAACAGGTGATCGCCGGATTTCAGGACCGCGAGGAGGGCGGTCGTAATCGCGGCGACGCCAGATGGGGCAAGGCCTACGCCAGCACAGTTGTCGCCTTCGAGCGCCTTCAAGGCTTGCTGCAGCGCTTTGGTGGTCGGGGTACCGTGGCGGCCGTACTGGAATTCTCCGCGGTGCGCATGCAGATCTTCGGCGCTCGGATAGAGCACGGTGGAGCCGCGCACCACGGGCGGATTGATGAATCCGTGCTGCGCCTCGGTGTTACGCCCTGCGGTCACAAGCGTCGTGGCGATGCCGTGACGGGCCGAAGGAGCGGAGGGATTTTGGGGATCGGATGGCGTTTTCATTGCATGCAATAAGGAGGCAGCCGCTCCAAAGGTCAACCCCCGCAACTCGCACTGGAATTATTCAATCAGGAGCCTGAGAAAACGTCGCAGCCAATCCGTCCGGGGCCGGATATTGGCCAGCCGTGCGGAGACGTGTATCAGGGACGGGCGCGTTCACAATTGGAGAGGCCTTTTCATGAAATACGGATGGTTCGGTATCGTGATGACCTCGGTGTTCCTCGGCAGCCTTGCGCCCGCGAACGCGCAAGCCACGCTCAAGGCCGTTCAGGAACGGGGCGTCCTGAGTTGCGGCGTGAGCCAGGGACTGCCCGGATTTTCCGCGCCTGACGACACGGGCAAATGGAGCGGCCTCGATGTCGACTTCTGTCGCGCGTTGGCCGCTGTGACCTTGAACGATCCGCTCAAGGTGAAATTCGTTCCGCTCTCCGCCAAGGACCGTTTCACGGCACTTCAATCCGGCGAGATCGACGTGCTGTCGCGCAATACCACGTGGAGCCTATCGCGCGATACCTCGCTCGGCCTGAACTTCACGGCAGTGATGTATTACGACGGGCAAGGCTTCTTGGTTCGCAAATCGCTGAAGGTGAATTCGGCGCTGGAGTTGAACGGCGCCTCTGTCTGTGTGCAGACCGGCACGACCAACGAACAGAACCTCGCCGACTATTTCCGTTCCAACAACATGAAGTACGAAGTGGTGGCGTTCGCTACGGCGGATGAGACCATCAAGGCCTACGAATCCGGCCGCTGCGACGTCTTCACCTCCGACGTGTCTCAGCTTTACGCCGAACGTCTGAAGCTCACGGTGCCAGACGATCACGCAGTACTGCCCGAGATCATTTCCAAGGAGCCGCTCGGTCCCGTAGTGCGCCACGGTGACGACCAGTGGTTTGACATCGTGAAGTGGACCTTGTTCGCGATGGTCAATGCCGAAGAACTCAACGTCACGCAGAAGAACGTCGGCGAGATGCTGAAATCGAACAAGCCGGAGATTGCAAGGCTGCTCGGCACCGACGGCAATCTTGGTCAACAGCTCGGCCTTACCAACGATTGGGTGGTGCGGATCGTGAAGGCGGTCGGCAATTACGGTGAGTCGTTCGACCGAAATGTCGGAGCCGGCTCCAAGCTGCGCATTTCGCGCGGCCTTAACAAGCTCTGGAATCAGGGCGGTATCCAGTACGCGCCGCCGATCCGCTGATCGCGAGCGGGACGATGGCAACAGCGCCGCGTCGGCCTCCGTTCCATCCTCTCGCGCGCCTGTCGCGCGTGCTGTCAGGTGGCACCGGCTGGAAAGGCATCGCGTGGCAGTTGGCGTTCGCGGTGCTGCTGGTGTGGCTGGCGTCGGACATCGTCATCAATGCGCGTGCCAATCTGCAGGCGCAGCGCATTGCGTCCGGCTTCGGATTCTTGTCGGGCACGGCGGGCTTCAGCGTCAATCAGGCGCTGATCCGTTATTCGGAAGCCGACACTTATCTGCGCGTGTTCGAAGTCGGCCTTCTCAACACGCTCCTCGTTTCCATCATCGGCATCGTCTTCGCCACGCTGATCGGCTTTGCCGTAGCATTTGGACGGTTGTCACCGAACTGGCTGCTGGCTCGGCTCTCAGGTGGTTATGTCGAGATTATCCGCAACCTGCCGCTGCTGTTCCAGTTGCTGTTCTGGTATCTCGCGGTACTGGCGGCGCTGCCCAATCCTCGCCAGAGCCTCTCGGTTTTTGGCGTCGCATTCCTGAACAATCGCGGCTTCGTCGTACCGCATATGGAGCCGCAACAGGGCGTGGGCGTGTTCGTGGTGGCCATCCTTGCCGCGATTGCCGCGTCGTTCGTTATGATGGCCTACGCGCGCAGACGGCTCTATCGACATGGAGAGCGGTTGCGGGTGTGGCCGTTCGCACTGGCGCTGCTGATTGGCCTACCGCTGCTCGAGATCGTCCTATTCGGCGCACCGGTGTTTTTTGACGTGCCGGTGCTGCGCGGCTTCAATTTCACGAGCGGCACGCGCGTGACGCCGGAGCTGGTGGCGCTAACCATCGCGCTTTCGACATACACCGCCGCCTTCATCGCAGAGATCGTGCGTGGCGGATTGCTCGCCGTGCCGAAAGGACAGATGGAGGCGGGTGCATCGCTCGGCCTGTCGCGGCCCGCGATCCTGCGTCTCGTCATCATTCCGCAGGCGATGCGGCTGATCCTGCCGCCGCTGACCAATCAGTATCTCAACCTCACCAAGAATTCTTCGCTCGCGGTTGCGATCGGCTATCCCGATCTGTTCTCGGTCTTTGCCGGAACAACGCTGAGTCAGACCGGGCAGGCGGTCGAGATCATCGCGATGACGATGGCGGTCTATCTCGCAATCTCGCTGGTCACGAGTGCCCTGATGAATGCCTACGGCTGGCACCTCGACCGGAGCCAGCGCGCATGAGTGGAGATGACACCATCTTCGTGCGGGAGACGCTGGCACCGGCGCGCAAGGCACCTGTCGTCACCACGGGTATCATCGGATTCCTTCGTACGCGGCTGTTCAACTCGCCGCTCAACATCGTGCTGACATTTGCAAGCGCGGCGCTCGCTTGGTTCGTGTTGGAGCCGACGATCCGTTTCCTGCTCGTCGATGCGGTCTGGAAAGGTGCCGATCGCACGGCATGCCTCGCAGACAAAGTGGGGCATCCGGTCGGCGCCTGCTGGCCTTTCATCCAGGCCAAGTTCACGCAGCTGATCTACGGCTTCTATCCCGAGGACCAGCGCTGGCGCGCCAACCTGACGTTCGCACTTGCAGCCTTGTTACTCGCACCACTGCTGGTGCCGAAAATTCCCGGCAAGACCCTCAATGCGGGACTGTTCTTCATAGCGTTTCCATTCCTTGCATTCTTCCTGCTGCGCGGCGGCGGGCTCGACGGTTTCGCGTTCTATTGGCTGGCCGAACTGATCGGCGTCGCGTGGAAGCCATCGCTGACGCGGTTCTGGCTCGATTTCAGTCTGACGACGACTGTGGTGACAGCCGCTGCGGTCGGGCTGTGGGGCGGGTGGCCAAACGGCCGGCGCGCCGGGATCGTGACGGCGCTCACCTTTGCCGGAATAGCTTTAGTGATCGAAGCGCTGCAACTCGACCGCGGCGGGCTGCCGGTCGTTGACACGCGGCAATGGGGCGGTTTGCTGGTGACGCTGGTTGTCTCGATCACGGGTATCGTCGCCTCGATGCCGGTTGGCATCGCTTTGGCATTGGGGCGCACCTCGCGCATTCCACTGCTGCGGATATTCTCGATAGCCTTCATCGAGTTCTGGCGCGGCGTGCCGCTCATTACCGTGCTGTTCTTCGCGACCTACATGCTGCCACTGTTCCTGCCGGGCGATTTCACCATCGACGCGCTGGTGCGCGTGCTCGTCGGCATCGCGTTGTTCGCAGGTGCCTACAACGCCGAGGTGATCCGCGGCGGACTGCTTGCGATCCCGCGGGGACAGCGCGAGGCGGCGAATGCGCTCGGCCTGTCCTACTGGAAGACGACGGGCCTGATCGTGTTGCCTCAGGCGCTGCGCCACGTCATTCCGAGCCTCGTCAACAGTTTCATCGCGTTGTTCAAAGACACCACGCTGGTATTGATCGTGGCGATCTTCGATCTGCTCGGCCAGTTGCGCGCGGCCTTCGCCGATCCAACCTGGGCGACGCCGACGACTCTATTCACAGGGTTCGCTTTCACCGGAATTATCTACTGGGTGGGCTGCTTTGCGATGTCGCGCTATTCGCTGTTCGTCGAACGCCGTCTCAATGCACACCGCCGCACCTGACATGGACAACCGTATGACCGCCGATCCGATCATCCGCATCGAGACGCTGAACAAGTGGTTCGGCGATTTCCATGTGCTGCGCGACGTCGATCTTGCCGTGGCGCGCCAGGAGCGGATCGTGATCTGCGGGCCGTCGGGCTCCGGCAAATCGACGCTGATCCGCTGCATCAATGCGCTGGAGGAATTTCAGGAAGGCAAGATCGTCGTCGACGGCATCGAACTCGGCCCCAATCTCAAGCGAGTCGACGAGGTGCGCCGCGAGATAGGCATGGTGTTCCAGAGCTTCAATCTGTTTCCGCATCTCACGGTTCTGGAGAACTGCACGCTGGCGCCGATCTGGGTCCGCAGTATGGCGAAGAAGGAAGCTGAGGCGCTTGCGATGAAATATCTCGAGCGCGTGCATATCCCTGAACTGGCCACCAAATATCCGGGGCAGATTTCAGGCGGTCAGCAACAGCGCGTGGCCATCGCCCGCGCGCTGACCATGAGTCCGAAGGTGATGCTGTTCGACGAGCCGACTTCCGCGCTCGATCCCGAAATGGTCAAGGAGGTGCTCGACACGATTGTGGACCTCGCCAATGACGGCATGACAATGATCGTGGTGACGCACGAAATGGGTTTCGCGCGCGAGGTCGCCAACCGCGTGGTGTTCATGGATGCGGGGCAGGTGATCGAGGTCAACACGCCGGAGGAATTCTTCGGCCATCCGAAGCACGAACGGACGAAGCTGTTTTTGAGTCAGATATTGAGGTGAGGGCGTCGGCCTTCGCTAACAGTGGCAGCGATGGTTACACCTTCTCGTAAGGCACGCTGATGTTAGCCTTGCGTTCCAGCCATTCCGGCACCGGCAGGTTCTTCGAGCGCATGAAGTCCGGATTGAACAGCTTCGACTGATAACGCGTGCCGTAATCGCACAAAACCGTCACGACGGTGTGTCCCGGCCCCATTTCCTTTGCCATACGGATTGCGCCTGCCACGTTGATGCCGGACGAGCCGCCAAGGCACAGGCCTTCATGCTCGAGCAGATCGAACACGACGGGCACGGCTTCCTCATCATGGATTTGATAGGCGGTATCGATGATCGCGTGTTCGAGGTTGGCCGTGATACGGCCCTGTCCAATGCCCTCGGTGATGGAAGAGCCTTCGGCTTTCAGCGCACCGTTTTTATAGTAGTTGTAAAGTGCCGATCCCATCGGGTCAGCGAGAGCAATTTTGATGTGCGGATTCTTGGCCTTCAGGCCCATGCTGACGCCCGCGAGCGTGCCGCCGCTGCCGACCGAGCAGACAAACCCATCGACCTTTCCGCCCGTCTGATCCCAGATTTCGGGCGCTGTCGTCTCGATATGCGCCAGCCTGTTGGCGACATTGTCGAACTGGTTGGCCCAGATCGCGCCGTTCGCCTCGGACTTTGCGATCTGTTTGGCCAAGCGGCCGGAGAGGCGGACATAATTGTTCGGATTGGAATAGGGCACGGCCGGCACTTCGACGAGCTCCGCGCCGCACAACCGCAGCATGTCCTTCTTTTCCTGGCTTTGCGTCTCCGGGATGACGATGACGGTTCGGAAGCCAAGTGCGTTGGCGACGAGTGCGATCCCGATTCCGGTATTACCCGCCGTGCCCTCGACGATGACGCCACCGGGCTTCAACGTGCCACGTGCGATGGCATCGCGGATGATGAACAGCGCCGCGCGATCCTTCACCGACTGGCCGGGATTCATGAACTCGGCCTTGCCGAGAATGTTGCACCCGGTCTGCTCCGATGCATGCTTGAGCTTGATGAGCGGCGTGTTGCCGATGGCCTCGATGACGTCTTGACGGATTTGCATGACACCGCAACAGGATGAGTAAGGATGCTGTCAACCTAGTCGCCGCCGCGCGGCTCGACAAGCCTGCGGACGGCATGCCGCCATGCGCGGTTAATGATCTTTGCTATTGGTCCTTGGCGAGGATGACCTGCCGCACGTCGATATTGCCGGACAGGAATCCTGCCTCGCAGTAGGCGAGATAGTATTCCCATAATCGCCGGAAACGCTCATCGAAACCGAGCGGCATCAGTTTCGGCCATGCGGCGCGGAAATTGTCGCGCCATGTGGCGAGCGTGCGGGCATAGTCTTCCCCGAAAATCCGCTCGCGGATCACCGGCACGCCGAATTTCTCGCCGAGCCGTTTCAGCACGCCGGGCGAAGGCAGCATGCCGCCCGGAAAGACATATCGCTGAATGAAATCTACTTCCTTGCGATAAGTCTGGAAGAACTGATCCTGAATCGTGATCGCCTGAATGCCGCAGAGGCCGCCAGGCTTCAGCCGGTCGCGGAGTTGCGAGAAATACTCGGGCCAGAACTGTTCGCCGACGGCTTCGATCATCTCGATCGAGACGATGCGATCGTACAACCCGCGTTCGTCGCGATAATCCTGAAAGCGGATCTCCACCCTGTCATCGAGCCCGGCCTTGGCAATGCGCGCGCGCGCGAAATCGCGCTGTTCGGCGCTGATCGTCAGCCCCACGACCTTCGCGCCACAGTGCTTGGCGGCATATTCCGCAAAACCGCCCCAGCCGCAGCCGATTTCAAGCAACTCATGGCCCGGGCGCAGGTCGATGGCTTCGGCCAGCCGGCGATATTTGTTCTGCTGGGCGGCGCTGAGGTCCTTGGTATCGGCCTCGAACAGTGCCGACGAGTAAGTCATGGTCGGATCGAGCCATGCCGAATAGAACTCGTTGCCGATGTCGTAATGGGCGAAGATGTTGCGTTTCGCCTGCCGCCTGGTGTTGCGGTTGAACCAATGGCGCACATGCTGGAGAAAACGCATGATCGGCCTGTCTGCCAGCATCATGCCGCTGAGATCGTGGTTGACGCAGAACACGTGGAGAAACTGAGTCAGGTTCGGCGTGTCCCATTCCCGCCGCAGATAACTTTCGGCGATGCCGATGTCGCCGGCGCGCAGGAAGCGCCAGCCGAATTTGTAATCATGGATCGTCATGGCGGCTGACGGTCCGTCCTCGAGCCCGCCGCAGCGCAGTACGCGGCCGTCGGGGAGGGTGATATCGAGTTGGCCGCGTCTGAGCCGGGCTGCGAAGCCGAGCGCGAGACGCGCCATGCGAGGGATGTCCTGAAGAAGCGTGTCGAGATTGGCGGGCGTAAGAGCCGTCGGTTCAGACACTGCGCAGTTCACGATCCCGCTGCCTCCATCTTTAGGGAATGGATTCGTCGTGGCGGGAACCGCGGTCAGGAGCGAAGCATCTGAACACGCAGACGATCCCGGCGATCACTTCATCGCGATGTTAGCCTCGCTTCTTTGAGCACGGGATGCAAGACCTTCCGGGCGAATCAGCGTGCTCCGCAGGTAGAATTGTATCGTCCCGCCCATCCCGTTCGCGGCTTTCGAGGCGGTGAAAACTGGAAAGCTTTCCGGCTCGTAATCTTGCGCGGCGAAAGAGGATTTCCGCGTGGGTTGCCGGTCACAATCCAATGAAATCTTGCGGGAATCGGCGATTCTGTACCCCGCAAGAGCAGACCTCCATGCCATTTCCGGGCATAACGTAGCGTGCCCCAGCCCGGCTCAGATCGGGACTGGCAATTCGTTGGCCGAAACGGCCGTGCAGGGGATGCGACAACTGGCGCCAGTTCTCAGATTTCAGCCTTGGGGCGACGCGCTGTCGGCGCGTGCGGTGCGAGCCTGCGCGATCCTCGCGACGGTTGCGCTGCTGCCCGGCTGCATCCTGAAGCAGGACCTGCCGGATCCTGCATTCGACATTCCCGCTGCCTATCAGAAAGATGCCACTCCTCGCAAACAGGACGCGCCGCCGTCGCTCGACTGGTGGCGGGGCTTTCGTTCGCAGGAACTCACCGTGCTGATGGAGGAGACTCAACAGGTCAACCTCGACATCGCAGCCGCGACCGCGCGTATCCTGCAAGCAGACGCGCTGGCGCGCACCGCCGGTGCTGCTCTACTGCCGACGCTTGATGCGAATGCGTCCGCGACCCGCTCGAAATCGTCGTCTGGTTTTCTCAACAACGGCACCGCCGCCGCTCGCGGAACAATCAACACCTATTCGACCTCGCTCAGCGCGAGCTACGAGATCGATCTGTGGGGCAAGAACCGCGACGCGCTGCTCGCAGCAGAAAAAACCGCCGACGCCAACCGGTTCGATCGCGACACCGTGGTGCTGACGTCGCTGGCGAGCGTCGCGAACGCCTATTTCCAGGTGCTGGCCGCGCAGGATCGTATCGCCACCGCGCACCGCAACATCGCCAGCGCCCAGCGCATTTACGATGCCATCAAGGCTCGCGTGAATGCAGGCACGAGTTCTGACCTCGACCTGGCCCAGCAGGAAAGCCTGCTCGCCAACCAGCGCGCCGCAGTGCCGCCACTGCGCCAGACGCTGACGCAGAACATCAACATTCTGGCGACGCTGGTGGCGCGGCCGCCTGAGCGGATACGCGTCAAGGGTGGATCGCTCAGCCGCATCTCGGCGCCGCGCATCACGCCCGGACTGCCGTCCGAGCTTCTCATCCAGCGGCCGGACATCCGCCGCCAGGAAGCGCAGCTTGCTTCTGCGACGGCGAATGTCGGCAGTGCACGGGCGCAATTCTTTCCGAGTATCCAGTTGACCGGACAAGGCGGCTACCAAAGTGCCGCGCTGTCGGCCCTGTTCATGCCGCAATCGGCCTTCTTCAACTTGGCTGCAGGCCTGACACAGCCGATTTTCGATGCCGGCCGTATCCAGGCCAACTTCGATCTGACCAAGGCGCAGCAGGACGAGTTGTTACAGACCTATCGAAAGACAGTGATCTCGGCGTTTTCCGATGTTGATACGGCGCTCGATGCCGTCAAGCAGACCGCGGACCGGCTGCGGCTGCAGCGCATCGTGGTAGCGTCGTCCCGGCGGGCGTTCGAACTGTCCGAAAAGCAGTTGCAGGCGGGCACCGCCGACATCGTCACCGTGCTAAATACGCAGCAGACCTTATTCCAGGCGGAAGACACCTTGCAGCAAGTGCAACTGGCGTGGCTGCAATCCTATGTCAGCCTGTTTTCAGCCCTCGGGGGCGGATGGGAGCCACAGACAGTGTTGACCACAACGGGGCCGACAAATGCTCTTTAAGCCAGGCGAGGACAGTAAGGTGGGCGAGGGCGTCACGAGGATCGCTGCCGGTGCGCGGCGTCGCACGGTGTCACTGTTCATCGGTCTCGTGATCGTAGCCGGGCTCGGCTGGCTCGCCTGGTCGCATTTCTTCGGCGGGAAGGATGTAGCGCGTACGCGGCCGGATCTGGCGGTCCCAGTGCTCGCCGCTACTCCCAAGGTCGAGGACGTGCCGGTTTATCTCAATGGCGTCGGCATGGTGCGGGCACTGAACACCGTGACCGTGCGCGCACAGGTGGACGGCAAACTGCTGAAGGTCAATTTCATCGAAGGGCAGGACGTCGCGGCAGGTGACATACTCGCCGAGATCGATCCGGTCATCTATCAGGCGCAATACGATCAGGCCGTCGCCAAGAAGGCGCAGGACTCGGCGCAGCTTGCGAACGCGCGGATCGACCTGAAACGCTACGAGCAACTCGCCGCCTCGAAGGCTGGTTCGGCGCAGCAGGCAGATACCCAGAAGGCGACCGTCGCCCAACTCGAAGCGTTGGTGCAGTCCGATCAGGCGGCCATCGACAACGCACAGGCGACCCTCGGTTACACCAAGATCGTGGCGCCGCTCGCGGGCCGCACCGGCCTGCGTCAGGTCGACCCGGGCAACATCGTGCATGCCTCAGACACGACGGGGGTCGTGGTACTCACACAGTTGCAGCCGATCGCGGTTCAGTTCAGCCTGCCGCAGCAGGAGATCAACCGCGTCAACGCGGCCGCTGCCAAGGGCACGCTCGCCGTCGATGTGTTCGGCAATAACGGGCGCACGGTCGTCGATACCGGCGTGATGCGCACCATCGACAATCAGGTCGATCCGACAACCGGCACCGTCAAGGTGAAGGCGGAATTCCCGAACCCGAACCACCAGCTTTGGCCGGGACAGTTCGTCAACGTCCGTCTCAAGGTCGAAACCCTGCCGCAGGCGCTGACGGTGCCGACCTCCGCCGTACAGCGCGGCCCGTCGGGCACGTTCAGCTATGTCATCGGTGAGAACAACACCGTCACCGCCAAGGCCGTCATCGTGACCCAGCAGGACGAGAACACCGCGGTGATCGCCAGCGGCTTGTCGCCGACCGACAAGGTGGTCACGACCGGCTTCGCCAATCTCTCGGACGGCTCGAAGGTGGTGATCGGCAGCAACGACAATACGCCGACGCAGGATCTTGCGCCGCGTAAACAACAACGGGGCCGGCGAGGGCCACCTTGAGGGTGGACGCATGAGCGTTTCCGAACCATTCATCCGCAGGCCGATTGCGACCTCGCTGCTCGGGCTCGCGCTCCTGATCGGTGGCGCGCTCGGTTACTGGTCGCTGCCGGTCTCCTCGCTGCCGCAGGTCGATTTCCCGACCGTGCAGGTGACCACGCAACTGCCGGGCGCAAGCCCCGACGTCGCCGCATCGTTGATCACCGCACCGCTGGAGCGCCAACTCGGACAAATTCCGTCGCTGTCGTCGATGACCTCGACGAGTTCGTTCGGCGTCAGCCAGATCTCACTGCAGTTTGATCTCAACCGCGATATCGACGGCGCGACGCAGGACGTTCAGGCGGCGATCAATGCAGCGGCAGGCGTGCTGCCTAAAAACCTGCCGTATCCGCCGACCTACGCCAAGGTCAATCCGGCCGACGCGCCGGTGATGACGCTCGCGCTGACCTCCGATACTATTTCCGTTCGTGCGATGAGCGACCTCGCGGATTCGCTGATGGCACAGCGGCTGGCGCAGATCACCGGCGTCGGCCGCGTCTCAATCCTCGGCGGTCTGAAGCCAGCCGTGCGTGTGCAGGCTGATCTCGCGCGACTTGCCGCTTATGGTCTCGGTATGGAGGATCTACGCGCCGCCATCGCGGGCGCGAACGTTTCCGGTCCGAAAGGCTCGCTCGACGGCAAGCAGCAATCTTACACCATCGCGGCCAACGACCAGTTGGCCACTGCGGCAGCCTACCGCGACGTCGTCATCGCCTATCGCAACAATGCGCCGGTAACGGTCGGCGACGTATCGCAACTCATCGACGGGCTGGAAAACGACAAGACCGGCGGCTGGTACAAGAGCAAACCCGCCGTCATCATCGACATCCAGCGCCAGCCTGGCGCCAACGTCATCGACGTGGTGCAGCAGATCCGCGCCGAGATTCCGAAACTGCAGCAGGCGATCCCGGCCGGGGCGAAGCTTACCATCGTCAGCGACCGCACCGTGACCATCCGCGCCTCGGTTCATGACGTGCAGTTCACGCTGGTCCTCAGCGTTATTCTGGTGACGCTCGTGGTGCTGCTGTTCCTCCGCTCGATTCGCGCAACCATCATCGCGGGCGTGGCGCTGCCACTGTCACTGATCACGAGCTTCGGCATCATGTGGTTCGCGGGCTTCAGCCTCGACAACCTGTCACTGATGGCGCTGACCATCGGCACGGGCTTCGTGGTCGACGACGCCATTGTCATGATCGAGAATATCGTCCGTCACATGGAGGACGGCGAAACCGCGATGGAAGCCGCACTGCGCGGTGCGCGAGAGATCGGCTTCACCGTGATCTCGCTGACGGTGTCGCTGATCGCGGTGTTCATTCCGTTATTGTTCATGTCCGGCCTTGTCGGACGCATGTTCCGCGAGTTCGCGCTAACGCTGACAATTGCGGTTGTGACCTCGGCCATCGTCTCGCTGACGCTGACGCCGATGATGTGTTCGCGGCTATTGAAGCGCCACGGCGAGGAATGGGAAATTCCGGGGCTGCGCGCGGTCAGCGACTTCATCGACCGCACGGTGGAGTTCTATCATCGCACCTTGCTGGTTGTGCTGCGCCATCAGCGGCTGACGCTGCTCGTGACGCTGTTGACCGTGGTGGCGACGACCGTCCTTTACATCGTCGCGCCAAAGGGCTTCCTGCCGCTGCAGGACACTGCGTCCATCGTCGCGGTGACCGAGGCGGGGCAGGACGTCTCCTTCGCCGAGATGCAGAACCGCCAGACAGCGGTCGCAAGCGTTATCGAATCCGATCCGGACGTGACCGGCCTCGTCTCCACCATCGGCGCGGGCTCGGTGAACCCGACGCCCAATGTCGGCCGTATCACGATCAATCTGAAGCCGCGCGACGAGCGCAAGGCCGACGTCAGCGGCGTCATCGAACGGCTGAAGCAGCGCATCACGGCGGTGCCGGGCATTTCGGTGTATTTCCAGCCGGTGCAGGACATCCAGATCAGCACCAAGTCGAGCCGCTCGCAGTATCAGTACACGCTGACCGGCACCGACCGCGACGAAGTGGTGAAATGGTCCAACGCCCTGGTGCGCGAGATGCGACGCAATTCGATCTTCCGCGACGTGTCGTCGGAAGCGCAGGAGGGTGGACTGCGCGCCGCGCTGAACGTGGACCGCCAGCGCGCGGGACAACTCGGCGTCTCGCTGCAGGCGGTCAACGACACGCTGAACGACGCCTTCAGCCAGCGACAGATTTCCACCATTTACGGCCAGGCGAACCAATATCGCGTGGTGTTGGAGGCGATGCCGGAGGATCAGCGCGATCCGAACATCCTGTCGAAGCTCTATGTGCCGGGGGCGGCGAGCACGACCGGCGCCGGCACATCGCAGGTGCCGATCTCGGCGATCGCGACTTTGACACGGACGACCGCGCCGCTCGCGATCTCGCATCAAGCACAATTCCCCGCCGTGTCGCTGAGCTTCAATCTCGCACCCGGCGAAGCGCTCGGTGATGCGGTCGATGCCCTGCACAGGATCGAGAAGCAGATCGGCATGCCGGGCAACATCACCGGCCTTTATTCGGGTGACGCTGCCGAATTCGCGCGCTCATTGTCGGGCCAGCCGTGGCTGATCCTCGCCGCCATCGTGACTATCTATATCGTGCTCGGCGTGCTGTACGAAAGCTACATCCACCCGATCACCATTCTCTCGACGCTGCCGTCCGCAGGCGTCGGCGCCATCCTCGCGCTGATGCTGACGGGGCAGGATCTGTCCGTGATCGGCCTGATCGGCATCATCCTCCTGATGGGCATCGTCAAGAAGAACGCGATCATGATGATCGACTTCGCGCTGGAAGCGGAGCGGCATGAGGGGCGCACGCCTTACGACGCCATCGTGCAGGCCTGCCTGCTGCGTTTCCGGCCCATCATGATGACGACGCTGGCGGCGCTGTTCGGTGCATTGCCGCTGGCACTTGAAACCGGCACGGGCTCGGAATTGCGCTTTCCGCTCGGCGTGTCGATCATCGGTGGCCTGATCGTCAGCCAAATCCTCACGCTCTACACCACGCCGGTGATCTACCTTGCGCTCGACCGCATCAACCGCCGTCTCGAGAGCGCGGTGCCGCCCGCGGGTGATTATCCGTCGCCACCGGTCGCGGGCGCGACGGAGGGCATGCAGTAATGTCACTCTCCGAACCATTCATCCGCAGGCCGGTCGCCACCACGCTGCTGGCGATCGGATTGTTTCTGGTCGGTGCGGTGGCCTATGTGAACCTGCCGGTCGCGAGCGTGCCGAACGTCGATTTTCCAATGATCCGGGTTTCGGCCTCGCGGCCCGGCGCCGATCCGTCGGTAATGGCGTCGACCGTCGCTGCGCCGCTTGAACGCAGGCTGGGCGAAATCGCGGGCGTCGATCAGATCACGTCGTCCAGTTCGCTCGGCACCACCAGCATTCAGATGCAGTTCGCCATCGGCCGCAGCATCGACAAGGCGGCGCGCGATGTGCAGGCGGCGATCAACGCCTCGCTCGCGGACCTGCCGACCGATCTGCCGTCGTTGCCGAACTTCCGCAAGGCCAACCCCTCCGCAGCGCCGGTCTTCATCATCGCGCTGACCTCGAAGACCATGTCGTCGAGCGCGATCTATGACGTCGCCGACACCGTGGTAGCGCAGCGGCTCGCGCAGGTGCAGGGCGTCGGCGAGGTGACGGTCAGCGGCGCCGACCAGCCCGCGGTCCGGGTGCAGATGAATCCGGTGCTGCTCGCCAACGCCGGGATCGCGACCGACGACGTGCGCACCGCCATCGTCAACGCCAATGCGTTTGGCCCCATCGGAATGTTCAACGGCCAGCGCCAAGGCGAGTCGCTTGGCCTCAATCCGCAGATGCGCACCGCTGCGGAACTGAAGAACATCGTCATCAAATCCTCGAACGGCAATTTTATCCGCCTGTCGGACGTTGCCAACGTGATCGATGCGACGCGCTCCAGTCGTTCCATCGCATGGTTCAACAAGCAGCCCGCGGTGCTGCTGCAGATCACCAAGCAGAGCGACGCCAACGTGATCGAGACGGTGGATCGGATCAAGGCGCTGCTGCCGCAACTCAAGCAATGGATTCCGGCGGGCGTCGAAATCTCGACGCTGACCGACCGCACCGGCACTATCCGCGCCAGCGTCGATGATATGCAGTGGACTCTGGGCGCGACCGCGCTTCTGGTGATGGCGGTCGTCTTCATCTTCCTGCGACGCGGTGTCCCGACAATCGCGGCGGGGATTTCGGTGCCGCTGGCGCTCGCGGGGACCTGCGCGGGGATGTGGGCGGCAGGATTTTCGATCGACAACCTGTCGCTGATGGCGCTCGCGATTTCGATCGGTTTCGTGGTCGACGACGCCATCGTGATGATCGAGAACATGTACCGCAATCTAGAGCAGGGCATGTCGCCCCCGCGCGCGGCGCTGGAAGGTGCCAAGCAGATCGGGTTCACGGTCCTGTCGATCAGCCTTTCACTGGTCGCGGCTTTCACGCCGCTGATTTTCATGGACGGCATCGTCGGGCGGTTGTTGCGCGAATTTTCGCTCACGCTGGTGTTCGCCATTGCCGTTTCGACAGTGGTGTCGCTGACAGTGACACCGATGATCTGTGCGCAATACATCAAATATGCGCACACGGATAAGGAAACCCGCTTCGACAGGCTCGTCGAGGGCGTGCTGTCGCGTGTGCTGTCGTTCTATGAGCGCACACTGAAGATCGTGCTGCGGGTGCCGGTCGTGACCATTCTGGTGTTCTTCGCCACCATCGCGCTGACGGTGGTACTGTTCGCGAAACTGCCGAAGGGCTATTTCCCGACCGACGACAGTGGATTTATCTTTGGCTCGACGCGCGCGTCCGCCGATATTTCGTTCCAGGCGATGCTCGGCCTGCAGCAACGCGTCGCCGATACCGTGATGGCAGATCCCGCCGTCGCCAGTATCGGCTCGACGCTCGGCGGCAGTTCGTTCGCTGGCGGATCAAACCGCGGCGTGATGTTCATCTCACTGAAATCGCCGGAAGAGCGTGGCGGCCTCAGCACGGCGCTGGTGATCGACAGGCTGCGGCGCGAACTCTCCAAAATACCGGGCATCCGCCTGTTCATGGTAGCCGCGCAGGATATTCGCTCCGGCGGGCGGCAAAGCGACTCCGACTTCCAGTACACGCTCTCCAGCGCCGATCTCGACCTGCTGCAGAAATGGGGACCGCTGGTTGCCAAACGGATGGAAACGGTGGAAGGCATCACCGACATCTCCAGCGATTCCGATCCGGGTGGGTTGCAGCTCAACCTCTCGATCGACCGCAAGATGGCGGCGAGCGTCGGCGCGGACATTCAGGACATCGACAACGCGTTGAACAATGCCTTCGCCCAACGCCAGATTTCCTACATCTACACCCAGCGCAACCAGTATCAGATCGTGCTGGAGGTCGATCCGCAATTCCAGGAAGACCCCGCCAATCTTGCACACATCTATGTCGCGGGCGCCAATAACACGCAGATTCCGCTCTCAGCACTCGTGCATTACAGCCGTGGACTTGCGCCGCTCGCCGTGCGCCATTCCGGTTCGTTCCCTTCGACCACGATTTCGTTCAACACACTGCCCAACGTGCCGCTCGAAACAGCCACTGAGAATATCCGTCGGGCCGTCGCCGAACTGCACATGCCGGAAGGCATTCGCGGCACGTTCGAAGGCAACGCTGCCGATAGCCAGAAGACCGCGAGCCACCAGCCGCTGCTGATCCTCGGCGCTCTCATTGCGGTCTACATCGTGCTTGGCGTGCTCTACGAGAGCCTTGCGCATCCGCTCACGATTATCTCGACGCTGCCACCCGCAGGGCTTGGCGCGCTGTTGGCACTGCTGGTGACCGGCCTGCCGCTTACCGTGATCGCCTTCGTCGGCATCATCCTGCTGATCGGTATCGTCAAGAAAAACGGCATCATGATCGTGGACTTCGCGCTCGAGGGTGAGCGGCAACACGGTATGAATTCGCACGACGCAATTTTTGCGGCCAGTATCGCGCGCTTCCGTCCGATCCTGATGACGACGATGGCAGCCTTACTCGCGGCCGTGCCGCTTGTGGTCGCGACCGGGCCAGGCACCGAACTGCGGCGGCCGCTCGGCGTCACCATCATCGGCGGCCTGATCGTGTCACAGATTTTGACTCTGTACACGACGCCCGTGATCTATCTTCTGATTGACCGCGCCCGCATGTGGGTTCAGGGCAGATCCGCACTCGGGCCGGGAGCGCTGCCGGCGGAATAGGGGCCTCGGAGCCAAGTTGCTGGAAGCGGGCGGGACGCGTATAGCGGGATGATGTCTGACATCTCCCCTATAGCCCCCGCCGAAGAAACTCCTGAATGCCCGGATTGCGGCAAGCCGGAGCCACTGTGCGTCTGCGACTCTCTCGCGCCTGTCGGGAACCGCATCGAGGTGCTGATTCTCCAGCATCCGCAGGAGCAGGACCGACTCCTCGGCACCGCGCGGCTCACCGCGTTGCAGTTGACAAAGGCGACATTGAAAATCGGGCTGTCGTGGTCAAGTCTGTCCAAGGCGCTCGGCCGCGAGGTTGATCCGGCATACTGGGCGATCCTGTATCTCGGCTCTGCCAAGGTCGCGGAACTGGAGACCGACCGCGACGTCGTCGCGATTGATCGGAAGGGCGGCTTGGAGCACGCGCAGAATGCGATCCTCAACGGCATCGAGGGCGTGGTGGTGCTTGATGGCACGTGGAGCCAGGCCAAGGCGCTATGGTGGCGCAACCCGTGGATGTTGAAATGCCAGCGCGTGATCCTCGGGCCGAAGCAATTGTCGCTTTACGGCAAACTGCGGCGCGAGCCGCGCAGCGATGGCCTCTCGACCATCGAGGCGACGGCGCTGTTGCTGTCGAGGCTGGAAAAAAGACCGGAGATCGCGGAGTCGCTCTTTGGTGCGTTCGAGCGGATGCTGGCGAAGTATCGAGAGGCAATAAAGACGCATCCGGACTTGCTGCCGAAGCCGAAACCGAAGCGCGACTGGCGCAAGGGACGGAGATCGCGGCGGCAATAGGCTCGATCAATACGCGCTTCTCTTCTCGAGATAACTTTTTAGATTCTGATCATGAGCTTGGATGCAGGCATCATCCGCGTCCTTGTCTTCAAAAGCGTTCGAGCCTCGACTGAAAATAAGCGGAACCCACCGCTCCGAGTGGACTTATTGTTCAAGCAAGGGAGATACCGATGAAAATTCCAAAGATTGCAGCCTCGATCGTTTTAGGGGCATCGCTTCTCGCAACCCCTGCCATGGCGCTTCCCGGTACCGGAGGACCTTCAGCACCCTTGCCGTCGGTGACCGAGCAGGTTCAGTTCTTCTTCGGCGGAAGAAATTACTGCTGGTACGACGCCGGTTGGCACGGCCCGGGCTTCTACTGGTGCGGATATAGCTGGCGCAGAGGTTTCGGTTGGGGTGGCGGCGCGGGCTGGCACGGCTGGCATCGCGGCGGTGGCGGACACTGGGGCCACCGAGGAGGTGGCGGCCGCCATTGGAACGGACATGGCAATCGTCCTCGTGGCAACATGGGTGTCGGGCCGCGCGGCGGAGGCATGAATCGCGGCGCGATCGGAGGCCGTGGTGGCGGAGGCCACATGGGTGGCCGCGGTGGTGGTCACGGCGGCGGCCATCGTCGCTGAGAGCAAACTTGATCTGCAATCAATCAAGAAGCCCCGAGTTTTCGGGGCTTCTTTTTACAATCAGCCCAGCTCGACCTATCGCGAGGGTGTTCACCTCGAAGCCGGGAGGGAATTACAGGCCAACCCGAAAAACGAAATGGGGCCAAACCTGTTCAGCGTGAGCCTGACGCTCAATGATGAGATCCTCCACGGCCTCGGTCGCACCGATGCACGAGGATACGTCCGCATCGTCATAGGCGACATATCCGCCGGCCGTCATCCTCGGCCAGACGGCATCCTGCGCGTACTTCACGGATGAGTAGATGTCGGCATCGATATGGGCCAGACCGAACTTCACGCCGATATCGATAGTCGGAAAGGTGTCCTGAAATAGCCCCTTGAGGGGGACGAGATTGGTCAGTTTCAAACGGTCTATTTCGCGCTTGAGAGCGGGCAGGTGCGCTTCCGAAAAATCATTTGTGTTGTGAGCATCAATTGATTTGTCAGTCGTTGGCATGCCCTCATAGGTGTCGAGGGCGAACACCTTTGCGTCCGGGCATATTTCGCGCATCACAAGTGCCATGAAGATGGCGTTGCCGCCTTTGAACGAACCGAATTCGATGACGTTCCGGTGTTGCAGGCGGGGAAGAAACTGGGTGAGCAGCAAATGAAGGTTGTAGCGTTTTCGCTGATCGACGATGGAGCCGATTGTCGACGTGGACATGCACTTCTGGAAAAGGCGATCTGACTCAACAGCCTGTGCCAATTCACCGAATTGCAGTCCCCAACCCCGCTTGTAGCCGTCGCATGGGACACGGCCCTTCCGTATTCCGGCGTTGATGCCGAGTGACGGAATGTTGGCGAACACATCTGCAAGGCTCATGTAAAAACACTTCCTGTTTGCTTGAAGCATTCATTTTAGCCGGGCGCACCCGCTGTGCACAGAGCGGGCTTATTGAGTCAGGTCTTTCAATAGAGCGAAGAGCAAAGCGACTGGCACAAGAGGCGTAAGCCCGCGCCTGCGGCGATAGGATCAATCTGAAATTCAGGGAGTGGACCGCGTATGTAAGCCATCGCCGAAGCGTTGGCTCCCCGGGCTGGATTCGAACCAGCGACCATTCGATTAACAGTCGAATGCTCTACCGCTGAGCTACCGAGGAATGCTGCCATGCAGTCGGGGGCCGATATAACAAAGGCTCCAGCTTCTGCAAGCTAAAAGTCGTGCAGACTTAATGTCTTGCACGACCAAATCGCCCCAACGCCATCATCGGGAACGATTTTATCCCGTAAACGCGCAGGAAAGACCTGAAAGAACGCTTGGAGGCCACGACCAGAATTGAACTGGTGTACACGGTTTTGCAGACCGTTGCGTAACCACTCCGCCACGTGGCCCCAAGGGCTGCGACTGTTACAGCCAATCACGCGGCGGGGCAACCATCGGATTTGTCGTGTGTTCAGGCGTTTTTCGCGGCTTTTTCGATTCGGTCCGCTGCATCGATCAAGGCCTGGCCGAAATCGCGCACATCGGCGGCATTGGTGATGATGAGTTGCAGCGAACCGCTCGGGCTTGTCTGCTGGTCGCCCGGAAACATGAAGGGCAGGCGGAGCGCCAGCGCCCGATTCTCCACTACCATCGTCTCGTACCCGGCCAGCGGGAACACCACGATGTTGCCTTTCTCGTCCTTGGTCCAAGCCTCGTTCATCGCCTTTTCCTTGTTCCGCCGCCCAATCGGGCCGGGCGCGGTTGTTGAGGATTTTGGCCGATTTCGCAAGCTTCACGGTGTTGCGGAGGACGCTTGCGTTTCCTTTTTGCTTGCCTCAAAGATGCGTCAAAGTAGCTACAATGCGGCCTTGACCAAGGCCGCCGTCATTTTCCGAGGACGCCGATGCCCGATGCCCTGACCACCCGTTTCAATATGGTCGATTCGCAGGTGCGCACTGCCGACGTGACGGATCTGCGCCTGATTGATGCCATGCGGGCGACCCCACGAGAGGCCTTCCTGCCGGAAAGCCAGAAGGCGCTGGCCTATCTCGACCGCGACATCGCCCTCGACGGCGAGGACGGTGTCTATCTCATCAAGCCGGTGGTGCTGGCGCGGCTCCTGCAGGCCGCTGAAATCGGGCTGACGGACCGGGTGCTCGTGACCGGAGGGGCCGCGGGTTATGCCGCCGCGATCGCAGGCCATCTCGCAGCCGAGGTGGTTGCGGTCTGCGCCAACGACAAAGTGGCTGCCGCCAGCCGGACGGCACTTTCGGATTGCGGCCTGTCCAACGTCACCGTGACGGCGGGCGAGGCGGGGAAAGGAAACTCCGCGGCGGGTCCTTACGACGTCATCGTTCTCGACGGTGCAACCGAAGTGGTTCCTCAGACACTCTATGAACAACTCAAGTCCGGCGGCCGTCTGGTCGGCGTGTTCGCGCATTCGGTGCCGTCGCGCGCGACCATCGTGACGCGCTCGGCGGCCGATTTCGGCGCCCGGACCCTGTTCGATGCGGCCGCGCCGGTTCTGCGCGGCCTTAAGCGATTACCAGCCTTCACATTCTGAACGGATGGCATGTTTGACGGGGGTTAGTCTTTCGGGGTGTGGCCGAGAAGCCCCATCCGGCGAGCTAAATGTTAGTAAACACTCACAAGTCCTTACGCAGCGCTCGCGAGACGAATATGTTTCAGATTGAGCTGGAGTCGGCGTGAGTCGGTACTCCGGTTTTCTTGCGTGAATCCAATTACGTAAGATGATATTGGAAGGATCGTAATGCCGTTTTCAGGGAAAGCCTGGCGCCTGGCGCTAGCCGCAAGCACGGCCCCTATGTTGTTTTTGGCCACCACACCGGTGATGGCAGAGACTATCGAATCCGCACTTGTGCGGGCCTATCAGGACAATCCGCAGCTCAACGCCCAGCGCGCCTCCGTCCGGTCTACCGACGAAAACGTGCCGCAGGCGCTTTCAGGTTATCGTCCACAGGTCGCGGTGACCGCGAGTGGCGGATCGCAGTACACCGATACGGTCCTCAAGACGCCGGATGGCCTTGGCGGCGTGATCCGTCAGCAGCAGCATGGCATCAACGGCCCGTGGAGCGCCGGCGCGACGATCACGCAAACCCTCTATAACGGTGGGCGGACTGCGAACCGGACCCGCGCAGCAGAGAGTCAGGTTTCAGCCGCGCGCGAAGGATTGCGGGTGCTCGAGCAGAGCGTGCTGCTCGCCGCCTCTACGATCTACATGGACTACCTCCGCGATTCCGCGATCGTCGAGGTCCAGCGCAGCAACGTCAACGTGCTTGAGCAGACCTTGAAGCAAACCCAGGATCGCTTCAATGTTGGCGAAGTGACACGCACCGATGTGGCGCAATCGCAGGCCCAACTCGCTGCTGGCCGTACGCAACTGCTGGCCGCCGAATCGACCCTCACCACCACGCGCGCGAACTACCGCCGCATCATCGGCAGTGATCCGCAGAATCCGCAGCCGGGCTCGCCGGTTGACCGCTATCTGCCGAAGTCTCTGGCGCAGGCCGTCGATACCGGTCTCGTGGAGAATCCGAACGTCACCGCCGCGATGTACGGCATCGACGTGAGCTACCTTCAGGTCAAGGTAAACGAGGGCGCGCTGTTTCCCACGGTAACGTTGCAGGGCAACATACAGCAGGCCAACGAGCAGACCCTGTCGACGTACAAGGCGTTCAGTGCCTCGGCGACCGCGAACATCTCGATCCCTATCTATCAGGGTGGCGCGGAATACGCCTTGATCCGCCAGTCGAAGGAATCGCTGGCGCAGCAGCGTCTGAATCTCGATCAGGTACGCGACCAGACCCGTGCGACCGTTGCGCAGGGCTGGGGCCAGTTGATCGCAACCAAGTCACAGGTCGCATCCGCGCAGGCTCAGGTGACGGCCTCCGAGATCGCGCTGAACGGCGTGCGGGAAGAAGCCCGCGTCGGCCAGCGCACCACACTCGACGTGTTGAACGCGCAGCAGGCGCTTGTGAATGCACGCATTGCGCTCGTCACCGCGCAGCATGACCGGGTCGTCGCGTCGTACACCGTGCTCAACGCGGTAGGACGGTTGTCGCCGGTGACGCTGAAGCTCAAGACGTCGGTTTATGATCCGTCGGTCCATTATCATCAGGTCCGCGATAGTTGGTTCGGCGTCCGCACGCCTGACGGCCGCTGACGTCACACTCCGCTGTGGAAGTGCCGGGAGGGATCTCGGCCCTTTGCTTGCAATCATTTGCAGCCCTGACGTACCTTTTCGGGGAGCTGCGTGACGATTCGCGGCAGTGGAGTGCGGCTTTGCGGGGACTGGAAAGCCGATGACGTGGAGTTGGAAATGAACCAACCGGCAAAGGCGCAAGAGCCCTCAATGGAGGAGATTCTTGCGTCGATCAGGCGCATCATTTCCGATGACGACGCCAAGCCGGCCGCTGCGGCTCCGGCAGAGACTGCTCCGGCCCCCGCGACGCCCAAGCCCGCAGCAGCCAAGCCTGCGGCACCGCCGCCTGCACCTCCTGCGCCTGCACCGGCTCCTGCGAAGAACAGCCAGGAAGACATCGACGCGATGCTCGCGAGTTTCGATGCGCCGGCACCCGTCGCTGCTGCTCCCGCAGTGCTTCCTGTCGAGGAGGAGGCCGAGGACGAGGATGTCTTCGAGTTGACCGAACAGATGGCGATGCCTGCTGCTGCGGCCGATGGCTTCCAGAAGGTCGAGCCGCACGACGATCTCGAAATCACCGAAACCCCTCCGCCGGCGCCCAAGATCGAGGAACCGCCGGTTCTGAGCGGGACGACCGCGAAAGCGGTGGAGTCGGCATTCAACTCGCTCGCCACCACGGTTCTCACCAACAACGCGCGCACGCTGGAAGATCTCGTCAAGGAGATGCTGCGGCCGATGCTGAAGGCCTGGCTCGACGACAATCTGCCGACCCTCGTCGAGCGCATCGTCAAGGCAGAAATCGAACGCGTGGCGCGCGGCCGCTGATTTCGCGCCAAAACCTCGATCATTCCGGGACTTGACGCACACAGGCAGGCCGCTAAAGCCTCATCTGCGCTATAATCGCATTTCACCCTTCTTCCGACAGGCGGACGCGTCCGCGACCCCGTGATTGCATTGTGATGATCGAGAAAAATTACCAGCCCGCAGAGATCGAACCGCGCATCCGCGCCGCATGGGACGCCGCGGGAGCCTTCAAGGCCGGTCGCCCCGAGCGGCGTGAGGCAGAGCCTTTCACGATCGTCATTCCACCGCCAAACGTCACCGGCTCGCTACACATGGGCCACGCGCTCAACAACACGCTGCAGGACATCCTGTGCCGCTTCGAGCGCATGCGCGGACGCGACGTATTATGGCAGCCGGGCACCGATCATGCCGGCATCGCCACGCAGATGGTGGTCGAACGCCAGCTCGCCGAGCGCAAGGAGCCGTCGCGCCGCGACATGGGGCGCGAGAAGTTTCTCGAACGCGTCTGGGAATGGAAAGCGGAATCCGGCGGGATCATCGTCAACCAATTGAAGCGGCTTGGCGCGTCCTGCGACTGGTCGCGCGAACGCTTCACGATGGACGAGGGACTATCGCGCGCGGTCGCGAAGGTGTTCGTCGCGTTGCATCGCGACGGGCTGATCTACAGGGACAAGCGCCTCGTCAACTGGGACCCGAAACTTCTCACCGCCATCTCGGACATCGAAGTTCAACAGGTCGAGGTCAAGGGCAACCTTTGGCACCTGCGCTACCCTTATGAAGGCAAGACCTTCAACCCCGAAGATTCCTCGACTTTCATCGTGGTCGCGACAACGCGCCCGGAGACGATGCTCGGCGACAGTGCGGTGGCGGTGAATCCGGCTGATGACCGCTATCGCAGCGTCGTCGGCAAGAATGTCGTTCTGCCGCTGGTCGGTCGCAAGATTCCGATTGTTGCTGACGATTACTCCGATCCCGAGAAGGGCTCGGGCGCGGTGAAGATCACGCCTGCGCATGACTTCAACGACTTCGAAGTCGGCAAGCGGCACAAGCTGCCGCAGATCAACATCCTCGATATCGAAGGCCGTCTCGCGCTCGCGGACAATGACGACTACCGCAAGAACATCGCCCAGAACGGCCTCGACCTGATTGCCGAGATGCACGGCATGGAACGCTTTGCCGCACGCCGCGAGATCGTCGCGCGCCTTGAACAGCATGGCTATCTCGAGAAGATCGAGCCTCACACCCACATGGTGCCGCACGGCGACCGCTCCAATGTCGTGATCGAGCCGTACCTGACCGACCAGTGGTACGTCGACGCCAAGACGATGGCGGCGCCCGCCATCGCTGCGGTGCGCGGCGGCGCGACGACGTTCGTGCCGAAGAACTGGGAAAAGACTTACTTCGAGTGGATGGAGAACATTCAACCTTGGTGCATCTCGCGCCAGCTCTGGTGGGGACATCAGATTCCGGCGTGGTACGGCCCCGACGGCAAGGTGTTCGTTGCAGAGACGGAAGAAGAGGCCGTCGGCAAGGCGCTCGGTTATTACGCCGAAGAGGGCGTGATTACTGCGGAGCAGGCGGAGGAGATGGCGAGCGATCCCGCCAGGCGCGAGGAGTTCATCACCCGCGACGAGGACGTGCTCGATACATGGTTCTCTTCGGCGCTGTGGCCGTTCTCGACGCTCGGCTGGCCGGACGACGAAAAAGACGTGAAACGTTATTATCCGACCAGCGTACTCGTCACCGGCTTCGACATCATCTTCTTCTGGGTTGCCCGCATGATGATGATGGGGCTGCACTTCATGAAGGATGTGCCGTTCCCGACCGTCTACATGCACGCGCTCGTCCGCGACGAGAAGGGCGCCAAGATGTCGAAGTCGAAAGGCAACGTCATCGATCCGCTGCACATCATGGATGATTACGGCGCGGACGCATTGCGCTTCACGCTGGCGGCGCTGGCGGCGCAGGGCCGCGACATCAAGCTCTCGACTCAGCGCGTGGAAGGGTATCGCAACTTCGCAACCAAGCTGTGGAACGCATCGCGCTTCGCGGAAATGAACGGCTGCGCGCTGCCTAAGGGCTTCGATGCCACCCAATGCAAGGAGACGCTCAATCGCTGGATCGCGCATGAGACCTCTCGCGCAACCCATGAAGTGACCGAGGCGATCCGCGCCTATCGTTTCAATGACGCGGCAGGCGCGATCTATCGCTTCGTCTGGAACGTATATTGCGACTGGTACCTCGAACTCGCAAAGCCGGTATTGATCGGGCCGGACAGCGAGGCGAAGCGTGAGACGCAGGCTGCGGTCGCATGGGCACGCGACGAAATCCTCAAACTGCTGCATCCGTTCATGCCCTACATCACCGAGGAATTGTGGGCGGTGACGGCCAAGCGCAACAACGTGCTCGCGCTTGCGGACTGGCCGATCCATCCCGACGATGAGATCGCACTGGAAGCCTCAATGCAGGCCGCGATGGCCGGAGATCCGCTTGCTGTTCCGGTGATCACATCATCCGCGACCAAGGCTGAAACGTTCTCCGACCCGAAAGCCGAGGCGGAAATCGGCTGGCTGATCGATCTTGTCACCACGATCCGCTCGGTTCGTGCGGAAATGAATATTGCGCCTGCGACCCTGTTCCCGCTGATCCTGGTCGGCGCGTCGAAGGAGCTACAGGCCCGTGCCGCGCGCTGGAGCGACGTCATCAAGCGGATGGCGCGCGTGGCCGAGATGTCGTTCGACGCGAGCGCGCCGCAGGGCTCACTGCAGTTGCTCGTGCGTGGCGAGACGGCCGCGATTCCGCTCAGGGGCGTGATCGATCTCGGCGCGGAGAAGACACGCCTCGAGAAGGAGCTGGCCAAGGCCGAAGCCGACATCGCCCGCGTCGACGCCAAGCTTGGCAACGAGAAGTTCGTAGCTAACGCGCCGGAAGAGGTGATCGACGAGCAGCGCGAGAAGCGTGAGGAGGCTGACGGCCGTCGCACCAAGATTCTCGACGCGCTGGAGCGGCTGAAGGCGGCAGGCTAGGGCGGGTTTTACCTAGTCCTTCGGGAACGGCTTGCTCAGGAAGCGCGAACCTTTCGCGCCGTAACGCCACGGCAGTTCTGCCGCCTTGGTGATGCCGATGCGAACGCCTGAGGCAATCTCCGGCACCTCGGTGCGAGCGTGGATGGCGATCGGCGAGGTATCGAGCGCACAGCCGTTGTACTTGATGCTGACCGCGAGTGCCTCGCAGACCTTGCCCGGTCCCGAGCAGAGCGCGCGCTCATCATGTAATCCGCGCCGCCGCCGCATCACGGCCAAGCCGCGGATGGGCTCGACCGCCCGGATTAGTACCGCCGCCGCCGAGCCTTCCGCCTCGCAGACAAAATTCATGCACCAGTGGATGCCGTATGAACGGTAGACATAGAGATAGCCCGGCGGGCCAAACATCACCATGTTGCGCGGCGTCGGCCCACGATACGAGTGTGCCGCGGGTTCTGTGTGATGATAGGCCTCGACCTCGATGATGGGTCCGCCGACGCCGTCCACCAGCAGTGTCGCGCCGATCAGCTCCGGCGCAATTTCATGAACGCTGCGGGCAAAGAAACTGCGCTTTAATTGCTTGCCGAGCGCTGGACGGCGGTCAGTTGTGGACATCGGACCAGCGAAGCTGTGAATCGGCGGGCATGCGCGGCGTATGGAAATATGCTAGGTAAGGACGTTACATCGTCGGTGCGGGTTGCCGCAATCGGCATGTGATCCTACCTTCAGGAAGGCGCGTAAAGCGCCGCAAAACAGCGCAGACGGGTCTTTGATGGTCACCTTGATCGATACGATTTCGGAGCGGCAGGTCAGGCCGCGCCACCCGGAAAAGGCTCATCGCCCCGACTCGGTTTCCCCGCCCAAGCCCGACTGGATCCGCGTCCGTGCGCCGACCTCGCGTGGCTATGCCAATACACGCAACATCGTGAAGGAAAACGGTCTCGTCACCGTCTGCGAGGAGGCGGGCTGTCCGAACATCGGTGAGTGCTGGGACAAGAAGCACGCCACCTTCATGATCATGGGAGACACCTGTACGCGCGCCTGCTCATTCTGCAACGTCCGCACTGGCATGCCGAACGCGCTCGATGCCGGCGAGCCTGCGCATGTCGCACTCGCGGTGAAGAAGCTCGGCCTCGCGCATGTCGTCATCACCTCTGTCGATCGTGACGATCTCGCTGACGGCGGAGCCGAGCATTTCGCGCAAACCATCCGTGCGATCCGCGAAAGCTGCCCGACCACAACTATCGAAATCCTGACACCGGATTTCCTCCGCAAGGATGGCGCGCTCGAAGTCGTCGTGGCCGCCAAGCCCGACGTGTTCAACCACAACCTCGAAACCGTGCCCTCGCGCTACCAGACGGTGCGGCCCGGCGCGCGTTACTTCCACTCGGTGCGACTGTTGCAGCGCGTGAAGGAAATCGACCCGACCATCTTCACCAAATCCGGCATCATGGTCGGGCTTGGTGAAGAGCGCCACGAAGTGCTGCAGGTAATGGATGACCTGCGTTCGGCCGATGTCGACTTCCTTACCATCGGACAATATCTGCAGCCGACGCTGAAGCATCACGCGGTGATGCGTTACGTCACGCCGGATGAGTTCAAGGGTTACGAGCAGGTCGCCTTCACCAAGGGCTTCCTCATGGCATCGGCAAGTCCGCTGACACGCTCCTCGCACCATGCTGGTGAGGATTTCGCCAGGCTGAAAGCCGCGCGCGAAGCGAAGACGTCATCCGCGAGCTGATGCCACAATTCGCCAACAAGCGCCGCGTCCGACATAGCGCATCGCAAATGTTCGATCTTGTCGCGGATGTCGAGCGCTATCCGCAATTCGTGCCGCTCTGCCACTCGCTGAAAGTGCGCCAGCAGACGACGAATCCGGATGGGACCGAGACCATCATCGCGGACATGGGCGTAGCGTTTCAGCTCGTGCGTGAAAACTTCACCAGCCGTGTGACACTCGACCGGCCGAATTTAAAAATCACGGTCGAATACCTGAAAGGACCGTTCTCGAAGCTGCAGAACCGCTGGAGTTTTGAGCCGAAGGGCGACGTTGCCTGCGATGTGAATTTCTTCATCGCCTATGAATTTAAGAGTCGGATGCTCGCGGTGTTGATGGGCGCGATGTTCGACGCCGCTTTCCAGAAGTTCGCGTCGGCGTTCGAGAAGCGCGCGGACGCAGTCTATGGGCTGCCGCGCGCGAACGCTTGACCGGCGGTTTCGGCCCGCGTGCCATTTCAATCAACATCTTCAAAGCTTCGATGACTGACTGATGCCGGACGCTGCTGCGCCCGATCGCGCCGAAGCGTTGCTCGTGATGGGCGATGCGGCCGTCTCGTGCGGCGACGGCGAAATGCACGAGACCGACCGGCTTGCCCGGTGTCGCGCCACCCGGTCCGGCGATGCCGGTGATAGCGACCGCGAGATCGACATCGGCATGTTCGAGTGCGCCGAACGCCATAGCGATGGCGACTTCCTTGCTCACCGCGCCGAAGGTCTCGAGCTTCGCCGTCTCAACGCCGAGCATCGCGTGCTTGGCTTCATTGGAGTAGGTGACGAAGCCACGATCGACGACATCGGACGAGCCGGGCACTTCGGTCAGCGCGGCGGCGACAAGACCGCCAGTACAGGACTCGGCGGTTGCGATCTTGAATTTACGCATCCGGCAGAGATCGAGGAGGGAGCGGGACAACGCCCGTGTGGCGCTGTCGCTCATGTCAGTTGCTCCCGACCATATTCGATTCATCCGCCCAAGGCAGGCGGATGGTGGCGGCTGCCGTTGCGGCAATGCCTTCCTGACGGCCGGTGAAACCAAGCCGCTCACTGGTCGTCGCCTTCACCGCGACGCGCGATACCGGCAGGCCAGTGATCTCGGCAATCTTCGCGCGCATGGTCTCGCGCAACGGGCCGACCTTCGGCGCCTCGCAGATCAGCGTGACTTCGAGATGTGCAATACGCCCACCGCGCTGCTTCACAAGATCGACCGCATAGATCAGGAACTGGTCGGAGGCGGCACCCTTCCATTTCGGATCGCTCGGCGGGAAGTGCGAGCCGATATCGCCGTCCGCAAGCGCACCGAGAATGGCGTCGACAAGCGCGTGCAGCCCGACGTCGCCATCGGAATGGGCGAGGAATCCGCGATTAAACGGCACCTTCACGCCGCACAGCCAGAGGTGGTCACCATCGCCGAAGGCATGCACGTCGTAACCGGTACCGGTGCGGACATCGCCGAGCGCCGCGGCGAGGCGGATTTCCTCGCGGGAGAAGTCTTCAGGTGTCGTCAGTTTCATGTTGGCAGCATCGCCTTGAAAGGTTGCGACCGTCAATCCTGCCCATTCGGCAAGCGCGGAATCGTCAGTGAAATCGTCTCGACCCTCGGCAGCGGCGCGGCGGTGCGCTTCGAGGATCGTCTTGAACGCGAAAGCCTGCGGCGTCTGCGCGATGCGCAATGCTGCACGGCTCGGCGTGTCTTCCACGAGGCCGGTGTCGCCGACGCGCTTCACGGTATCGTTGACGGGGACCACGGGAATGGCCGCACCGGTTGCAAGCGCTGCGTCGATCGCACGGGAGATCACATCCCGCGTCACGAAAGCCCGTGCGGCGTCATGGATCAGGACGATGTCGGGTGCGTCCTGCGCCAGTGCCTCAAGCCCCGCGCGCACCGATTGTTGCCGCGTCGCACCGCCGGCGACCGCCGGTCGATAGGTCAGGCCCTGCACGGCTTCCGCGAACAGCGCCGCGTCATCCGCATGACGCACTGGTTGGACAGCAGAAATGCCGGGATGGCTGCAGAACGGGCTCATGGCGCGAGCCAGCACGCTCTGGCCACCCAGAGTCCGGTATTGCTTGGGTCCGCCGGCTCCGGCGCGAAGGCCGCGTCCGCCGGCAACGATAATGGCGGCTGCTCGTTTGGAAGATGGCATTGAACTCACAACAGAAATGAGGATTGGGGCGCTCCTTAGCACAGGCTGGCCCGGATTCGGAGGGTTCTGTTCCCTTTCTGAACCTATGTCCTTTCAATCGTTTGCAGAAAATGCTGCGCCGCACTTGTGTTTTGAATGGTTTTGTCTAATCTCTAGGCAACAAGGTGATTTGCTTATTTAATATGCGCTCGACCATCGATCCCTTTGCCAATAGAGAGACCACGGTGCCCGTCCATCCGGCCCCCATCGCAGAAGGCCTTCGAATTGGCGGTATCGACATCGCCAATCGGGTGCTGTTGGCGCCGATGTCCGGCATTACCGATGCGCCGCTGCGCCGTGTCGCAGCCCGGCTCGGCGCGGGTCTTGTTGTCTCGGAGATGACGGCGAGTGACGATCTCGCGCGCGGACGGGCGATGTCGGTCCTGCGCTGCGAGGCGACCGGGATCGGACCGCACGTCGTGCAGCTTGCAGGCTGCGAGGCGAAATGGATGGCGGAAGGCGCGCGCATCGCGGAGAGCGGCGGCGCTGACATTATCGACATCAACATGGGTTGCCCGGCGCGGCACGTCACCGGCGGACAGTCCGGCTCAGCGCTGATGCGCGACCTCGATCATGCGATGACGCTGATTGATGCGACCATCGCAGCGGTGAAGATTCCCGTGACGCTGAAGATGCGGCTCGGCTGGGATCATGCCTCGCTCAACGCGCCAGAACTGGCGCGACGTGCTGAGGCTGCCGGCATACAAATGGTGACGGTGCATGGCCGCACACGCTGCCAGTTCTACAAGGGCGAGGCGGACTGGAACGCGGTCCGGGCCGTGCGTGAGGCTCTTACCATTCCGCTCGTCGTCAACGGCGATATCACCAGTTATGGCGACGCCGTGGCGGCGCTCGATGCATCGGGCGCAGATGCGGTGATGATCGGCCGCGGCGCGCAGGGGCGGCCCTGGCTACCGGGACAGATCGCGCGGCGGCTCGCAGGCGGTGCGGCGGAATCCGATCCGGCGCTCGACGTGCAACTCGGTTATCTGCGCACGCTCTACGACGATATTCTTTCGCATTACGGCGCGCGCATCGGGCTGCGTCATGCTCGCAAGCATCTCGGTTGGGGTCTTGAGGTTGCGGAGAAGGGCGCTGACGCAGGCACTGAAGCCCTGAAGGAATGGCGCGGGAAGATCCTCACCAGCGAGCGGCCGGACGAGGTTCATGCCTTGCTCAATGCGGCTTTCGATGCATTCGCAGGGAGTGCGGCTGCATGAGTGTCGCACCGGATACGCGAGCGGCCAATGGTATCAGCGAAGCAATGCTGAACGCGCTGCCCAATCCGGTAATGCTGATCGCGCCTGACGGACGGGTGGCCGATGCCAACATGGCGGCGGAAGCCTTCTTCGAGACATCGATCCAGCATCTCAAGCGACTGTCGTTGAAAGACTTCATCCCCTTCGGCAGTCCGTTACTCGGACTGATCGAGCAGGTCCGCCGCGATGGTAACGCCGTCAACGAATACAAGGTCGACCTCTCGACGCCGCGCATCGGCTCCGACCGTCAGGTCGACATTCACGTCGCGCCGCTGCCGGAGAGGCCGGGACACATCGTAGTGATGCTGCAGGGGCGCACCATCGCCGACAAGATGGACCGTCAACTGACCCATCGCAGTGCCGCGCGTTCGGTGACGGCGCTCGCGGCGATGCTCGCGCACGAGATCAAGAATCCGCTCTCGGGCATCCGTGGCGCGGCGCAACTTCTGGAGCAGGCTGCAACACCCGAGGATCGTTCGTTGACGCGGCTGATCTGCGATGAGGCCGACCGCATCGTGACGCTTGTCGACCGCATGGAAGTGTTCGGCGACGAACGCCCGGTCGCGCGCGGGCCAGTTAACATCCATTCGGTGCTTGATCATGTGAAGCGGCTCGCGCAGTCCGGCTTCGCCCGCCACATCCGCTTCATCGAGGACTACGATCCCTCGCTGCCGCCGGTGCTCGCCAATCAGGACCAGCTCATTCAGGTCTTTCTCAATCTGGTGAAGAATGCTGCCGAAGCGGTCGCCGATATCGACGAGCCGGAAATCGCGCTCACCACCGCCTTCCGCCCGGGTGTGCGCCTGTCGATCCCCGGCAAGGCGACGCGGGTGTCGCTGCCTCTGGAGTTCTGCGTCCGGGACAACGGCCATGGCGTACCGGACGATCTGCTGCCCAACCTGTTTGATCCGTTCGTAACGACCAAGCCCACCGGCAGCGGGCTTGGCCTCGCGCTGGTCGCGAAAATCATCGGCGATCACGGCGGCATCATCGAATGCGAATCTCAGCCGCGAAAGACGATCTTCCGCGTGCTGCTGCCAATGTTCAATCCAACCCAGCCCCACAGCGACGGGGAAGCCGCGGGAACGGCCTCCAGACGCGACAGCGCCACATGAGGAAGATCCATGCCAGCAGGTAGCATTCTAGTCGCCGACGACGATACCGCGATCCGCACCGTGCTCAATCAGGCGCTGATCCGCGCCGGATACGAAGTACGATTAACCAGCAACGCCGCCACGCTGTGGCGTTGGGTCAATCAGGGCGAGGGTGACCTCGTCATCACCGACGTGGTGATGCCAGACGAAAACGCCTTCGATCTGCTGCCACGGATCAAAAAACTGCGCCCGAACCTGCCAGTCATCGTCATGAGTGCGCAGAACACGTTCATGACTGCGATCCGCGCCTCCGAGCGGGGCGCTTACGAATATCTGCCGAAGCCGTTCGACCTGAAGGAATTGATCGCGATCGTCGGCCGCGCTCTGGCCGAGCCGAAGGAGCGTCCGGCCGGCGCTGCGGACGAGGGTGAGTTCGATTCCATTCCTCTGGTCGGTCGCTCGGCCGCGATGCAGGAAATCTACCGCGTCCTGGCGCGGCTGATGCAGACCGATCTCACCGTGATGATCACCGGCGAATCCGGCACCGGCAAGGAACTGGTCGCGCGCGCGCTGCATGATTACGGCAAGCGGCGGAACGGGCCATTCGTTGCCATCAACATGGCGGCGATCCCGCGCGACCTGATCGAATCCGAACTGTTCGGCCATGAGCGCGGCGCCTTCACCGGCGCCAACACACGCGCGACCGGCCGCTTCGAACAGGCGGAAGGTGGCACGTTGTTCCTCGACGAGATCGGCGACATGCCGATGGAGGCACAGACGCGACTGCTGCGCGTGCTGCAGCAGGGCGAGTACACCACCGTCGGCGGCCGTACCGCGATCAAGACCGACGTGCGGATCGTGGCAGCATCCAACAAGGACCTGCGCATCCTGATCCAGCAGGGCTTGTTCCGTGAAGATTTGTTCTTCCGTCTCAATGTCGTGCCACTCAGACTTCCACCTTTGCGTGAACGCATTGAGGACCTTCCCGATCTGGTACGGCACTTTTTTGCGCTGGCGGAGAAGGACGGCCTGCCGCTGAAGAAACTCGATACGCAGGCGATGGAGCGGATGAAACAGCACCGCTGGCCCGGCAACGTACGCGAGCTTGAAAATCTCGCGCGCCGTCTGGCCGCGCTTTACCCGCAGGACGTCATGACCGCCTCGGTTATCGAGGGCGAGCTTGCGCCGGCCGCAGCCGCCGGGGCCGTGAACGGAGGCGGGCCGCAGAAGGTCGAAAATCTCGGCTCCGCCGTCGAGAGCTATCTGGCGGCGCACTTCGCGGGCTTTCCAAATGCGCTTCCGCCGCCCGGTCTCTACCATCGGATTCTGCGCGAGATGGAGGTTCCGCTCCTCACTGCCGCCCTTGTGGCAACCCGTGGCAACCAGATCAGGGCTGCAGACCTGCTGGGGTTGAACCGGAACACCTTGCGCAAGAAAATCCGCGACCTCGATATCCAAGTTTACCGCACAGGCTAGGTGTGTTCGCGGCTGGGGCGTTTTGCCGTGGGATAGGGCAAAATCGCTTCTAGGCACGCCTAGGAATTGTCGCAATTCGGCAACATTGTGATATGAATGCATCACTGATGCGGTAATGCCGCATCCGTTCTCTCACCCTTGCACCCTCGGGCATGACCGCTTCGGAGACTTCGGCCTCGATCGAACCTCGCATTGCCGAGCCGCAAGGCCGTCGGCTGCGCCGGCTGTTCATGCCGGTTGCGGTCGCGCTGGCGCTGATCTCGGCGTTTCTGACCTTCGTGGTTCTGACCGGCCTGACGCCGATCGTGCCGACCCACCAGGTGGTGATCGGTTTCCTGCTGATCAACGCAGCCTCCATTCTCCTGCTGCTGCTGATCATCGGGCGCGAAATCTGGCTGGTAATCCAGGCCAGGCGGCGAGGCCGGGCAGCCGCGCGATTGCACGTCCAGATCGTCGCGTTGTTTTCGGTGATCGCGGTGCTGCCCGCCGTGCTGGTGTCGATTGTCGCCAACGTCACACTCGATCGCGGACTGGATCGCCTATTCTCGGGCCCCACCAAGGCGGTGATCGAGAATTCGCTGACCATCGCCAACGCCTACCTTTACGAACACGCCCAGTTGATCCGGGGCGACGTGCTCGGCATGGCCAACGACCTCGCCAATGCACGGCCACTGTGGGACCAGGATCGCCAGAGCTTCCGCGATGTGCTGACTCAAAATGCCAAGGCGCGCGACCTGCCGGGCGCGATGATCATCGACAAGGACAGCAATGTCCTCGAGACCGCCGCCAATGGCATCACCCAGAGCTTCACGACGCCCGCGCCGGATTTTCTCAAGAACGTCACCGAGGACGACCCGCAGATCGGCGTCTTCATCCAGCAGAACTATGTCGCGGCGGTGATCCGGCTGCGTGCGTTTCAGGATACGTTCCTGTATGTGGCGCGGCTGCTCGATCCGCGCGTCGTCGCACAGTTGCGGCAGACGCAAGCGAGCGTCGCCGAATACAGTCAGCTAGAATCGCGCAGGCTCGGCATCCAGGTCGCCTTCGCACTGATGTTTACAGTGATCGCGTTGACGGTGCTGATGTCGGCGGTGCTGATCGGTTTGAATTTCTCCAATCGTCTGGTGGCGCCGATCCGGCGATTGATGAGCGCGGCCAATCTGGTTTCCACCGGAGATCTTCACGTTCAGGTGCCGGTCATCAAATCCGAGGGCGACCTCGCAAGCCTCGGCGAGACATTCAACAAGATGACGCAGGAGTTGCGCACCCAGCGCGATGAGCTTGTGAGCGCCAGCAACATGATCGACAGCCGCCGCCGTTTCATCGAGGCTGTTCTGCTGTCGGCGAGCGCGGGCATCATCGGCATCGATAACAACGGCATCATCGGCATTCTCAATCGCTCCGCGGAAAAGCTGATCGGGCTGGTGGAAACCGAGGCGCTGAACCATCCGCTCTCGGAAGTCGTCCCCGAACTCGACGAACTGATGGCCAACGCTAAGAGCGGTTCGCACCGCCTGCTGCAGGGCGAGATCGAAATCAACCGCGCCGGTATCGCGCGCAATCTTTCCGTCCGCATCACGGCCGAGCAGTCGGGGCAGGCACAGGAAGGCTACATCATCACGCTCGACGACATCACCGAACTGGTGTCCGCGCAGCGCACATCAGCATGGGCCGATGTGGCGCGTCGTATCGCCCACGAAATTAAAAACCCGCTGACGCCGATCCAGTTGTCGGCCGAGCGTATCCGCCGCAAGTTCGGCAAGACCATCGTTGAGGACCGCGCGATATTCGACCAGTGCACCGACACCATCGTGCGACAGGTCGACGATATCCGCCGCATGGTGGACGAGTTCTCCAGGTTCGCGCGGATGCCGAAACCCGTGATCGAAGGCGAGGATGTTGCGGACACCGTGCGGCAGGCAGTGTTCCTGATGCGCGTCGGCCATCCGGACATCGATATCGAAGCCGACATCAAGCAGGATCCGATGCGGGCCAATTTCGACCGCCGGCTGATCTCGCAGGCGCTCACCAACATCATCAAGAACGCCACGGAGGCGATCGGCGCAGTGCCGCCGGACGAACTCGGCAAGGGGCGGATCGATGTGACGGCTGCGCAGGAGGACGACGACATCATCATCGACGTCGTCGACAACGGCGTCGGCCTGCCCAAAGAGAGCCGCGCGCGTCTGCTCGAGCCTTACGTCACCACCCGCGAGAAGGGCACCGGTCTCGGCCTCGCCATCGTTGGGCGCGTGCTCGAGGATCACGGCGGCAAGATCGAACTCAACGACGCCTCGAACATCAGGCCGGGGCAGAGAGGGGCGTGGGTGAGACTACGCTTCGCCGTCTCAGGCCGCCCGAAAGACGCCGACCTGAAGACCGGCGATACGCCACAGAAGACGGAAACAGCGGAAGCAACCCATGGCGAATGACATTCTGATCGTTGACGACGAAGCAGATATCCGCGACCTCGTCGCCGGCATTCTCGACGATGAGGGATACAAAACCCGCACGGCGCGCGACAGCGATACGGCGCTTGCGGAAATCGCGTCGCGCCGTCCCAACCTGATCTTCCTCGACATCTGGATGCAGGGCAGCAAGCTCGATGGGCTGCAACTGCTCGAACAGATCAAGAAGGATCATGCCGATGTTCCGATCGTCATGATCTCCGGCCACGGCAACATCGAAACCGCCGTCGCCGCGATCAAACGCGGCGCGTATGACTTTATCGAAAAGCCCTTCAAGGCCGACCGTCTGGTGCTGGTTGCGACGCGCGCGCTGGAGAATTCACGGCTGAAGCGTGAGGTTCGCGAACTGAAACAGCTGGCGCCGTCCTCCGGTTCGCTGGTCGGCAAGTCGCCCTGCATGAATCAGTTGAGGCAGACCATCGACCGCGCTGGCAAAGCCAACAGCCGCATCATGATCGTCGGCCCGTCGGGCGCAGGCAAGGAATTGGTCGCGCGCACGCTGCACAATCTGTCGAGCCGCGCAGCGGGGCCGTTCGTCGTCATCAACGCAGCTGCGATCACGCCGGAGCGGATGGAGGTCGAACTGTTCGGCGTCGAGCTTGCCGACGGCGAGACCGGGCGCAAGGCGGGCGCACTTGAGGAAGCGCACGGTGGTACGCTGTTCATCGACGAGATCGCCGACATGCCGCGCGAGACGCAGAATAAGATCCTGCGCGTGCTGGTCGATCAGACCTTCCAGCGCGCGGGTGGCACGACCAAGGTCAATGTTGACGTCCGCATCATTTCGTCCACGTCGCGCAATCTCGAAGCTGAGATCTCGGAGGGACGCTTCCGTGAGGACCTGTATCACCGCCTTTCAGTGGTACCCATCCGGGTGCCGCCGCTCTCTGAGCGCCGTGAGGACATCCCCGAACTCGTGGACTACTTCATGGACCAGATTTCGAGCACCACCGGCTTGCCGAAGCGCAAGATTGGCGAGGACGCGATGGCGGTGCTGCAATCCCACGTCTGGCCGGGCAACGTCCGTCAGCTACGCAACAACATCGAACGCGTGATGATCTTGGCGGGTGGCGAGCCGGAGGCAACGATTACTGCCGATATGCTGCCGCAGGACGTCGGCTCGATGATCCCGGCGATGCCGACCGGCGTGAACGGCGAGCACATCATGGGCCTGCCGCTACGCGAGGCCCGCGAGGTATTCGAGCGAGATTATCTGATCGCTCAGATCAGCCGCTTCTCCGGCAACATTTCGCGGACTGCGGAGTTTGTCGGCATGGAGCGCTCTGCGCTTCACCGCAAGCTCAAGGCGCTGGGAGTCGGCTGACCGATGGCGCGCATTGCTTACGTCAACGGCCGCTACCTCGACCTGCGCGACGCGGCCGTCAATATCGAGGACCGCGGTTATCAGTTCTCCGATGGAGTCTACGAGGTCTGCGAAATCCGAAACGGATCGCTGGTCGATTGGCCTCGCCACATGGCGCGGCTGAAGCGTTCGCTCAGCGAAATCCGGATCGCGACGCCGATGGGCGAGGGCGCGCTTGCAGCCGTCCTGCATGAAGTCGTCAGGCGCAACCGCGTTCACTACGGGCTGATCTATCTTCAGATCACGCGCGGCGTTGCGCATCGCGACCACGCCTTTCCGTCACCGGCGGTGAAACCAAGCCTGACCGTCACCGCAAAAAGCCTCAACTTCGCAAAGAACCAGGCGATGGCAGCGAAGGGCATCGCTGTCGTCACCGTGCCGGAAAACCGCTGGCCACGCGTCGATATCAAATCGGTGTCGCTGCTGCCGAACGTGCTCGCCAAGCAGGAGGCCAAGGAGCGGGGTGCTTACGAGGCGTGGTTCGTCGACCGCGACGGCATGGTCACCGAGGGCTCATCCAGCAATGCCTGGATCGTCACCAAATCTGGCACCGTGGTCACGCGCTCGGCTGAGAGCGGCATTCTGCCGGGCATCACCCGTGCGGTGCTGATGGAGGTGCTGGCGGCCCTTCAGATCCGGCTTGAGGAGCGGCCTTTCACGCCCGAAGAGGCCCATGACGCCGCCGAGGCGTTCGTGACCGCCTCCACCCAGATCGTGATGCCGGTGGTCAAAATCGATGGAAAGCCGGTCGGGACGGGCGCTCCTGGGCCGATTACCCTCAAACTGCGGGACCATTTCCATGGTTTTTCGACCTTTTCTTGAGATTTTTGGCCGATTTAATCCGTTGTGCTTAGGATGTGGCCTTGCCTAACCTTTGGGCCTGCCGTTTAATTGCGACGCAACACCCGGAGGGGGATCTCAGGGGGTGGCATCCGTCAGCAAGAATGCAGGCGGAGATAACAAGAAACAGCTACGACTGCGGAAAAAATAACAATGGCAGCCGATCGCGCACAGAATCTGCAAGACACTTTTCTCAATCACGTTCGCAAATCGAAGACCCCGCTGACGATCTTCCTCGTCAACGGTGTCAAACTGCAGGGCATTGTCACTTGGTTCGACAATTTCTGCCTGCTGCTGCGGCGCGACGGTCATTCGCAGCTTGTCTACAAGCACGCGATCTCGACCATTATGCCGGGCGCACCGATCTCGCTGTTCGAGGGCGGCGAGGACGCACCAGCTTGAGGGTTTTGATTGGACCCGCATAGTTTCGGCGGGGCAGCCGACCGGCCGGGGGGGCAACCGGCACAGGGACGAACGGCGGGCCGGGTGCTCGTTGTCGGCCCGTATCGGCGTTTGCGCCGAGGCAGTGCCGATATCGCATCCCAGACAGACGCCGTGCGCGATCCCGAAGCCCGCCTCGACGAGGCGGCCGGTCTTGCGCGGGCAATCGATCTTGTCGTCGTCGAGGCGCTGATCGCGCCACTGTCCGAGATTCGTCCAGCGACCTATCTCGGCACGGGCAAGGTCGAGGAAATCCTAGGTCTCATCAAGTCACACGAGGTCGAGCTCGTGGTGATGGATTGCGCGTTGTCACCGATCCAGCAGCGCAATCTCGAGAAGGAGTGGAACGTCAAGGTGCTCGACCGCACCGGGCTGATTCTCGAAATCTTCGGCCGCCGCGCCAAGACTCGCGAAGGCACGCTGCAGGTCGAACTCGCGCATCTGATCTATCAGCGCAGCCGTCTGGTACGCTCATGGACGCATCTTGAGCGTCAGCGCGGTGGCTTTGGCTTCATGGGCGGCCCGGGTGAAACCCAAATCGAAGCCGACCGCCGCATGATCGGCGAGCGCATCACCCGCATCGAGAACGATCTCAAGAAAGTGCAGGCAACGCGGCGGTTGCATCGCGCCGGACGCCAACGCGTGCCGTATCGCGTCGTCGCTCTCGTCGGCTACACCAATGCCGGCAAATCGACGCTGTTCAACCGCCTCACGCGTGCGGAGGTGCAGGCGGCCGACATGCTGTTCGCTACGCTGGATCCGACCCTGCGCGCGCTCAAGCTGCCGCACGGCGGCAAGGCAATGATCTCCGATACCGTCGGATTCATCTCGGATCTTCCGACGATGCTGGTGGCAGCGTTCCGCGCCACGTTGGAAGAGGTGATCGAGGCAGACGTCATCCTGCACGTCCGCGATATCTCTCACGAGGATGCGGAAGCACAGGAGCGCGATGTCGATCAGGTGCTGCGGCAATTGAGCATCGATACCGATGCCGGCCATCGCCTCATCGAGGTCTGGAACAAGATCGACCGCTTTTCGCCGGAGGAGCGCGAAAACCTTGCCCGCATCGCTGCGCGGCGACCGCCAGAGCGTCCGTGCTTTCTGGTGTCGGCGGAAACCGGCGAGGGCATCGACGCGCTGCTTGCGGCGATCGAGGAACGGCTCGCCGCCACGCGGATCACGCTTGACCTTCGCATCGATGCGACTGATGGCGCGGGCATCAGCTGGATTCACCGCAATGCCGAAGTGCTCGACAAGCATCTCGACGGCGACCGTTTCGACATGGTGATCCGCGTCGACGAGACCAAGCGCGATATTGCCATTGCGCGGTTTGGCGCAGTGCCGCGCGATCAGGACGACTGAGACTTATCCAGCATCGCTACTCTCGTGCGCTTTGGCTTCGCACCAGAGCGCTTCCATCTCATCGAGTGTGGCCTGATCGAGCGCCTGGCCACGCTTCGTCAATGTCTGTTCGATATAGGCAAAGCGCCGCTCGAATTTCGCGCTAGTGGCACGTAGCGCCATGTCCGGATCGACTTTGGCATGACGCGCAAGGTTGACGACGGCGAACAGCAAATCGCCGGCTTCCGCAGCGATTTCCTTCACGTCGCCGCCATCGAGGGCCGCTTCGATCTCGTCAGCTTCCTCCCGGATCTTGGCGAGCACCGCGCGCGGATCGTTCCAGTCGAATCCAACGGTTGATGCCTTCTCCTGAAGTGCAAGCGCATGGGCTAGCACAGGCTGTCCGGATTTCACCGAGGCAAGCAGCGAGGCGGGCGCTTCACCACGATGCGCGGCGCGTTCTGCCTTTTCCTCAGCCTTGATGCGGCTCCAGCTATCTTTCACTTCGGCCGGAGACATCCGTCCGGCCTTCTCGCCGAATACATGCGGATGCCGGCGGATCATCTTTGCGACAATGGCAGCAACCACGTCCCCGAAAGCAAAAGCACCTTGCTCTTCTGCCATGCGCGCATGAAAAACGACCTGCAGCAGTAGATCGCCCAATTCCTCCCTCAGATCACCTAGATCGCGTCGCGTGATTGCATCTGCCACCTCGTAGGCTTCCTCGATGGTGTAGGGCACGATCGTCTCGAACGTCTGCTCCAGATCCCACGGACAGCCGCTGCCGGGCGTTCGCAGAGCGGCCATGATCTGGAGAAGGGCGGAGATGTCGGTCGGATTCGACGGC
This sequence comes from Afipia felis ATCC 53690, assembly GCF_000314735.2. Classification (NCBI taxonomy): domain Bacteria; kingdom Pseudomonadati; phylum Pseudomonadota; class Alphaproteobacteria; order Hyphomicrobiales; family Nitrobacteraceae; genus Afipia; species Afipia felis. The sequence continues at coordinate 837,697 of NZ_KB375270.1, read as the reverse complement.
GGTTTCATGCAGCACCAGGATTGTGGGATACTCTTCTATGCCGTATCGGCCCGCATTCGCCCAGCCTCAAATCCGCTTAAGCCGGATATTCCCAGGTTGGCGGCACCCATCCCGAATGGTAGATCGAGCCATGGACAAAACACCCGAAAATGCCGCGCTGGTGCTGTTTTCCGGCGGTCAGGATTCCGCGACATGCCTCGCATGGGCACTGTCGCGCTTCGAGCGCGTCGAAACTGTCGGCTTCGATTACGGCCAGCGGCACGCCATCGAATTGGAGTGTCGCGCGGCCCTGATTGACGGTTTCAAAAGCATCAAGACGGAGTGGAGGGCGCGGCTCGGCGAAGCGCATACGCTCGCTATCCCGACTCTGGCCGAGATTTCGGATACGGCGCTAACGCGCGACATCGCCATCGAGATGAAAGAGGACGGCCTGCCTAATACCTTTGTGCCTGGACGCAACCTTCTATTTCTCACCTTCGCGGCCGCGCTCGGCTACCGGCGCGGGATCCGCCATATCGTCGGTGGGATGTGCGAGACGGATTACTCCGGCTACCCCGATTGCCGCGACGAGACGATTAAGTCGCTCAACGCCGCGATCAATCAGGGCATGGGTCGAGAGTTTGAATTGCATACGCCGCTGATGTGGCGCGACAAAGCACAGACATGGGAATTGGCGGATGAACTTGGTGGCGAGGCGCTCGTCGACCTGATCATTCAACACTCGCATACATGCTATCTCGGCGAGCGTGGTGCGCTTCACGACTGGGGATATGGCTGCGGCGAATGCCCGGCGTGCCGATTGCGAGCGGCGGGCTGGGCTAAGTACAAGGCTGCTTGATATCGGCGCTTCAGCGGACACGCTTGGCTGCGTAATAGCGCAGCATATCCTTGGCACTCAGGGCTCTGTCGGAACGACGGCCGAAGAAAAAGACTCCGCTTGCGGCGTCGGATTTCGGACCCGGCTTCGCAAAATAATCGATGAACCGTAGCCAGAAGAACGGTAGCGCGGCGAGCGTAGCAAGGCGGGTGTTCAGCCCGAGTGACAACGCAACATAGCGGATCGACCAGACCAGTGCCTTACCCGCGCCACCAACCGGGCCCGAATCGATTTCCTCAAAACGCCTGAACAGCCAGCGATGACCGCTCAATGTGAACCGTGTGAAGTCATAAGCCTGTTCGTGTACCTGCTGGATGAACGGTGTGTCAGCATAGACGATGCCGCCGGGCTTCAGCACACGGTGAATTTCCTCGACGACGGCGGGTGGATCGAGCACATGTTCAAGGACCGCTTGAATCCAGACGGCATCGAACGTCTCGTTCTGAAACGGCAGGAAATGCCCATCAGCCACGACATCCGTGTTCGTTGATGCATAGACATCTGTACCGACGATTTCGATGCCCTGCGCGGTATAAAGCGGATCAGCGCCAGCGCCGATCGCTCCGCCGCCGATCACAAGCACGACAGGCCTATGTGTCTCGCAACCAAGGAGTTGAATCATCTCCTTCGATTTTTCCGGCGTGACGGGGTTGGAACCGGTCAGCATCCGCCTCAGGCGGAGCGCGTATCCTCGGCCACTGTCATCCCGCTCAAAGACTGAGCCACGATCGTCTTTATAGGCCGTTCGTTCAAAAATACTGCGCTCAAAATCAATGAGGACGGGTTGGCCTGCCGCGCGTGGGAATCCTGTTTTTGAATAGACGCAAGCTATTCCGGAACAACGAATAGGCGTCTCGTTGAGATGGAGCTTCGAATGACAACGCGGACAACACAACAGACGATTGACGTGGACCATCAAACCTCAAGCAGTATCTCGACGTAGGTCGCGCCTCAAAGAGCAACCGACCCAGTCAACGCAAAGATTCCAATGTGGTTCTGAATGGGACAGCCGCTAGTTCAGGCCCTTGAGCTTCTTGCAGGGCGTCGAGGACGTCGAGGACATTCTGACGATATCGAGGATCGAACGGCTGAGCTTCAGATCCCGCTTCGTGAGAAAGCGCAGCGTGGCACGCGGGTTGGATTCGCAGAATTGCGACAAGGTGGCAGCCGTTGCCGCAATCGTATCCTGTTTCGGCGTGACGGCGATGCCGCCATCCTTGAGGATATAAGCATTCTTCACATTCGGCATGATCGCCGTGGCAGAGCAAATCTTGAATAGGTCTTTATAAGCCGCAATCGGCATCACAAGATCGCCCGCCATGCCGCCCAGCAGATACTCGCGGCTTCTCATGCAGCCGTCGGCTGCGAATGCTGATTGACATCCGATACAAAACGCAACGCAGACAAACAGTAGCCTCCGCATGGCTCAATGTACCGCAGGATGCCGTATGTCCGTCGCACCTTCGAACATGGGAACCAATCTGATCTGTCCGGTGCCGGGCACAGGATGAGAGGGCGAGGTATGGGGCATGCCATAGGTGTCACCTGCGCAACGACGCCATGACATCTCGTGAGCGTGAACTTTTGCCGCGTTTGCGAGAGTGATCCGCCGATCAGCATTTACAACCATTTGCGAGATGGCATCGGCCACGGCGTCCGGCGCAGCTTCAGTCAACAGGCCAGTCGTACCATTCATCACCGCATCGGGAACGCCGCCGATAGCCGACGCCACACTTGGCAAGCCGCAGGCTGCCGCCTCGAGATAAACAAGACCGAATCCCTCGACACGGCCAGATGAATCCGGAACCCCGGTCAGGCAGAAGAAGTCGGCGCCGGAATAAAGGTCACGGATTTCCTCATCCTGCAAAGCACCCAGAAGACGAACATCGCAAGACGACTGCTCGACCATCTCGCGGAATTCCTGAACGTAATCGGATTCGCCCGGCGGCCCGACCACCAGCCATGTAATGGATTCTCGGATGGTTTCGGGCAGACGTTCGAGCGCCGCCAAGGTCAGGTGGTGTCCCTTGCGCCGGGTGATCCGGGCAACCGTCACCATTGCGATGCGCGTCGATTCAATTCCATATTGCCAGCGTGCGCGGGAGCGACGCGTGCGCGGACCAAACCAGAAATCGGAAACGCCAAGTGGCACGGCATTAATCTGTTCCTGGCTGATCGGAAACCTGTCGCAGAACAGATCGCGGGTAAAGCTACTGTTGGCGACAATTTCCATGCGGGGGCCGAACACGCCGGCACCGCGAATGGCGAGGCGCTTGAGCGGCGTCTGGGTTTCGTTGATCTCCGTGCCATGCACGGTCATCATCATCCGGCCGTTGATCTGATGACGTGACATCGCCACAGGAATGAAGAACGGCCAATCCGCCGCATGGACGATATCGTAATAAGCTTTGGCGGTTTCGCCGCGAACCAGCCGGATCTTGGCCGGAAGATCGCGCATGGAGTGTAAGCCGCCCCTGAAACGCGACACCTTGAATGGAAAGTCTCTGTCATCCGTCGAGTTGCCATAATCCGGTGCAACGACGGTGACTTCCGCACCAAGCTCCCACGCCGCGGTCGCGACTCCGCGCGCATACGTTCCAATTCCGCCATTCGCCGGCGTAAACTCACTGGTCAGTAGCAAAATTTTCACGGCAAATCCTCGTGACGTTACGCCATGACAAGCGGACGGCGCGCATTCTGGATTTCCTGGTGATAGTGGTACACGCGCGCCAGCTGGGTGCCTGGCGTAAAGCTTTCGATCGAAGCGGCTACCGCCTCCGGCTGCATCCGGCCATTGGCGATATCCATCCGAACCGCCAGAAAGCGCTCCGTCAGCATCTCCGCCATATCGTCCAACGAACCTTCCCGTGGCACCAGATAGCCGCTGACATCGTCGTGAATGACTGACTCGAGTTGAGGCAGGTGCATCGCGACGACCGGGCGGCCGATGGCGAGCGTCTCGAGCACGCAGCGCGGCATGCCTTCGAATTCCGACGTCAGAATCCCGGCATGAGCCGATGCGATAGTCGCCGCCATGCCGGTCGCGTCCTTGAACCCGTGACGAATGGTGATGCCCGCGATGTCCTCGAACTCAGCGAAGCGCGTCGGATCGCTGGTTCCAACATAATGAAATTCCAGTTTCCCTTCGAGCCTGTCACGCAGCCGCGCGATCGTTCTGAACATCAATGGCGGCTGTTTGAATTCGTCGAGACGGCCGGCGAAGATTACGCGAAACGGCAGATCTATCGAAGGGAACGGCTGTGGACGGAATATATCAGTGTTCACCCATGTCCACAGGGTATCGATCTTTCCCTTCTGGTTAGGATAGGTTTTCTGCAACCGCTCCGTGATGAACGGATTGACGCACAGGAATTTCTCGCTTGTGGCAATCGCAAACCGTTCGCCAGCATTATGTACGAACGAATATTTGCGCAGCAGCGAATCCATCTTCAGTTTTGGTGCACCTTCTCCATGCAGCATCTGAACGAAGGGAAGGCGTAGAATGACCGGTAGCCACGCGAATTCCACGCGCCGCAGATCGATGCTGCACTTCCGCGTGCGGATCAGGCGGGCGATCGCCCGAAAATTCCGCAGCAGAGCCATGAAGAACTGGCCGGTCAGGGATGAGCGGATAGTCTTCGCCGCCTCACGTGCCTGCTCATCGGAATAGTGCAAGATCGGCATAAAATCGAACTGCCGCCCGCGGAAGGAAAGGCGGCGCACCTTTCCGATCTCAAGATCGCCGATGGAATCAACGCCGATAAACAAAAGATCCGTATCCGGCGGATGGAAAGTAATGAAATCGCGGATATAGGTTTCCAAACCGCCGACTTTTTCTCCGCGCGGATCAAACGGATGGATCAGGCAGATCTGATAACGGCGATGGAGGTTGCGCGCACGCTGGGCAAGGGTCACGGTTGATGTCATGCGATGGTCCTCGTGCGGGCATTGATGATTTGGGGAAGCGTTTTCAAGACCAGTCTCGGCACCAGGACCATGCACTTCACGTAACGTGGCCCAAGGCGTCTTGGATTTTTCAGCATCCGCCAGGCCCACTCGAGCCCGATCTTCTGGGTGATCGTCGGCGCACGCTTTTGCGTGCCTGCGATGAAATCGAGGCCAGCGCCAATACAAAGAAAACCCGTGCTCTCCAGCCGGTCGAGGCAGCGCGCGGCAAACACTTCCTGCTTCGGCGCGCCAAGCGCCAGAAAACACAATCGCGCCCCCGAGCGGCGGATGCTTTCGATGGCGAAATCTGCCTCTGAGGAGTAGGGATCGAAATTCGGCCCCGGTGAAAAGAATCCTGCGAAACGAATGCCCTTATAACGCTGCGAGAGAGCCTTCGCGGTTTCTGCGAGCGTGATGTTGTTCGAGCCAAGCAGAAAGATCGACAGGTTTCGCTTTTGCGCTTCCGCACATAGCGGCTCAACCAAATCGGCGCCAGTAGTGCGCTGGATGCGCGTCCCCAGGAGCCTGCTCAAGATGACGATCGGAAACCCGTCCGCCGTCACGAATTTCGCACGACGATAGGCATTTCGAAAATCGGCGCGCCGTTCAAGCTGAACAACGTGATCGAGGTTGAGTGTGCAAACGGAAAATTTTTCTCCGCGCTGGGTCGCATCAATTACCGATGAAATAGCCTCCGGTATTGATGGAACATTGATGGAAACTCCATCGACCGTGAGATTATGGCGCGAGCGCGCCAAAGACGTGTCCAACATGTCGATCCCCTGATGACAGTTTGTCGTCGGTACTCGCGCACGAACACGCCAAGCATTGCGTGAGCAACATCGATGACTCATTTCGATGTTCGATCGTCATCAAAATGGACTATTGCGACGCAAGCATGGCATCGGACTCACAACACATGAATAATTTTTCTCGTCACGTCAGGAGATACATTCATGCCACACATCACGCGACGCGATATGATTGCAACACTCTCCGGAACAATGATTGCCTCGTTGTGCAAAACGAACTCGCACGCGGCTATCGCAGACAGTCTCGGTGATGTTGCAGCAAGCAAGAATGTGATGTTTGGTGCCGCCGCAAGCGGCGCAATCGATCACGATATCGGCTACCGCGACCTCTATACATCGCAGACACGCATCGTGACGACAGATACTGCCTTGAAGATGGGCAGCGTCGCACCGCAGCCTGGCACCAAGCATTTCGAAGCAGCGGACAAGCTGTTGCAGTTCTGCACGACAAACAGAATTGCCATGCGCGGTCACTGCGTTATCTGGAACGAATGGGTTCCGCAGTGGATACGCAGTATGACGACTGCCGAGCGACGCTCATTCTTTGACGGCTATATCGAAGATGTCGTCGGGCGATATGTCGGAAAGCTGCAATCATGGGATATCGTGAACGAACCCTTCTGGCCTGGACACAAGGCTCCGGGAGGATATCGCTTAGGTCCGTGGTACGACGCGTTCGGAACGGACTATATTCGTCGCGCCTACGAGCGCGCCGGCTCAGTCGACAAGACGACCAAATTCGCTCTCAACGAAGCGCAGACGGAGCGTGACGATACTCTCGGACTCGCTGTCCGCGCGGGGTTGCTCGATCTCGTGAAGAGATTGAAAGATTCCGGCGTTCGTCTCGACGTTGTCGGCCTGCAAGGCCATCTGCAGCCGAAATATCCGCACGATCCCGCGCGATTTGTCGATTTCGTCCACCAACTTGGTGAACTTGACGTCGATATCTACATCACGGAATTCGACGTGCGAGATGATACCTATCCCGACGACACGGCCACCCGGGACGCCATGGTGGCAAAAACCGCGGAGACGTTTCTCGACAACGTTCTTAACATTCCCAGAGTCAAGGCAGTCATCGCATGGGAACTGGCCGACAATTATTCGTTCTATACAGATATGGCCAAAAAGAAGGATCCGTCCGCTGTGCGATTGCCGCGCCCATTGCCATATGATGCGAACCTTAAAAAGAAACCTCTCTGGTACGCGATGCATCGCGCATTCACCAGCGTGCGCAAAGCGTAACTAACCTCGAAGAGGCTGGTGCGCGCGAACGATCCAAAACTGAAACAAGCTTCGCGCATAAAATACGGTGAGCGTTACCGCGTAGACGCCGGCACCGGTCGCGATGTGGAGTGCAAGGCCCGCGAAACTCGTCGCCTCTGGCAGCCGGTGTAAAACCACCATCATCAGGGCAGTCGCAATACCTGACCGCAGGAGATGTGAAACTGGCAGCGTTAGACCAAATTTCGTAAAGCCGATGGCAAAGCTGACCGTGGCGGCAGCGCAGGCCGACGCGACCGTTGCTGCTGCAGCCCCGACGAGTCCCCAACGATGGATGAAAATGACACTCAGAACGACGGTGACGATCGCATCGATCGAGGACACCACCACAATTAGCCGTGTTCGGTTATGCAGCAGGAATACCTGATCGCCGAAATGGGCGCGCAGATTCCGGATTGAGCCCGCTAGCGCAGACAGCGGCAGAATCGCCAGCGTCGCCGCCTGAAAAGGAGCCGCGATCATCAGGTGAACGATCTCCGCACGAAGCGAATAGATTCCGGCGATGCTCGGAACAAGGATTGCAAACAGAAGCGCGCTGTTGTCGACGAGCTGGCTCATCGCGGCTTGACTGCCACCTTGCTCCATGTGCTTCACGGCGAGGGGGAAGGCAGCCGCCGTTACCAGCATTGCGGCGACCGCCGCGGCGCGCTGACCCAGTCCATAACCAACGGCGAACAAACCCGCCGCAGCGACGCCCATCATGTCATTGAGAATAAAGCGCGATGCATTCAGGCCGACCCAGCCCAGTCCACCACCGATAATGATCGGCACACCATAATGTAGGGCATGCCGAAAAATCTCGCGATCAATCGGCCATAGGCGGTGGCTGTATCCCATGAAGGGCAACACCACCAGCGCTGCGAGAAGCTGCATAACGCAATAGCCGGCCAGCGGCCACTCCGGCATTGGACCAAACAAATGAATGAGAAGAAGTCCAAGCAAAAGCCCGGCCGAGGGACCGACAATCTGCTGAATGGAATAGATTCCGATCTGATGGCGGGCGCGGGCCCGCTCACCGATATAAAGATTCAACGTTCTGGAAATGACGTAACCAACACTCGCGGTGAGAAGCAAGGGGCTTGCGTCCGGCGCAATTACCACCAGCACGACACCGACGATTGCGAAGCTCTGCAAGACAACGGACACGAGAATAACGAAGGTTTCCGTCGCATAGAATCGCTGTACGTCGCCCGCGCTTTCATGACGTCCCAAAAAGCGAAGCGCATATTGCGACCACCAGGACAGAAATCCGATCTGCAGCAGCTCGTGTGTGGCGGTAATCAACGTAATGATGCCAAGCGTGTGATCGCTGACGACATGCGTCCACACGATCATCGCCAGAAGCTGGAATACCGGACCGATCACCTGTGCCGGCATATAAAGAAGGGTGTGCCTCAGCAGCATCGTCAGGCTCCGATCCAGCGCAGCATTTTTGCAGGAGCAACGTGCCGGACGCAGGCGAGCACAAGAACGATCATAAAAGTCGTCGCTGTGAACGAGATGACGAATCCGACCGCGGGTGTAAAGCGATCGAAGACACCGTGATCGCGCAGGGCCATGACGATAAAAATGTGCCAGAGGTAAATGAAATAACTTCCCGATCCGAGCACCGCCAGCGCAGGCGATGCGACGCGCACCGTAAACAGCGCCAAGGTTGCGAGAGAGGAGTAGGCAAAAAATGCCAAAGAATCATAATCGGCCGCGTCGCCGATCTGCCACAGGCGGACACTGGCATAGATCGCATAGGAAACCATAACGCCGAGCAGCAATACCGACCTTCGACCTTTCAGGAATTCGTTCAGCTGGAATGTTCCGATGAGAAGCCCGACTGCGAGAAACGCGAACCAAAAGGGAATATCCCGCATCCGCACCTCTTCGATCAGAGACGGCGAGACATCCAGCTTCGCAAGCAACGGATCGAGATAAGCGCCTGTCAGAAGGCCAAATCCGATAGCAACGACCAGGAATGTCAACAGATTGTCGTGCCCACCTCCCGATGCCCTGACGAGCTTGAGAAGCAGCCAGAGAGCCACGGTGCAGCCAATATAGACGAACACATAATAGTACACGAACACATAAGCCAATCCAAATCGCGCCAGTGCCACGTGAGGCCGATGATCCATGCTCGCATTGTGAAGCGCCATGTACGCATAGGCCGCAACGAACGCGATCATGTAGGGCACGATGGCCGTCGCCAGACGACGCCCCAACGGAATGTCAGCTTTGCCTGCAGACATCACACCTGACGCGAAAAGGAAAATGGGGACACACGGCCGTAACGCCGCATCCAGCGCAATGCTCCAGTTCGCGGTCAATGGTTGGGGCAGGGAGTGAATGCCGATTACCATCAGGATCGCGAGACCGCGCATGCTGTCGATCGTGATATCGCGCGGCTTTGCGGCGGGAACCGCTGTCGCGTCAGCCCAAGTTGCCGGATCGTCTGTCGCAGTCGTTATTTGCACCTGCAGAAAATCTCCAAGCGATCAGCGCGCGGCAATCGAACGGTTATTGATGGCCGTCGGATCACGCAATGACCTCCGCGCCATGCGTGCGATCAGGTCGAGGACGGCATTACGGTCGGACGCCGCAAGGCCATTCCACCGCGCAAGGTTCTTTCGCGCCTGTTGCACGTGAATCCGCCTCCAGCCATTCGTCGCAACAAGGCGAGCGATGCTTCCGGCAGAAGTGTTCGGGTCCGTGGGGTCAATAAAAAGCCCAGAGTGTCCCAGAACCTCCCGGAACACATCGGCATCCGGCGCCACAATCGGCAGCCCGCTGTATTGAGCTTCGAGCAGGGGAAGCCCCAACCCTTCATCGTGAGACGTGCAGATATACACATCGGCCTTGTCGAAAAGATCGGCCGCGCCGAAGGCTGATTGATATCCATGCAAAGTCACACCCGGAATCTGTTCGAGTTGTTCCCAATCTGGTCCCCAGCCGCGTCTGCCGATGATGTCCAGCGTCGCGTCGGCAAAGCCTTGCGCACGGAGTGCAATTAGAATTCGGCCCGCCGCAACGAGATTCTTCCGCGGCTCGACTGTACCGAGCGCAATCAAGCGAATGGACGAGACGTTCGATACGCGCTCCGCACGCATGTCATCCGAAACGTTGAACACGTTCCGTACGGACGGACGGTAGAGCATGATATCTGCGTCCGTACGGCTATATCGTCTCAAGCGCCCACGCGTCGTTTCCGAATTTGTCAGACAACGCGGGTAGCTTTGCAGCGCCAACTTGAAGGGCATTGCCATATAGAGCCGCGCGCGCCGATTGAGATCGGCACGGCGAGAGATGAGAAAGTCATCGTGAAAATATGGCAGAACACGCGACGCGAAAGAGCGCAGGAGAGGACTTGGAGGGAAGCCTGGGCAAAGCAGAATAGCGTTTGAAAGCGCGAGCTTCGCCGGAAGCCCCAGCGTCTGCCGTATGACCATCTGACGCGTTCCTTTCGCCGTTACCGGAACAACCGGCAAGGGTGAAAGAGCTTCCCGCGAGAACAATTCAAGTGTGATCCGTTCAAGGCCGGTCACGTGCCGTCCAAGGTGGGTATGATCGACATAGATGGTCATTCCACACACCTCATCGCGTTGCATGTGCCAACGCAAGACGTGGCGCCGGTCCACTTCGCCGAACCGGGCGACCCTCGATCAGCCGCCACTGCTTCGGCAGAAGCAGCGTGATGAGAGCGATGAATTGAGCCAATTGAATGTTCTTCGATGAAAAACTGACCGAGCTTGCCGCGATCATCAACATCAAAAGGTAGATTGCCCACACACCGCGATCCGACCTGCGAGTGAGGTCGATGAAGAAGCAAAATAACCCGATTGACATCAGAATGGTATGAACGAGTCCGAATTGGGCGACGCACGAGATCCAGAAATTCTCGATGCCGTAATTCAGTCCAAGCTGCGATTGCAGTCCCGTGATTCGGTCCGGATCGGCGCCGAGAATAAGTTCCGTCCAGTCGAGGTAATGCAACAAATTCAACGTTGCAAACCGTGCCATCGCGCTGCCGTTATCCGATGAAAATCGCAGCAACATCTTGTCGAAGATTCCGGAACTCAAAGCTGCGAACGCAGCACCCACAAGCAGCGAAGCAATGCACATGGCCGCGATGATTCCGAGCAGCGACATCCGCCCGCCGAGAGCGAAGCGGAAGCTTTTCCATCCGACAAGGAATCCCATGACAACCAACGCTGTCATTAAAGCTGTGCGGCCGCCAAACACCATCAACGACACAAAGCAAAACGCCATGACCGGTAATCTGATCACGGTAGGAAGAATCGTCGGGCGCACCAGCAGCGCCATGACGTAAGCCGCGATCAGGCCGGATGCGGTCAGCGGGTGGCCGAGCAGAGCAGCCGATCGCCATTCGCCAAACACGATGATATTTCCGACAGTCAGCGGGATCAGCCGATGGCCAGAAAAGTACTCGTAGTATCCGAGCACGACGTTAAGCAGAATACCGGCATGAAAGGCCCAGGCGAGCACACGCCGCTGCTGCTCCGTCAGTTGCCACACAACGAGACAAATCATCGGCGGCAGCAGGAAGGAGTCGATGATTGTTGTAAAGGGCCGCTTGAGAGCGACGATCTGAAAGAACAGCGCAATCCAGCACAGGAACAGAACAAGCGTCAGCCGTGCATTCGCAAGACTTGACAGCAGATCGTTGATCGGCCTGCCGTGACGGATCAGACAAAGAAAGAAGGCCGCAAAAACGCAATAAGTCGCCACGTGCACCTTTTCGAGAAAAATGCCGCCGCTGGTGACGTAATGCACCTTCAGATTGGTCAGCATGGAGGACGACAAGCCGAGCAGGGCCATTATGGCCAGCACCATCAACCCAACGATTGCGGCATCGATCAGTGCGTGAACCGTGGAGGACTGATCAATTTTCGATTTCTGAAAAGAGGTGCGCCGAGGATGAGGGAGGACTGTCCTCGTATGCCCCGGCTGCACAAATGCCGTGGCGCGCGGCTTCAACGGACCGCCCTTCCGGCAGCCGCCGCGGATGCGACATAGGGCTTCAGATAGGCCGAGCTTCGATAGTAATCGTAGAAACGCAGGCGGCTGAGATCAACCTGCGTGAGAACCGTTCCAAGAATTCGATCCGAGACCGGCTCAAGGAGCTCCATCATGTGAGTGAGAATTTCTTTTGGCGTCTGGTCCCACGCCAGCGCCAACACGATTCGATCAGCCAGCTCCGCAAGAGCGCGCCCATCGACAAGCGGAATCAGCGGCGGCGAGTCGATGATGATAAGTTCGTAGTGGACACGCAGCCGGTCGATTACCGACGCGATCTCTTCGGAAAACATCAGTTCGGTGATGATGTTGTCGTTGTCGCAAACAGTGGCGGGCAAAATCGACAGCCCTGAGCTGCGATCGAACAGGATCGCCCGCTCAAGCGGTATTTCGCCAGTCGCAACCTGCATCAGGCCGGCGTTCGCTCGTGGGCTCACGGCGCGTGTCAATCCGGGGTTGCGCAGGTCTCCATCGATCAGAAGCGTTTTGACACCGAGGGATGCGAACGACAGAGCGAGATTCGAGGCAAATGTCGTCTTACCTTCGCTATCGAGTGCGGAGCTGACGAGAACGACTTTCGCGGATTGTGTCCGCAGCACGCGCTGAATGGATAGCCGTGCCGCGCGGATGGCTTCGGCAAAGAACGTTCCTGGTTCCTCGATGGCATAGCGCATCAAGGGAGGCTGGAGGGAAGGTGGCAAAAGCCGCATAATCTTCGGGTCGTATCCCTGAAGGTCGAAACGCCCTCGCTTGGCGCGGCTTGCAAGTTCGCGTGCACCGATGCGTGGCAGAGCAGCCAGCGCCGGCACGCCGGATATCGCCTCAGCTTGTTCCAGCGTCTTGATGCGGCTATCGAGGTAGTCAAGTAACAGCGCCAGCACCAACCCGCCGCCACCTCCGAGAACGATGGCGAGCCCCAGAATCAGCAGCGTCTTAGGCGACGAAGGCTTGAGCGGGATGGAAGCCTTCGTGACAATCCGCGAATCCGGCATCTCCAGGCTTTCCTGAGAAGACGTCTCTTTCGCACGGGCCAGATAGGATTCATAAAGCGTGCGGTTGGCCTCGGCCTCGCGCTGCAACTCATGAAGGCGAACCTGAGCCTGACCGGATTCGCTCGAGACGTTCTGTAGTTGATCGAGGCTGTTCTGCAGCGACTTCTCGCGCGATTTCGCCACATCGTAATCATGCGCAGTGCTTTGCAGGATGCGTTTGATCTCTTGATCGATGAGGCGCTGGGTGTCCTTGAGCTGCGCATGCACGCTTGCCACCAGCGGATGACGCGGGCCATACTTACTCGTCAGATCTGCTTCGTTCTTGGCGATATCGGCATACTGCGTTCGCAGCTTGGTGATGATGTCGGACGAGATCGCGGCATTGATACCGCCGGGATCGCCGCCAGATTTGGCAAGCTGCTGCACCTGCTCGAATTTCGCACGCGCCTCGGCCGTCTCGGCGCGCGCCGAGATCAGCTTGTTGTTCAGATCGGTGATCTGCTGATCGTTGAGGGTAACGCCTTGGGAGACGGCAAGGTTGTTGGCAGCACGGAAATCTTCGACTGCCTTCTCAGACGCGACAACGCGGGCCTTCAATGAATCCAATTGCCCGTTCAACCACTTCGCAGCGGTTCGGGTGACGTCGAACTTTGCGCGAACTTGTTCCTCCAGATAGGTATCCGCAATGGCATTCGCGATCATGGCCGCCTTGCGGGGCGACTTCGAACTCATATTGATATCGACGAGAAATGTCGTTCCCTGGCGCACAACCTTAAGCTGCTTTTGCACGAGGCCAACAGAAACAGTCTGCGCAGCGTCGTCCGGCGCCGCTTCGCTACTTTCGCTGCTAAACAGACTGCTGATGATGCGCTTGATCGGATCGAGAAATCCCGGCTGGGGAAAGAATTCATCATCCTCGGTCAATTTAAGCCTGTCGACCACACGTTGGAGCGTAGCAACCGACTGAATAAGCAACGCCTGACTCTCGATCGTCGCGTCGTCAGTTCCATAACTCGAAAGAACGGGCTGCGTCGTGTCTGTGACGTTCGCATGACGCGGATCGATGACAACCGTGGACGTCGCGGTATAACGCGTGGTCGCGAGCAATATGTAAAGTAGGGCAACAGCTATAACCGACACCGCAACATAACCAATGACGCGTCCACGCCGGCGAAGAATGCGCCCGATCTCGCGAATATCGACCGTTGGGCCTGCCGCGTCCTCGACAGTCATTCCGATTTGCTCCATCCGGGGAGCTACGAGCTCTTCAGAATTGCGCTGTAACATTGATCCCCACCAGATGTTTCTCGTAGCTGAACGCCGGAATGTCGCTTTTTCGGTCGGTGTAACGATGATAGATCGACACCGAAGCGAAGCGGTTCAGCATGTATTTCACACGCGCATCGGTCGACATGACTTTGTCTTTTCGTACCTGACCGAAGAATCGATCGTTCTCATATCCTCCGGCCAGCGATATCACGACATTTCGCATTAGCTCGTAATCGGCGCCGACCTGAAACGCATTGGCCAGAACACCACTGGAGCTGGTGTCGGACGTTTCCGTGACGAGTTGTTCAGCCTTCGCATGGATGTCGAGCAAGCGAGTGGGGCGCCAAAGCAGGCTTGCGTGATAAGACGGCCCGGAGATGGTGCCAATGGTGGGGTCGTCGAACCGCTGGCTGACATAGCCACCGCCGATCTCACCGCTCAGCAAATTCGCGCGTCCAAGCGTGATGCCAGAGAGCGCACGATAGCCATCGGAATCAAGTGTATGGCCGGGCGTGCCGCGGATCTGACGCTCGTTGCCTTCGACCGCGGCAAACCAGCCGAGAAATGGCGAGAACGCATAATCGAGTCGGCCGTGAACAGTGTAAATCTGACCGTCGCGTCCATCCTGATTGATGATGCTGCCGTCCTGCGCGCGTGTCGACTGATAGTCGTAGGATTTGACGCCCATGCCGATTGAGGCCGCCAGCCGGTTGAATTCCTTGCGAACAGCGACGTCGCCTGAGAACAAATCGTATGGCGTTGGCGCGACCGCGTTGACCGGCGAGCTGAGCGTTCCGACGCCTTCGTTCAGATGGGCGATCTGAAAGCTCCCCAGCACCTTGAGGTCGCGGGCGACATCATACCACCCGTTCCCCTTCAAGCTGATATTATTTTGGTTAAGGCTCGAGAACTGGCTGTAGATCAGCGACTGCGCATCGAGTTTGAGGTCGATGCCATGCCGTTCCCATAACGTATGGGCACGCAGCGTTGGCTCGACGACAGCCGCGAAATCCGAATTCTTGGTCGTGTTTGACGAAAATACGTTGCTGTCGAAGAACCCGCCGCTGATGATCGCTGGATTGAACATCCAGGAGCCATAGCGGATGCCGACAGGCTCATAGCCTGGCTGCTGTCTCTTTTTCACCGGCATATCCTCTGGCGGAATAGGATCGGTGCTGTTTGGATCGCGAAAATCCGGAAGTGGTGACGACTCGAATACCTGAAGCGCATTCCACGGCGGCGCCACATCGTCAAAGTTGAGTGGGACGGCCTGTGCATGCGCATGCGAAACGAACAGCAAAAAGAATGCCGTTGCCGTCGCGACGAAGCAGATAGTGCGATCTTCCGAGATCGCCAACAATGCGCGAACACCAAAGGCATTTGAAACCGAACCTAGCTGGATACATTTCATTACTCATCCCTTGCGGGAAACACGCTACACATCACCGTCCATGCTTATGGGCGGCGCTACGTCATCATACAGTCACTGGTGAAGAGTTTGTGTCAGAGCCCCACTTGTCATGAGAAAGGTCCTCTCTTTGACAATCCGGTATCTAACGCACCACGCCAGAAAAGTTTCGCAGCGCGGAAGAAGATTACGGCAAAGGGACGAGAGTATGGCCGCACGACGAAACTCGCGTGGCAATACCTGCGACGACAACGCGGGCGTTAAAAATATCGCTCCGGGATACGAATGTTGTCACCGGGATAAACAAGAACCGGTGCGTTGAGCGTATACTCTTCTTCTCTGCCAACACCCGCACGACGCAGATAGACTTTTTGTTCGTTGGCGCGATAGGTGAATCCACCGGCAGCGGCAACTGCATCCATGATGGTAAGGCCTACCTTGTAGGGATATTCGCCGCTGTTCTTCACTTCACCCAAAATGTAGTAGGGACGATAGGTCGCAACGTCGACATTGACTCGCGGATCGCGCACGATGCCCTTCGAGAGGGCTGCACGAATGGCACCTTCCAGTTGCTTCGTGGTTTTGCCTGCGGCTTGAACACGTCCTGCCAATGGAATCGACACTCTGCCGTTACCGTCGACTTCATATTCTCCGGTGATATCCGGCTCGCCATAAACCTTGAGGCGGACTTTATCATTCGGGCCAAGGATATAGGGGCCTGATGGCGAGAATGATGTTTCTGCTTTCACGACGTTATTCAGCGCAAAAACGGAAATCACGAATGCGACGAACACGAACAACGTCATTCGCGGCAGCAAAACGCGGAACTTCATTATCTGTCTCCGAAGCATTGAGGAAATGAACGTCGACAACTTATCGGGCAAATTTTGGCAAAACCATGTGAGGCTTTGTTCCGCTAAAGCACGATGACCTTCGCGCCTTCGATGGCAATGCAGGTGAGAACACCAGACATCCAGGCGCCGGTATCGATATTGATTCTGTTTGGCAACAATTCCGGATGAGGGACAGGCGTGTGCCCGTGGACGACAAGCGGACCGTGACTTTGCCTGAAGTTGAGAAATTCCTCACGAATCCAGAAAAGGTCTTGCGAGGATTGCTGCTCCAGCGGAATGCCGGGTCGCAATCCCGCGTGCACGAACAGAAAGTCACCGCAAGCGAAGCTGTTTTGAAGACAATCGAGAAAGAGATAATGCGCTTCCGGAAAATTCTCGTGCAGACGACGATGAACGTGGAACTCCGATGCATTCAGATCGACGTCTGACAACCCATATGATACGAGCGTCGAGCGCGCCCCAACATACAGCCAGGGATGAAGACCGGCAGGATCCGCAAGAAATGCTTCCAGCAGTGCTTCGTGGTTGCCACGCAGACACACGGCGCGTCTTTGGGCAACGCGCCACGCCAACGTCTCGATCACGTTTTTCGATTGAGGACCACGATCGATGTAATCGCCGATATAAACCTCAACAACATGTGCGATCGGGCGGCGTGCAACATCATTCTCGATCCGCTGTATCACATCGTGCAGGAGATCGGCCCGACCATGAATATCCCCAACGGCATAAATTCGGGTACCGGGCGGAAGAGCGGGTTTTGAAAATCTTGGCTCGACCAGGTCGTGCTGACGAATCACTGACGAGTTCCAATGCGCATACGAAAGAGGCAGATCGCCTGCCACATCGAACGGCAGTCAGAAAAAGAAATAGCGAACCGCAATAATAATCACAATCCAGGCGGCGATGTTCGCCAGGATCAACTGATTGCGCAGTCTTCGATCGCGCCCTTCGCTCAAAGGCGGCCCATCCATCTCGTGAGAAAGCATCGCAGGCTCTCGTGCTGCCGATGGAAATGAAAGCGAATCGTCCGCTTCTTTCTCTTTTGGAAGTCCTGTCATCGTTTTCGATGTCGCTTTCAAGGGCTTGACACTCGTATCCGACGATAAATCGCGCTCATTAGCTTTCAGTGAACGAGAACATTCGACATCGAAGTGCTTTCGGTTCGTGCGTTGATGCTGCACGCAGCGCGAGTTCTTTAAAATATCTTAAAATATCTTCAGCGCTTCGCTGCGCGCATAGCCGTCTGCCCAATTTTGCAACGGAACGATTTCGGATTTGGCGTAACGCGCTCTCATCAAACCAAAATTTTCGCAATGCATGGTGCTGCCTATGTCGCGACGCAACGATGTCACGATCGATCACATCGTTCGCCGTAATTTACTCAAGAAGTTACGAAAACTTTTAATCCAAGTTGATGCTTCGGATCGTTTGCACTGTCGTACCTTCGCAGCTGCGAGCAACCATGAGAGCCACGGAGAACCAAAGCGATGGTCTCGACCGCCACGGCCCGCTACGACGATCAAGACAGTAATGTCGCTTCGTTGTGGAAGAACAGACGATACATCTCTGCGCGCCCGGTCGAGTATGTCGGCCACGGTGCCTACCGGAAGAAACACTCGGCAAGATTATGGCGGAGAGAGCCTGCCGCGGCGCTTTCGAAACGTGCGTTCGACATTACAGCGGCAGGCCTTGCATTGCTGTTCTTCGCGCCGATGCTGCTTGTGATCTCGATCGCAATCAAAGTCAGCTCTCCGGGGCCGATCCTGTTTCATCAGTACCGCTACGGCTTCCGCAACCGGCGCTTCAAGATTTACAAGTTCCGCTCGATGCGGACGGATACGGGGGATCGCACAGGCATAAGACAAACCGTGCAGGGTGATCCACGCGTTACACGGGTAGGGCGCATCCTGCGCAAAACAAGCCTCGACGAGATTCCCCAGCTCATCAACGTGATCAAGGGCGACATGTCGCTTGTCGGCCCGCGTCCGCATGTGCCCGGCATGCTAGCCGCCAATGTCCTCTATGAGGATCTGGTGCCTTATTATTTCCAGCGCCATATCGCGCGTCCCGGAATCACCGGCCTTGCACAGGTCAGCGGGTGTCGCGGCAGCACGGCGGAAGCGAATAACGCGATCTCTCGGATCGATTACGACCTCGAATACATCGAGAAATGGTCTTTGCGTATGGACATAGCCATCATCCTGCGCACGGTGCGCCGCGAGTTCATTTCCGGCAACGGCTACTGATCGAACCTTTCACATTCTCAGTTGCAACAAGAAGGGGGGCGGACGATGACGCCAACAGACAAACTTATCGTGCCTGTACTTTTGTCGGGGGGCACAGGTTCACGGCTATGGCCGCTCTCCCGAGAGGCTTATCCGAAGCAGCTTCTGTCGCTGCTCGGCGAAAAGACGTTGCTGCAGCAGACGGCGCTGCGGACCTCGGACAACACGGTATTCGCAAGCCCCATCGTGGTTGCCAACGCCGAGCATCGTTTCGTCATCGGCGAGCAGCTCCGCGAGGCCGGCGTGGATAACGCCAAAATCATTCTCGAGCCGGTCGGACGGAATACCGCCCCGGCCGTCGCCGTCGCCGCGTTGATCGCGATGGAGCGCAATCCAGATGCGATCATTCTTGCGACTCCCGTCGATCACTGGATCGGCAATCGCGCAGCTTTTCTTCAGGCTGTCCAGACCGGACGGCAGGCTGCGCAATCCGGCAAGCTCGTGCTGTTCGGGATGCGCCCGACCCATCCGGCAACCGGATTCGGATACATCCGTGCGGGCAACGAACTTTCAGGGGACACTGCGATTCACGCGGTATCAGGCTTCGTTGAAAAGCCTGACGCTGCAACAGCCGAGGCCTATCTGGCGGATGACAGGTATCTATGGAACAGCGGCATTTTCCTGTTGCCGGTAAAACAGTTGATTGAAGAACTACAAGCGCATGCACCGGAAGTTCTGGCCGCGGCCCGTGACGCGATCTCGGACGCGACGACCGACTTCGATTTCCTTCGCCTCGATGCAACAGCCTTTGGCCGCGCGCCTTCAATCTCCATCGACTATGCGGTGATGGAACACACGGAGCAGGGTGCCGTCGTCGCCGCGGATTTCGAGTGGAACGACATCGGAAGCTGGTCGGCGCTCTGGAGCGTCGCCGCGAAGAACCCGGCCGAAAATGTCGAAATCGGCGATGTCGTCTCGGAAGATTCCAAGGGGTGTTATCTGCGGGGGGAGGGGCCGCTCGTCGCGGCACTCGGCGTCGAAAATCTCGTTGTCACCGCGACGCCGGATGTGGTGCTGGTCACCACGCGTGGCCGGGATCAGGACGTTGGAAAACTCGTCCAACGACTCAAGGCGAACGGACATCAATCGGCAACGCAGACACCGAACGTACATCGCCCGTGGGGTTATTATCAATCGATCCATGCCGGTGAGCGGTTTCAGGTAAAGCGCATCACCGTCAATCCGGGCGCGAAGCTCTCACTGCAGAAGCACTATCATCGCGCCGAGCATTGGGTCGTCGTCAACGGCACGGCGATCGTGACGCGTGACGACGAGGAAATCCTGCTGCGGGAAAATGAGTCGGTTTTCGTGCCGCTCGGCTGCATGCATCGGCTCGAAAATCCGGGGAAGGTACCGCTCAACCTCATCGAGGTGCAGTCCGGCGCTTATCTCGGCGAAGACGACATCGTGCGCGTTCAAGATATTTACGCGCGTGTCTGAGGCAGTGAAGGAAGCCGAACATGCAAGTCACTCAGGCAACCAAGCGGGCCGTCAAGGACGCATTTCCGCAACTATGGCTGCGCTGGCATTTCTCGCGGCGGCCGAAATCGGCCGAGCGCGAGTTGCTTTATTTGCACAAGATAATTGGAGCGAATTCAATCACGGTCGATGTCGGCGCAAACTGCGGGCTTTATACGCGTGAGCTCGCCAAAATATCCAACCGCGTTCACGCGTTCGAGCCCTCGCACGAAATGGCTTCGCTGCTGCGGCGGACCTCGGCATCGAATACAGTCGTGCACGAGATGGCATGCTCAGATCGGGCGGGGCATACCGCGCTGTTCATCCCGGACGGCGATCATGGGCCGGTCTATGGTCTTGCCTCGCTCGAGCGACATGGCAATACGGACACGCCTGAGGCCTCCTGCCATTCAAGACCCGTCAGAACGGCCCGGCTCGATTCAATGGTCGAAGACGACGTCGCATTCGTCAAAGTCGATGTCGAAGGTCATGAGTTGCGCGTCCTTTACGGCGCGTCCGGACTGATCGACCGCTGCCAGCCCATCTTCCTGGTCGAGGCAGAGGATCGCCATCGCGACATGGCTACCAGCTCTGTCTTCGATTTTTTCAAGGAGCGCGCCTATCACGGCTTCTATCTCGAAGACGACCGTATACATCCCGTCGAGGAGTTCGATCCCACTCGGCTCCAGAACGCTTCGGCGCTTCTGTCAGACGGCGGCCGCAAGGACGGACGTTCTTACGTCAACAACTTCTTCTTTTTTCCCTCCCGCATGAACGGCCAGGCCATCCTGCAAAACGCCATTCGTTAACAGCATCAAGGCCGTCTCTCATGGGCGGCCATCATATCGGGGCAATTCTCAATGCGTATCGCAATGATCGGCGCCGGCTATGTCGGCCTGGTGTCCGGCGCGTGCTTTTCCGACTTCGGCCATCAGGTCGTGTGCGTCGATACCGACACGGCCAAGGTCGACGCTCTCAACAGCGGTCAAATTCCCATCTTCGAGCCGGGTCTCGACGCACTCGTCGCGCAGAACCGGAAGCAGGGCCGGCTGAGCTTCGTCAGCGATATAGGGCAAGCTGCGAAGGACGCGGACGTTATCTTTATCGCCGTCGGCACGCCGTCGCGCCGGGGCGACGGCCACGCGGACCTGAGTTACGTCTATACAGCGGCAAAAGACATCGCAGCATCGCTAAACAAATTCACCGTGATCGTGACGAAATCCACGGTGCCGGTCGGGACGGGCGATGAGGTCGAAACCATCATCCGCGAAGCGCGCCCCGATGCGGAATTCGCCGTGGTCTCAAACCCGGAATTCCTGCGGGAAGGGGCCGCCATCCGCGATTTCAAGCACCCGGATCGCATCGTCATCGGCACCAGCGATGAGCGCGCCAAGAAGGTCATGGGCGAGGTTTACCGCCCGCTTCACCTCAATACCTCGCCGATTCTCTATACTGACCGGCGTACCGCCGAACTCACCAAATACGCGGCGAATTCCTTCCTTGCCACAAAGGTCACTTTTATCAATGAAATCGCTGACTTGGCGGAAAAAGTTGGAGCTAATGTTCAAGATGTGGCGCGCGGAATAGGGCTCGACAATCGCATCGGCATGAAGTTCCTCCACGCTGGCCCGGGCTTCGGCGGATCGTGTTTTCCAAAGGATACGATGGCGCTCATCAAGACGGCGCAGGACAATGAGGCGCCGCTCCGCATCATCGAGACGGTCGTGACCGTTAACGATCAGCGCAAACGCGCAATGGCCCGCAAGGTGGCCAATGCATTTGGCGGCAATCTACGTGGCAAAGCCGTCGCGGTACTTGGCGTCACGTTCAAGCCGAATACCGACGATATGCGCGACGCGCCGTCGATTCCCTTGATCACAGCCTTGCAGGACATGGGCGCCGAGATCCGCGTTTTCGATCCGGTCGGCATGGACCAGGCACGGAAGGTCTTCGACAACGTTACGTTCTGCGACAGCCCATACGAATGCGCCAAGGCGTGCCACGCGCTGGTCATCGTGACGGAATGGGAGCAATTCCGGGCACTCGATCTGAAGGCGCTGTCGGCGACCATGGCGACGCCGGTCGTGGTTGATCTACGAAACATCTATTCGCCGGATGAAGTGACCAAAAGCGGGCTTCTGTATTGCGGCGTCGGACGGCCGCAGCCGGCAGGTTATTAGAGCGCTTAGGCAGACAACGAAGCAGGCAGAGCAGCGTGAGTGACCATCAAACGCGCCCGCTGCAGCACATCTATAATTCGCATAAGGTATATTATGGAATATAAATATAGCTTCGTTTCTTTGCTTTTGGCATTCTCTGGAAGCAGCAGCCAGCGTTCTGGATAAGCCCTTTAAAGCGGCTTTCGCTGTTGCGCGTTGCGCTTCCACCGCGTGGGTATGACGCTAGCCGCATCGGCAGCCTCGGTCATGATGTAGGATATTTTGCTTGGTTCAATCCAATATCCCATAAGGTCTAGGCCTTAATCTGGATTGATGTGCTCAAGAAATCGCTGCAAGCATCGGCATAACAACGACATTTGCGTTTGATCGGCAGACTGGATGAGACGGCCGCCCAGTTCCGACAAGCTGACTTCGATTGCTTTGACGGCGTTCTGTCTAAAACGGCATTCTGGCTCAACTTCACAATAAGTCTGCCCATGGGATAGCACAGATCAATCCGCTAAACCTGGAACACAGCGCTGACGCTCGTAGAGGACTTAATGCGGTTCGAGACCGGTGGAGGTCTTCGGGTAGAGGGCTATTCATGTGCGTCGCCCTTGCTCGAACCGCGCCGTACAGGCCAGACAAGCTTCGCCACGACTCCTTGGGTCTCTCCTCCAAAATGAACTCTTCTGCCGGCCGTTCTATGCGATCTTCGATCCCCAATGACGCGGCGAGCGGCGCTCTCGGCAGCGGATGCAATCAGGGGCGATATCGACCCGGAGACTGGTAACACCGTCGTATAGATCAATGTCGGGGCGTACCTGACGAAAATCCTCCCTGTCTGAGATTCTCGATTCTTGTAAATAACAAACATGCTCCGGTGGAAGTAGCGCGGATCACCCGATCAGGGGCCGCACGCAAGTGCCATCTCGCGAGCTACCTACTTGTAAGTACCCCGCACGCGTTCGTTGCCCGAGCACGCCGCTCACGGTGGTAATCCGGTTTAGTCCTGAGTCAGCATTTGCGGCTGCGCTATAGTCCTATCCAGCCGGTTGTCTGGCCCATCAGGAACAGCAGAGAGACATCAGAACAACAAAAAATCAGCTGGGAGAGGAACAACGGCTGCGTTCATCGTGATCCGCACCGGCCACTCGTTCTCTCGCAATGTCCAGTGCCTGACTGTCTCGAGTAAACGCCAGCGGTTCATTTGTCTGGAGTAACGCGTATGGCTTTGTTGCAGCGATTGATTTCTTTCAAGCCTTTGCTCGCATTGCGTCCTACCACCGGATCTGTCCTACGCATTGCAGCTGACGCCGGTTCATTATGGACGGCATTTCTAATTGGCTGGCTCTTCATAGAAGACCGCAGTTACGCCGCTCTTCTCACCCAGCAATCAAAACATATCTTCCCGTTCCTTGGCATTTTCTCGCTTCTTACCTTTATCGCTTATGCGGATTCGGGCCTCTACACCTGCCCGCACGACTATTCTCTTGCGACAAAAATCAGCCGCATCATCCGGATCAATCTCGTGCTGCTGATCCTTGCGATCATCGCTCATGTATTCGCACCGTCCTCCTCGGGTCTCACCCCACGGCTCTTGTTGACATCCTTCTCGGGTGCAGCGCTCTTCGCCTGCCTTGCGCGCGTCATCTCATTCGTCCTGCGCTCGGAAGACCACGAAATCATTCTGCCTGCCGAGCTCCGACATCCCGATGAGTCGCGCATCTTGGTGATCGGCGGCGCTGGCTATATTGGCTCCGCGCTCGTTGAAAAGCTGCTGAGCCTTGGCAAACACGTCACCGTTCTCGACGCGCTGCATTACGGCGATGAACCACTCGCACGCGTTGCCGGACATCCAGGGCTGACGGTCATCCGGGAGGATTTTCGGCACATTGAAGCCCTTACGCGGGCGATGAGCGGCATGGGCGTGGTGATCCACCTTGGCGGTCTCGTCGGTGATCCGGCGTGTGCCGTTGATCCGGAACTCACCGTCGACATCAATGTGACTGCGACCAAACTGGTCGGCGAGATCGCCAAGGCATGCGGCGCGAAACGTTTCATCTTCGCGAGTTCGTGTTCGGTCTACGGCGCCTGCGATGAGACAGTGGACGAAACGTCTCACTTCAATCCGCAGTCGCTCTATGCCCGTAGCAAGGTCGCCTCCGAAGCTCTGCTCGGCTCACTTCATAGCGACGATTTCGCCGTGACCTGCCTACGCTTCGCCACGGTTTATGGCATTTCCGGTCGCACGCGATTTGATCTCGTAGCCAACCTTCTTTGTGCAAAGGCTATCCGCGACGGCGTTATCACCGTCTTCGGGCCAGACCAGTGGCGGCCCTTCGTACATGTCGACGACGTGGCAAGAGCTATTGTGACGACGCTCATGGCTCCGGTGGAAGTCGTTGCAGGCGAGGTCTTCAACGTCGGCAGCGATGCTCAGAACTATACGCTCGGCCAGCTCGCGGCATTCATCAAGGCGCAGGTGCCGGATGCCACGATCGTTTCCGATGACGGTGCGGTCGACAAGCGCAACTACCACGTGTCGTTTGAGAAGATCCGCAGCCAGCTCGGCTTCGAACCGGCATGGACGCTGGAACGTGGCATCGCGCAGGTCATCGCGGTCGTGCGTTCGAACCAGGTTGGGCATTACTCCCTGCCGACCTACAGCAACGTCCTCTATTTGAAGGAATGCGGTAGCCAGAGCTTCGGCAGCTTCAAGATCACCGGTTGGGAAACCGAATATATGAGCATCGATCATCTCGCGCCCAGCCACGGGCCGAGGCCAGCCGCTGCAGCTTAAGGGATGTTGCCATGCGCTACCAGGACGCTCAGCACATCCGTACTTCAAAGCTTGGCAGCCCCCCGCTCGTCGCTCCACCCGTTCAATCGAAGGTCTATGCACCTCCGGCCAATATTCCGTTCTTCCGTCCCGTCATTTCTGAAGACGAGATTGAGGCCGTAACAGCCGTGCTTCGCTCTGGATGGTTGACTACCGGCGCCAAGGCGCACGAGTTCGAACAGAAATTCGCAGCCTTCCTCGGAGACGGCGTAGAGGCTGTGGCCGTTAACTCGGCAACCGCCGGACTTCATCTCACCGCGGAAGCTTGTGGGATCGGCCCCGGAGATGAAGTGCTAGTGCCAACCCTGACATTCACTGCCACCGCCTCAGTGATACGCTACCTCGGCGCAGAAGTTGTTCTTGTCGATGTCGATCAGAAAACGCGCACGATCAATCTCGAAGACGCTGCACGTCGCATTACGCCACGCTGCAAGGCGATTATTCCGGTCCATTTCGGAGGCTTTCCTTGCGATACGGCTGCCGTGCTCGACTTCGCCCGCCGCCATCATCTCCAGGTCATTGAGGATGCCGCGCACGCCTTGCCTGCGCATCGATCAGGCCGCCCGGTCGGCTCCTGGGAAACGGACGCCAGTGTGTTCAGCTTTTACGCTAACAAGCCGATCACGACGGGCGAAGGCGGCATGATCGTAACCCGCAACCCGGACATCGCCGCCCGCGCGCGCGTCATGCGGACCCATGGTCTCAACCGCGATGCGTTCGATCGCTTCAGCAAGGTCGGAGCCTCCTGGGCATACGACGTGGTGTCGCCGGGGTTCAAATACAATCTCACCGACGTCGCCGCCGCCATCGGCGTGGTTCAGCTCGGCCGCGCCAACACCCTGCAATCCGGACGTCAGCGCGCCGCCAAACGTTATCTGAAAAGGCTCACCGGCCTGCCGCTCGATTGCCCCACCCCGGCTCCTTCGGACAGCCTTCATTCATGGCATCTGTTTCCTGTTCGACTCCACGAGACCGCACGCATCAGCCGCGACGACCTGATCGCGGCTCTGACCGCACGGGGCATCGGCACATCGGTTCACTATCGGCCACTTCACCAGATGACCTACTGGCGGCAGCGTTACGACTTCAAGCCGAACGAGTTTCCAGAGGCCGACCGCTATTTCGCTGGCTCGGTGTCATTGCCGCTGTTTCCCGCCATGGCCGACGAAGAGGTCGACCGGGTCGCCGATGCATTGCAGGAACTGCTGGAGTAACCCGCCATGCTCGCTTGCGACAGCCCTCCCGCGGTAACGATGCCACCCATCACAACACTCAAAATTAAACGCGCTATCGATGTCGCCGGTTCGATGCTTGGACTGGTTTTGCTATCTCCGTTGTTCCTCCTCCTCGCGATCGCGATCCGGATGGAAACGCCGGGGCCGGCCTTCTTCCGGCAGACGCGGGTCGGACTGAACGGCCACCCGTTTAAAATTTATAAATTCCGCTCGATGAAGGTGGCAAAAGCGCCGCGTTGCGCACCCCTGACCGTGCGTGCGGACAAGCGGGTGACCCGAATCGGCGCATTCTTGCGAAGAACGAAGATCGACGAACTACCGCAACTCATCAACGTCCTCGCGGGCGACATGTCGTTGGTTGGCCCCCGCCCCGAGGTTCCGGAGTTCATGGAATTTTTCTCTCCCGCTCAACGCGCCGTTCTCCTTTCGATGCGCCCAGGCATGACAGATTATGCCGCGATCCTGTTTCGCAACGAGAGCGACCTGCTCGATCAGGACAAGGACCCGGTGGCGATCTACCGATACAAAATCCTCCCGATCAAGTTCGGCTATTACGAGCGCTACAGCCACGAGATCAGCGCAACCAATGACCTGCGCATCATTCTGGCGACGATCTCCCTGCTCGCCATCGGCCACATCCCAAAGATACTGGGAATTGCCTCCGAACTCCAAGACCCCATCGCGCAGGAAGGGCACGCCGCCACATAGCTGCATACTTTCGGCAACCGACGACACCACCGGAGACTCGCTGACGGGCTGAACGCGGGAGCGTCACATGAGCACGACCTCAAAAATAGACACGCTCTTCTCCGGAATCTCGAACACATCGAGCTATCCGCCGCACAATGGCCTCGCCGTCGGGCCTAACAACATCGTGATGGCGGAAGGCTCTCGGATCGAATGGACGAATCTCACGGGTGGGGCCGCCACAGTTCAGTCTGTCTATAGCTTCTTCTCATCGCTCGGAGCGACGGCAACCAATTCGCTCTACGATCCGCGCTGCATTTACGACAGCGCCAGCGGCCGCTTCATCATCATTATGGAGAACATCGGCTCTAACGGAGCCATCAGCAATATCGACGTCGCAGTTTCGAAAGACTCCAATCCGAATGACGGCTGGTATTTCGCATCGCTCAACACATCACTGACCATCAACGGACAACTGACCTCGTCCGATCGCCCCTCAATCACCGTCGATGGCAGCAACATCTACATCACGGCTCCGCAATATAACGTCAACGTTTCGGGATACGCAGGAACCGAGACGTGGGTGATCGGAAAGACGGCCGGCGCCGGGGGCGGCCTCTATAACGGCGGCACAATGACGGTCGTCGCCAACCAGATTACCCCCTCGAACCAGGGTGTTTTCACCGTCGCCACAGGCAGCAACGGAACGACTTATTACGCGTGCGACTATTCGACGGGCAGCCAGATCGTCGCGGTCGTGCAGGCCTATAACGCCACCACCAACACATTCGGCCCCGCAACGACCATTGCGCTCGGTAATATCGACCAGGGCGGCACCTACACAGCTCAACAGCAGGGCACCAGCTTACTGCTCGACGCCGGCGACAAGCGTATCCAGAGCCTTCAGTACGCCAACGGCTTTCTTTGGGGCGTCTGTGAGCTGAAGCCGATTGGCTCCAGCGTACCGCTCGTTCATTGGTTCAAAATTGACGTCAGCAATCCGAACAGTCCGGCACTCGTTGCCCAGGGAGACATATCCGGCGCATCGCTCGGGGCCAATGTATCAACCTTCAACGGTTCTCTTGCCGTGGACGGGGCCGGTGATGTCCTCATCAACTTCACCGCCAGCGGCCCGAATATGTATCCCTCCGACTACTATGTTTACGAAGCCGCCTCGGCGCCGACGGGTAGCTTCAGCTCGCCAATTCTCTATCAGGGGAGCACGGGCTTCTTCAACTCCGGCAATGGTTCGAGCGTGCAGCGCTGGGGCGCCTACTCGACAGCGATCCCCGACCCCAACAATCCGAACGCGTTCTGGATATCCAACGAATACGTCGCGAGCGGATGGTGGCAGACCGCCGTCTCACAGGTTGAAGTCACCAACTCCGCCAATCCGACGGTTTCGTCGATCGCAACATCCGGCATAGGCATCACCAACGGCAATGGTGATCTGAATGCCGGCAAGACCGTGACACTGACCGTCAATTTCAGCAGCGCGGTTACCGTCAACATCGCAGGCGGATCACCGACCCTGACACTCAGCGACGGCGGCACCGCAAGCTATGTCGGCGGCTCAGGCAGCAGCGCCCTCGTCTTCAGTTACGTCGTTGCGCCGGGCCAGAACACACCCGATCTCACGATCTCGTCCGCAGCCCTGAATGGCGCAACAATTCAGGATTCGCTCGGCAACAATGCCGACTTATCCGGCGCAGTGAATTACAACCCGGCCGGAACACTGCAGATCGACACCACGCCACCGGCCGCCCCCACGGGCCTCGCCCTCGATCCGGCCACCGACAGCGGAATGAAAGGCGATGGAATCACCAATGTCACGCAAGTGACTATCGACGGCACGGCCGAGCCCGGCAGTACCGTGACCTTGTACGACACCAATGACACCACCGTGCTCGGTACAGGAACGGCCAATGCCACCACGGGCGCCTTTGCCATCACCACGACCGCGCTGTCGAACGGCGTTCACGACATCACCGCAACCGCAACGGACGCCGCCGGAAATATCAGCGCATTTTCGGCGGCTGATTCGATCACCATCGACACCACGCCACCGGCGGCTCCCACGGGCCTCACTCTCGATCCGACCACCGACAGCGGCACGAAAGGTGATGGAATTACCGATTTCAGCCAGGTGGAGATCGATGGCACGGCAGCCCCCGGCAGCAGCGTGACCTTGTACGACACCAACGGCACCACCGTACTCGGCACGGGAACGGCTAATGCCACGACGGGTGCATTCAGCATCACGACTTCGCCGCTCTCCGTCGGAACCCACAGTATCACAGCCAAAGCAACGGATGTTGCAGGCAACACCAGCTCCCTCTCGGCACCTTTCGTGGTGACCGAGACCGCAGCCCCGCCCCCCGCGACACCGGAGATCGAGACGCAGTTCTCCGGTATTTCCGACCCATCCAGCTATCCGCCGCACAATGCACTCGCCGTGGGATCAAACTATATCTTGATGGCGGAAGGCTCAAAGATCGAATGGAGCAACCTGACCGGCGGTGCTTCGACGACACAATCGGTCTACCAGTTCTTCAAGTCCCTCGGATCAACGGCGACGAATGCCCTGTTCGACCCGCGCGCCGTCTACGACAGCGTGAACGGCCGCTACATCGTCACCATGGACAACATCGGCTCCAATGGCACGGTCAGCAATATCGATATAGCGGTTTCAAAGGACTCCAACCCGAACGATGGCTGGTATTTTGCCTCGCTGAACACCTCGCTCACCCTCAATGGAAGTTTGACAAGTTCGGATACACCCGTGGTTTCCGTCGACGGCTCCAACATCTATATCACCGCGCCGCAGTATAATGTCAGTGGTGGCGGCTGGCAGGGAACTGCCGTGTGGGTCATCGGCGATATCGCAGGCGCAGGCGGCGGCATCTACAACGGCGGAACGATGACGGTTACGGCGAGTGAAGTGACCTCCCCGAACCAGGGCATCTATCGCGTCGTGGCCGGCGACAACGGCAACACCTATTACGCAAGCAGCTATTCCACCGGCGGCCAGATCGTCGTGACCCTGCAGGTCTACAACGTGGCGACCAAGACGTTCGGACCGGTGAGCACGATTGGACTTGGCAACATCGATCAAGGTGGCTCTTACACCGCACAGCAGCTTGGAACGAGCCTGCTTTTGGATGCGACGGACAAACGCGTTCAGAATCTCGCCTATTCCAACGGCTTTCTCTACGGCATCACCGAAGAAAAGCCGGTCGGGTCGAGTGTCCCGCTGGTTCACTGGTTCAAGATCGACGTCAGCAATCCAAACAGTCCGACGCTGGTGGCGCAAGGCGACATCTCGGGCGCTTCACTTGGCACCAATGTCGCCACCTTCAACGGCTCAATCGCCGTGGATGGCGCCGGTGATGTCCTCATCAACTTCACCGCCAGCGGTCCGAACATGTATCCCTCGGATTACTATGTCTACCAGTCGGCGGGCAACAGCGCGGGCGCCTTCAGCGCGCCGATCCTGTATCAGGCGAGTTCCGGCTTCTTCAACTCGGGTAACGGATCCAGCGTTCAGCGCTGGGGCATTAATTCGACCACAATCGCCGATCCGAACAACGCCCATGGATTCTGGGTTTCGAACGAGTATATCGCGAATGGCTGGTGGCAAACGTCCGTCACCGAAATCAGCATCCAGCCATCGCTGGAGACCCCTACGCTTACGCTCGGCAGCACCGCTTTGACGGTGAATGCCGGGGGATCGGTGGCACTCCCAGTGAACGTCACTGGGTTCGATGCCGACGACACGGTCACCGTCGCGATCGGCGGGCTGGCAAGCTATGAGACAATCACCGACACGCTCGATAAGAAAACTTTCAGCGGCAGCTCTGTCACGTTGACGGCAGCGGAGGTCAATAGTGGCCTGTCACTGCAATCCACCTACGGTGGCACAGACCATCCGGTGAATACGCTGACCATCACCGCGAGCAATACGACAGCCGGAGAATCCGCGACGTCGGCGCCTCAGACGATCACCGTTACAGACCCTCCGGCGACCCCCGCTATGATCTGGAATAACTGGAATCAGCACAGTTCTTCATTCCAGCATCTCACGGCCCTGATGGAGCAGTACATGGCCACCGGATTTCACGAAACTAACAGCAATGGATTCGGCTCGGCCGGCCATTCGCCATCAAGTCATTTCGAGTTTGAAGGATTTCCATTTCTGGCCACCTCCCACCATGCTTGACGCTGCAGAAAGAACAGACAAACCGCATCCGACGACATGAGATGGCCAGTTTGAATTTCCTAGCCTGAAACCGGGATGTCTGCGAATGACCCCACAAAACGATTCAGGAATTCTAGCTCTCGTTCTGCTGCTTCGGATGAACGGCGTTGCCGCCGAGGCCGAACAAATTCGGCATCGTATCGGAACAGATGACGTCGGCATCACGGAGATGCTGCGCTGCGCCCGAAATCTTGGCCTCAAAACACGGAGCATCAAGACGAACTGGACACGCTTGGCACGAACACCCCTTCCCGCCATCGCGTCGCTCGCCGACGGCAGCTTCCTGATCGTCGGCAGCGCTTGCGATGACAAGGTCCTTGTCCAACGTCCGCCAGGGCTACGGCCGGAGGTCATGAGCAAGGCTGTATTCGAAGAACTCTGGGATGGCCGCCTGGTTTTGATGGCGCGCCGCGCGACACTGTCCGATCTGTCGAGGCGCTTCGACATCACTTGGTTTCTCGGCGCCGTCCGGAAATATCGCGGCCTTCTGGGCGAAGTGCTCGTCGCCTCATTCTTCCTGCAAATATTCTCCCTCGTCACGCCGCTATTCTTCCAAGTCGTGATTGATAAGGTACTGGTTCACCGCGGTATCGACACACTCGAGGTCCTCGTCATCGGCCTTGTGACGATCGCAATGTTTGAAGGAATCCTCGGCACGCTACGCACTTATCTGTTTGCCCACACCACCAACAGAATCGATGTCGAACTCGGCGCCCGGCTGTTCCGGCACCTGATCTCTCTGCCACTCGCCTATTTCCAGAATCGCCGAGCCGGCGATTCTGTCGCGCGCGTTCGCGAGCTCGAGAATATCCGTAACTTCCTCACGGGCTCGGCGCTCTCCCTGATTATCGATCTCGCTTTCACGTGCATCTTTCTAATCGTGATGTTCGTCTATTCTCCGCTGCTGACTTGGATCGTGCTCGGCGCTTTTCCGTTCTACCTCGCGATCTCGGCCGCTGCGACACCGCTATTTCGCCGCGAACTCGACGAAAAATTCAAGCGCGGTGCCGAGAACCAGGCTTTTCTGGTGGAAAGCATCGTCGGCATGGAAACGCTGAAGGCGATGGCCGTTGAACCCCAGATGCAGCGCCATTGGGAGGAGCAACTCGCAAGTTACGTCTCTGCAAGCTTTCGCGTGCTGAACCTCGGCAATATGGCGAGCCAGGCAGTTCAGTGCATTAGCAAGCTCGTCACAGCCGCTGTCCTGTTTCTGGGCGCCAAGCTTGTCATCGAAGGCAATCTGACCGTCGGCGAGCTTGTGGCCTTCAACATGCTTGCGAGCCGGGTCAACGTACCCGTGCTCCGCCTCGCCCAGGTCTGGCAGGACTTCCATCAGGCCCGCCTCTCGATCGAACGGCTGGGCGACATTCTGAATACTCGCCCGGAAACGTCGGGCACACCCCATCGGGCCGCGCTCCCGCCAATCCGCGGTGAGATCACCTTCGAGCATGTCGACTTCCATTATCGCATCGACGGACCGACGATCCTGCACGACGTGCAGTTCCACATACCCGCCGGTCAGGTCGTCGGAATCGTCGGACCTTCCGGATCAGGCAAGAGCACACTCGCCAAGCTGATCCAGCGCCTATACGTGCCGGAAAGCGGACGCGTGCTCGTGGACGGCGTCGACCTCACCATGGTCGACACGGCCTGGTTACGCCGCCAGGTTGGCGTCGTTCTACAGGAAGACATGCTGTTCAATCGCTCCGTCCGCGAAAATATAGCGCTCGCGGATCCGGCCATGCCAATGGATCAGGTTATTCACGCGGCAACACTTGCCGGCGCACATGAATTCATTCTCCAGCTTCCCGAAGGCTACGACACGCTGGTCGGCGAACGCGGCTGTAGCCTGTCTGGCGGGCAACGGCAGCGGATCGCGATTGCCCGTGCTCTCGTCACCGACCCGCGCATCCTGATCTTCGACGAAGCGACAAGCGCGCTCGACTACGAGAGCGAGCGGATCATCCAATACAACATGCGCCGCATCTGCGAGCGTCGCACGGCCATCGTTATCGCTCACCGCCTTTCGACGGTCCGTCGTGCCGACCGCATCCTCACGCTCGAGCGGGGACGTCTGATCGAAGATGGAACGCATGACGAACTGATGCGAACCAATGGACGCTATGCCAGCCTCCATGACATACAGGCGGGACTCCATGACCTCCGTCAGAAAAATTATACCGTTCCCGGGACGACGGACATCCTCTCGCCGTTACGAGACGGCGTTCCTACCGGCAGCGCTTGAAATCATCGAGACTCCCGCCTCCCCCACGGCACGCGCGCTCGGCGCGACAATCATCGCGCTTTTCGGAATAGCACTGATATGGGCATCGCTCGGCACTGTCGATATCGTGGCGGTTGCACCCGGCAAGGTCATTCCCAATGGCCGCACCAAAATTATCCAGCCGTTCGAGGCTGGCGTGGTCCGCGCCATTCACATTCATGATGGTTCAACGGTTAAGGCCGGGGATGTGCTGATCGAACTCGACCCGACAATCAATACGGCCGATGTCAAGCATATGGAAATCGACTTCATCGCCGCGGAGCTCGATGTCGCGCGTCTTCAAGCCGCTCTCGCAAACCACGACAATCCGGTCGATGGCTTCGCACCACCTCAGGACGCCGCCAAGGATCTCGTCGAAACGCAGCGTCAATATCTGATAACGCAGACCCAGGAGCATCGCGCAAAAATCGCCGAGATCGACCGACAGATCGCACAAAAACGGGCGGAACGGGACACCATCACCGCCAACGTCGCCAAACTCGAAGCCACCACGCCCTTGCTTGAGGAGCGTACAAAGATGCGCGAGTATCTCTATGAGAACAAGCTTGGCTCGAAGATTACCTATCTGTCGGAGTTGCAAGACCTCGTCGGTCAACAGCACGAGACGCTCGTTCAGAAAAGCAGAGAACAAGAGACGAATGCGGCGATTGCCGCGCTCAACGAGACGCAAGCGCGGGCCAAGGCCGAGTACCGTCGCACCCTGCTCGACGATCTTGCAAAAGCAGAACAGAAAGCAGGCGGCCTCAGACAGGACGTCATCAAAGCGAAGCAGAAGGCTAAGCTTCAGATTCTTACAGCCCCGATTGACGGCGTCGTGCAGCAATTAGCGGTCCATACCATCGGTGGCGTCGTTACACCGGCACAATCACTCGCTGTGATCGTGGCGACAGATGGCGGCGTGGAGGTCGAGGCCATGGTGTCCAATCGGGATATCGGCTTCGTAGTCCCCGGACAAACAGCCGAAATCAAGGTCGATACCTTCAACTTCACACGCTACGGCCTGCTTCATGGACACATCATCAGCGTTTCGCGCGACGCCATTGCCCCCGAGAAATCGCGCACGCAGCCAATGCTACCGGAAAATTCGACAGATGAGCCCAAAACGCAGGAACTTACCTACGCAGCCCGGATCGCGCTCGACCGCACTCAGATGCAGATCGACGGCAAGCTTCTCCCACTCTCTCCCGGCATGGCCGTGACGGCGGAAATCAAGACCGGATCGCGGCGCATCATAAGCTACCTGCTTTCCCCGCTCGCCCGATACAGACACGATATCTTACGCGAACGGTGAGGTCTTTGCTGAATGTGGAAGAAGGCGTTCCGATCAAGATGCCGCTTTGAACATCAGGTCAAGCAGCCGCTGTGCGAGGGGCGACAGAATAAGACCTGTCCATGCCCCGAGAATGCTGGCCAAGAGATCCTCAATACTTGCAGTTCGCCCCACGATGAAAATTTGCGCCGTTTCGAGCGAGGCTGCACCGATAGCCAATAGAACGGCAAGAATGAGCCGCTGCCTGGGTGCAGGATAGCTTGTGCCAAGAAGGAAGCCCACCACAGCATAGGCTATAAAGTGTTCCTCGTGGTTACTCGGCAGAACGTGGGGACGGAAACGGCCAGGTACCAACGACAACACCACCACCGACAACACCGAAATCAAACCAATAGCCCTCAACGCAAGTTCTCTACTATTCCTTAGCATATACTTTCCGTTCTACCTTATTACTCATTCTGATCGCTGGACTGGCCCGGTCGTAGAGTCACCTCCACAACATCTCCAGGCTGAAGTTCGGATTCTTCATTCGTCCGAATGCGCATCTGACCTTTTTCACCCATCCTTATGACAACAATCTCGGGTTGGCTGCCGCCCCGAACGAATTGCGATCGAACAAGTGTCGCATACTGCAGTTTTTCCGATGTGCTTTGCAGCTTCGCCCGAACCTCTGCAAGCTTCAAATTGGCATCCTGCAACTCGCGGAGCAGGTCCATCCTACGTTGATCGTCGAGCTTCCCAAGCTGGCGCTCGAAATCACCCTGTTGCTGTTTGATCTGCATTAGTTGAGCTGATGTCTGCAACTTGCGGGTCGACGACATCAGCACCGCGCGACGGGAATCCGCAACGCGCGGACTTGGAAGCGCGCCTTTACCATAGAAATCCAGGGTCCTCTGCAACTCATCTATATCGGCCTGAGCCCCTTCGTCATCCTGCTTCTGCTGCTCTGTCAGAACCCCGATCTCTTTTTCTCCCAGTGCGACCGCATGTTGCAAGGAGGCCTTTTGATTATCGTAATCCGCCTGACGGGCTTTCAATTGCTCCGCCTCGACATGTACGATTTCGGAGATAGTCGATTGACTTAACGGCAAATTCTTGAGGCTGCTCTGATCGAGGCTCTTATCCTCTCCGAGCTCCGTCTTCAGACGCCAGACATGCGCCTGCTCCTTGGCGAACTCCGCCCATAAGGACTCATACTCGGCTCTCAGATCCGCGGCTTCGAGAACAGGGTTCTGCATGCGATAACGCATCAGCTCATAGCCGCCCGATAGAGCGACCGCCTGACGAACCGTCATCAACGGCCTGTAAGCATACTCACCGGGCTTGGAAACATCCCCATTGACGTATATAGGCCGATATTCCACGACAGTTGCCGTCACCTCGTCATGGTCGATCATAATCTCGTTGTCGCGCCCATCGGAGAGCCGCTGACGGAAGACCTTGGTGGCGAGGATCGCCTGAATTCTGGATTGGGCCTCCGAAGGCGTGAGGCCTGCGACCGGAAGATTTCCCAACATCGGAAATGAGATCGAGCCGTCCAATTGCACGGGAACGCGTTGTTTGAGCTCTGGCGCTCTTGCGACCGAAATCTCGATCACATCGCCGACATGCAACTTATACTCGGCCTTCGCCGGAGACGCTGCACATAACATTGCTGCTGCAAACAGCAGGAACTCGAAACAGAAGAGGCGTGCAACCTTGCGACATCCAAAGAAGCCGGGTTCCATTGACAATCGAGCCGTCGACATGATGCCACTCCTGTGTTGGCGGTCATTGACGCATTGAGGACTGCTTCGAGAACTCTTTCGGCCAGGACAATCGCGTGACGTAATCCGCGACTGGGCCACCAGGCTGCCCCCAATTGCTGGACCAGATCACCTGCGACCCGTCGGGCGATGGCGATGCGTGGGTCTCGCTCCAATAGTCATGCCTGGGATTGCGGGTCTGGGCGATCCGCCGGACCTCTCCACTCCCATCAATGCGGAGAGCAACCACCTCCTGGTAGAAGGGCGCCCAGTTTGGATGGGCGGCAATCTCGGCATAATTGCCGCCATAGCTCAGGAAGACCCATCCCGGCAGATTGATGTTCCGAAGCGACGCGTGCTGCCCCTCTCCGTAAGGCGCGAGGTCCGTAACCTTGCCGTCAATCAGCCGACGCTTGATGATGTGAAACTTGTCCGGATAGTCTTTGCTGATGCCGACGTAGACGTCACTGCCATCAGCATCGATCGTCATGTCGCCATGACCTGGACGATGATGATCGCTCCAGTACTGGAGCTGCGTGCCATCAACCGCAAACACATATCCGTGGTCAATATCCCCGGGCATTTTCTGAGAGCAGAAAATGTAACGCCCAGATGGAGAGATCGAACAATAGCCGTTCTTTCCCGGCAGTTTCGTAAGATCGATATCCGAAAATTTCGTCTTGTCTTGAATGTCATAGGCAAAGACTACAAGGGTCCCGTCGGCTGTCGTTGCGCGAACGGCCAGTCTTCTACCGTCTCGTGATGGGTTACCTTTGTAAGGCCCGAATTGGAGATTGCGGTAGCCATCTCCAGCGAAAACGATTGTCTTGATATCGCTCCGGGGATTCCAAGTATAAATTGCGCGGCTGCTGACACATATCATCAGCCGCGAATCCGTTGGATGCCACTCGCATTCATCTGGCGTCGAACGATGGAAAAGAGGAACGTAGGTCTGTCCATCCAGGAAACATAGCCCGAGGCAGCCGTTCGTGATCACCAGCAAGCTCTGATCGGCATTCCATGCCTGAGAGCTAGAGTACCTGTGCGTGCAGTACGCGGGCTTACAGACAACACCGCCGGGCATCCTCGCGCCTGGGTCTGTCACGCGAGTCACGGGCGTGCCAAACGCCGGGTCCCTCGCCTCCTGCAGATAGGCGACATTCGGCGCGGAAAGCGTCGGAAGAGCCTGCGCCGTCTTCAGATCATCAATGGCGAACGCCGAGACGTGCGACGCGCTCCATAGCAACGCCACATAGAACATTCCTCTTGCCGTCAGCGCGCACATCTCGCCCATGTTTATCCGATCAGCGAATTCGGAAAATCGAAGATGCCTCGTCTCTTCTCAATCGACGTCCAGAACGTACCTTTGGCTTCTTTCCTGACGTGCATCTACCATGAGCGGCAGAGGCTTCTTTCTCATCGCGCGGGAGGCAATGCCGCCATGCCCTTAGACTCTGGCCGGTTCACCACGATCGGAGGGGAGAGCGTCGAGCCGCTCTCGATTTGGCAAAGGGAGAATCCGCTGTTCATGCCCCAAATGGCTGCCTGTGTGCGGCTATGGACGCGTATCTTACGAAGGATCGACTTGACGTGAACTTTTACGGTTGCCTCCGAGATGGCAATTTTCCGCGCGATCATCTTGTTCGATCCACCTTCAATAATGCAGCGCAGG
The DNA here is from genome assembly GCF_000314735.2 of Afipia felis ATCC 53690. NCBI lineage: Bacteria > Pseudomonadati > Pseudomonadota > Alphaproteobacteria > Hyphomicrobiales > Nitrobacteraceae > Afipia > Afipia felis. The sequence goes on along the minus strand of NZ_KB375270.1, from coordinate 799,333 downwards.
ACCACTTTTTCCCGCAACGACAATTGCGGCATCGGGGATCCGCCAGCCGCTGCGATCAGCTGCTGCTCCAGATCTCCCTTGCATTCGCTTGCATCGACGTGAGAATTCGCACCGTTTCCATCGTTGGCCTGATCAAGAACGAATGGAAGAAACGCGGCCGGCAGGATTGTTTCGCCCAGCATCACAAGCTCTAGAAATTTGATGAAAGCAACCGACGTTGCTACATTGGCCAGGTAGGCGCTGACACCTGCGCGATAAACAGACGGGATATTGATCAATTGATTGGTGTTATCCAGCACCACGACGCGCCACATCGGATTTCGCGCCTTGATGAGCTTGATCTGATCGAGCACGGCATTCGAGCCATCGCCGGCATCGAGAATGAACAGAACGCAATCATGTAGGGCCACGGACTCCAGAACGATATCGTCGACACCCGTGATTGCATCCAGAACATTAAAATCAGCGGCTCCAAGAATACGACTAAGACCTTCGCGGAAAAGATTATTCGATCCGACAATGACGGTCGCACGCATGTTCGACTCCATAACTACGCCAACTTCTGACTGACTTCGTTCCCGCGTCGAAGCCGTCATTGGCCAACATCAACCAAGCGATCCAAGGATATAAATCCTAGTCTTGGTACAGCCTCCTAATCCCTCCGTTCCTGCCTGAGCGATTATTTTCTTCTGAAAACCCAGCCACTGATCAAACGTCCGAAATGGATCAGACCGTAATCCTTTTATGAAATGTAAATGACAATTCGCGGCATCGATATATATCGTTCGTTATGCGCGCGAGGGCTTCCGAAACGGCCCGCCCCCTGCCAACCCCTGCCCGGTCATGCTTAGGACTGTGATCGGACAGCCGGCCCTACCCCGAAAGAGTTAGGCTTTCTCCTGTTCTGTTACAGATTTTTGATTTGCCGGCTGGGCACAGATGTGGGAGCGTTTCCTGTTACGCTATTGCGCCTGAGGATATGCCTCTTAGGCCACATTTGTACTGAGTGGGGGGCACCCATTTCAGAGGTGTGTCATGCGTTGCGTTAGGGTCGTTATTGCGAATCGCAACCCTTTGGTTTCGCAGAGCCTCGCCAATTTTCTAAGTGCTGAAGGCAATTTCGAAGTCATCTCAAGCTGTGCCACGATTTCCGAATGCGTCCGGCTCGTCCAAGCCAAATCCCCCGACATCGCGATCATCGAACGCCTGACGTACAGCAAAATTCCGGGGCACGACATTCTAGCGAAGATCGCCTCAGCCTGCTCCTTCACACGTGTAGTCTTCCTCGCGGCATTATCCGAGCCGGACGACACATCCGTCAACGCCACTTACGACTTACCCCTCAAGGGATCAACATTGGCGCGATGCCTGGCACAGATCGCCGGTAGTCATGAGCCAGCGAATTCCACATCGCACCACAAGCCTCCATTGCGACATCAAAGCAAGGCAGCGCCTGTCGACACCCCAAACCAGCCCCACGCGTGTCTGACCGAGCGCGAACGCGAGATCATGCATCAGATATCCGCAGGGATTTCGAACAAGGAAGCCGCTCGCCGGTTGAACGTTTCTGAAGGTACCATCAAGCTTCACCTTCACCACATCTACCACAAGCTTTCCATCAAGAACCGCGCCGAGCTCGTAGCAATGGCAGTCACTTATTCCGGACCCGCTTGGCTCTTGGTTTGATACGAATCCAGAACGACACACACTGAATTCCAGATCTGGCACCCGAGTCACCAGCGCCAGACTGGCGATCTTTTGCTTGCGAAAGCAAGCATCGCGCGAATAGCAAGTGTCGCTGCAAACCCTGCGATCAACACACAGTCGAAGCTGCATTGCATACCCCGATATAGGTACTCCGTAATGCACCAGATCGGCATACCCTCCTGCTGATAGCATTGTCCCATCTCTATCTAACAGCAGTCATTTATCTGATCGGCAACCCCGCCATATACGGATGAAGCGAAGGCTGTAGCGACAGCGAGATGTAGCCACGCGTTGCAGGTGCGCTCCGATGACCGATGGATTTTCCTCTTATACCGAGAGCCAGGCCCGTGACCATACGTACCGGCCGAACATCCATTTGAAAGCGACGAATTGCAAAAAAGATAACGCCCGATCTTCCAGCCGCCGATACACAAAGCCACACCTCCTCTGCATCGGAGGCGAAGATCACAATTTGCGCATTCCATTCCTGCTCGCGCTCCGGGACCGAGGTTTTGCTGTCACTGCGGCAGGGACCGGCGACCCTACTCCCTTCGCCAAACATGAGATCGATTTTCATCCATTTCGGTTCGACAGGTTTATCAATCCGCTCGCCGACAGATCTGCGATCCATGCGCTGTCAAAGCTCATCGCGGAGGTTAAGCCAGATATTGCTCAAAGCTTCGACACAAAGCCAAACCTTCTGGTGCCCATCGCAGTCCGCAATCTGCCGGACGTTCACGCCATCCGCACGATCAACGGACTTGGCCAAATATATTCGTCGCGCTCTGCGACGGCCCTGACGCTCCGCCAGGTATTTCCAATGCTGCATCGTATCGCGGCGCGCTTCACCGCGATGACGATATTTCAGAATCGAGACGACCAAGCTTTCTTCGAAAGACATCGCATGATCGGGCAAGGTCAACGCCGGCTGATTCCGGGATCAGGCGTCGATGTCGAGGCTTTCGATGGGGCTCTTCTCGACAGCCCATCATCAGCCAAGATTCGTCGGCAACTGAAGCTGGATCGATCTGAGATCGTCATCACAGTTTCCCGAATGACTCGTCAAAAGGGAATCCCCACCCTTCTTGCTGCCGCGGCATTGGTGAACAAAGAGCGTCCCAGCGTCCGTTTCCTGCTTGTCGGCCCCCGCGCCAGCGAGGGATCGTCGGCCATCACACAGGCCGACCTCGATCGCCACATACCTTATGTGATCTCAACCGGCCAGAGATCGGACATTCCCGCCCTGCTCCGGCTATCCGACGTTTTCGCATTCCCGACAGAGTATCGCGAAGGCGTCCCGCGCGTCCTGCTTGAGGCGGCACTCGCAAACCTGCCCATCGTTACGACAACGATGCCGGGATGCACCGATGTGGTCATGGATCGATGGAGCGGATTTCTGGTGCCGCCACGAGATCCGCGCGCACTCGCCGAACGAATCCTGGAGATGTTGCGGGGGCGAGAGATTGCGCGTGTGATGGCCGCGCGCGCCGGGCAGTTGGTGCGACGAGAGTTTGGTCTTCAGCTCACGGCCGATCGATACGCCGAAGCATACGTTGCGACGATAAATCAGGCGCCTGTGTACAGGAGCCGAAACGGCGAAAGCGGAATTTCATTGCAGCAGGTTGGCCCATGATCCGTGATGCCTTGCTCGCTCTTGGTCTGATGCTGACAACTGCATCGCAGTTGCGGCCCGCGGGGCTACCGGTCGGGCCGGGCGAAGTCAGCCTGGTCATCTGGGTCGTTCTCATGCTTGGCAGCATGAGAAATCTCCTGCATTCAAAGATGACGCCTGCACTCTCCCGAATGCTCGTATTCTGGATGCTCTTCGTCATTTCGTTATGTCTTGGCTCGGCAACGGCGTTCGTGATTAGCGACATTCATGACCCGAACCTGTTCATCCACGATATTCTCGCATACGCGATCCTCCTCGCTGTAAGCCTTCTCTGCGCCGTCGGGCCGGATGCAGGTTGCCACATTCATCGTGTCGCATGGCTTTTGACACTGTTCAGCACCGCATTCCTGGGCGTTCAACTTCTTCCCGCTTGGGGCCTTATCACTATCCCGCATACGGATCCCTGGTACTGGGAACGATTCCGCGGCTTATCAGACAATCCGAACCAGCTCGCCATCTTCTGCGCGATCATCACGTTTCTCTCGATTCATTTTATCGAGCACATCGCAGGGTTCGGTAGAAAAGTCGTCGCCGCCATATGCACCGCGCTCTCTATCTATGTCGGACGGCTTACCAAGAGCGATACGTACGCAGTCATCCTGGTTACCGGGATTCTGCTTTTTGCGCTGTTAAAGCTCAGGACGTCGCTGATGATGCAGAAAGCCTCGGTCGGAAGAGCATTCGCGGGTATCGCCATTATCTCACTTCCGATCATCGCAGCCACGGCGTTCCTGTTTGCCAATCTGGTCGAGGCCGAAACATTCGACCTCATGATGAAAATGGCAAAGGGCACGCGCCAGGAGACATCGCAAACGGCGAATATACGTTTGAATGCATGGAGCAGCGCGATCGATCGCGGAATCGAATCCAGCATGCTGGGACTGGGACCTGGACCTCATATCGAGATCCCGCCTGTCCTCGTTGCCGCGAGACGGGAAGATACCGAGCCAAAATATATTGAGCACCCTCAGGTCAATGGTACGCCAAACTTCGAAGCACATAATACGTTTCTGGATCTTTTCACGCAGGGTGGTCTGATCGCAGTTCTGTCGTTCACCTGGCTTGTGGGAACGGCCTTCAAATCAGCCTATCACACGCATCTCGATGCATTAACGGCTGTAGTGTGGAGCATCATTGTCCTCAGCATGTTCCACCTTATTATTCGCCAACCGTTATTCTGGTTTGCGATGGCCTTTGCACTGATGGCTGGCGCAGATTCCCGCGCTTCGTCTCTCCTGTTCAACCGGAGCGAATGACATGTGTGGAGTTGCCGGCATCTTCCTTCATTCCCAAAAAGCCGACCCGCGCAAACTCGGAGTGATCGCGCAGATGACTGCAACTCTGCAGCATCGGGGCCCCGACGCTAGCGGCACCTGGATCGATACAGAAGGCGGCATCGCCCTGGGCCATCGACGGCTCTCGATCGTGGATCTTTCGGAGGCCGGAAAGCAGCCGATGCTGTCTAGTAGCAAGAATCTCGTCATGAGCTTTAACGGCGAGGTCTACAACTTCGAGGAGTTGCGACGAAAATTGGAGGCGACCGGGCATCGTTTCCGAGGCCACAGCGACAGCGAAGTGATGCTGGCGGCGTTCGAGAGCTTCGGCATTGAAGCGTCTCTGCCGCAATTTTCCGGAATGTTTGCCCTTGGTGTCTGGGATCGGCGAGCTCGTACTCTGCACCTCACGCGCGATCGCATGGGAAAGAAGCCTCTGTACGTTGCCATCGTCCCAGGCGGCATTGTATTTGCGTCCGAACTCAAGGCCATCCGATCCTACCCCGGATTTAACCCGAGAATCGATCGCAATGCGATTGCCATGGTTCTGCGACACGGCTTCATCCCCGATCATAGTTGCATCTGGGAAGGGGTTTTCAAGCTTCCCCCCGGCTCTATCCTCTCGGTAACCGCCGACGACCTGAAGAACGGCTCCGTGTCCCATCTGCGTCACCAAGTCCGGCGCTGGTGGCAACTCGCTACAATGGCGGAGGAAGGTCAGCAGAACCTCCTTACCGCAAGTCTGGCGGATCTTGAGTCCGAACTCGATCAATTGCTGCGCGAGGCTGTTCAGCAACGCATGAAAGCGGACGTTCCGTTCGGTGTATTTCTATCCGGCGGGATCGACAGCTCGATGATTGCTGCGCTGATGCAGGCACAATCGCAGCAGCCTATTCGTTCATTCACGATCGGATTTTCTGAATCCAGCTACGACGAAGCACACCACGCCGCGATGGTGGCACGGCATTTCGGCACGGAGCACACTGAATTCAGGGTCACACCAAGCGAAGCCCTCGCCGTCATTCCGGACATTCCACAAGTGTGGGACGAACCATTCGCGGACGAATCGCAAATACCGACATTACTTCTGTCCCGATTGGCAAGGCAGCACGTCACGGTCGCACTATCGGGCGACGGCGGGGATGAATGCTTTGGTGGGTACTCCCGCCATATCGCGATGGCACGTCTGGCGCTTCTCTTCAAAATTCCAGCAAAACTGCGCCACATGGCGGCTTCAGCGTTTCACATACAGAGGCCCGAGAAATGGGAAAGATGGCTAGGAAAACTGCCTGTCTCAGAGGACATGCATGAGCTTCTCGTCGAGGAAAATCTGGAAAAGCTCGCGCAGGTACTCAATGTCACGGATAGTCGCGAACTCTATCACCGGCTCATGAGTTTCTCCCGCGCAAGTCAAATAACGCCATTTGGACTAATTGAGAATGAAGACATCCCGAATCTGCCTGACGCAGCATCACGTATCATGTACTGCGATACAGCCAGTTATCTCGTCGGCGATGTTCTTGTGAAGCTCGACAGAGCAACCATGGCAGCGAGTCTTGAGGCACGTAGCCCGTTCCTCGATCACCGCGTGGTCGAATTCGCGTGGCGGCTGCCGACCGCCATGAAGATTCGTAACGGGCAAGGCAAGTGGCTGTTACGACAGGCCCTGCGTCGCTACCTGCCAGAATATCTCTTCGAACGACCCAAACAGGGCTTCAACGTGCCAATCGGCCTGTGGCTCCGTGGACCTCTGCGCGACTGGGCTCAAGGATTGCTCGATATACGCCGCATCCGTGACGATGGCTTCATCGATTCCAGAAGCGTCCAGGCATCCTGGCAAGAGCACCTGACCGGTCAACGCGACCGCTCGCGCTATCTATGGTCTGTCCTCATGGTTCAATCCTGGCTTGATGCGAACCGCTATGCGTGTCCGTCACTGCCTGTGGTGGATCCACCTGAGTTGAAATGTCATGTGGAGGCTGAGTCATGAACTGGACGCATATCGATAGGGATATTGCCTACAGGATCGCCTCTGACATTCAACCGATCCGCAACATTTATAACGCCAAATACGGCCAGCCCGGCGACGCGCAAGCCGCTCCCGGGCCTTACCTGATTGAACTACTCGACACGTTACGACGGCGCCGAAGGCTTATCCTCACCGTCGCGTTCTGCGGAACCCTTCTGGCATCAGCAGCGGCGTTGATGATCGCACCGAAGTATACAGCCGCGGCCCAGATCATTGTCGAACCTACTCAGGGAGCCAATAGCCCCTCTTCTTCGCCCGCCTCGGATGATTCGGCCATCGATACGCACGTCAAGCTCCTGACATCGCACGACCATCTTCAGCGTGTCGTTAAGAGTTTGCTGGCTGATCCGGAATTCATCGCGGTCGCGAAACGGTCCGGCGCGGCCGTCGCCCCCGCGGTCATGAAACCACCTCCTGCGTCACCAGTGATCGAGGCAGAAACGTCGTGGGTTGGCGAACTCAATCGCCGCCTTCACATCTGGATCGGAACCCTCTTTAGAGATCGCCACGGAGCGATCATCGATATCGAAGATCTTGAGCGGTATCTGCGGGTCGCGCAGGAAGACCGCTCTCGAATCATTGTTGTTCGCTATACGTCCCGAAGCCCTGAGGAATCGGCAATCGTCGTCAATAAGGCTGTGCAATTATACATCGACAGTCAGAACGACCAGAAATCGAAGTATACATCGCGTGAACTCGCGCTACTTCGTGATCGAATTGCTGAAGCACGTAACGCTGCTACGCAGAGTGCGACAGCTGTCCAGAAAGAAGCCCGGGGGCCGACCACGGCTTCGCAGGATCAAAGCAGCCAGGCAGCGCAGGATTCCAACACGCGAATCCGCGAACTTGAACGTGAAGCAGCCGCAAGCGCATTGATATACTCCAACTTACGGAGGCGAGAGAGGGAAATTCTCGACCAGCGAGGGGACATCGGATCGATCGCTAGAATTGTTTCTCTCGCCACTCCGCCGAACCAGCCTAGTTCTCACAATCCGATTTTGTTCATCCTCCCAACCTTGATCATCCTTCTCATAGGCGGAAGTTTCATTGCCGTTATCAAGGAGCAAAGCGACAGAGGTTTGCGCAGCGAGCAAGACGTCAAGGATACACTTGGAATCCCTTGCGTCGGCTTCATCCCCAGATTGTCCGATATTCGAAATGTGAAACCACATCAGCATATGCTGACCGAACCTTTCTCCGCCTACACTGAATCCATCCGCTCGGTTGTCGGCGAATTGTGGCTCACAACGCCGCAACGTGCACCGCGAACCGTTTTAATCAGCTCAAGCGTTCCTGGAGAAGGAAAGACAACGGCAGCCGTCAGTATTGCCGTCTGCGCCGCATCGCTTGGCCGACGGGTACTGATGATCGACCTTGACTTCAAGCGACCGTCCGTCTCGCGCGAGCTTGGCAACAGCACTGCCGGAGAAATCTTCGATGTTCTCCTGCGCAATCAATCTGCGGCGGACATCACCACGCATATTCCTGATCTCGGAATCGACTATCTTGCGATGCCAACGTCTCCGTTGGATGCCTTGCCGATTCTGTCCGACCAGCGTCTTCCGCTTCTGCTGAACGAACTGAGCAAGACTTACGATAGCATTATCATCGACGGCCCCCCCCTTCTCGGAATTATCGAATCGCGACTGCTTGCACCGATGGCCGACAAAGTCGTCTTTGTCGTCAAATGGGGAAGTACACGACGCGAGGTCGCACAGAATGCGATCAGCTTGCTGCGAGCCCCCAATCGTCGCGGTGATGGAATCGACATTCCTCTCGCCCTGCTGACGCAGGTCGATCTAAAAATGCACGCGACTTATCGCTATGGCGACGCAGGCGAGGCGCTGGTGACATACGAAAACTATTACTCACGCTCGGCTCAATCATGATCGCAACAAAAGGCACGTTTTGCGGCGAAACCAGTCACCATCAGTAATGCTCTTGAAATCGGAGCGATTTCATCATGAGGCTGATCAACATCCAGAGAGAACTTGAATTGACGGCGCAACCGCCCGCGGATGGCGCAATCTCCCTTGTCTTTCTGGCGGTCCTCGAGTGTTTTCAGAAAGCCAGTATCTCCTACTGTTTCTGGAAAAGCAGCAGAAGCATTTATTCCGTTTTGACCGGCGAAGGTGACCTCGATCTTCTTGTCGCGCGTAAAGATCAGCACCGCTGCGAAGCTATCCTGCTCGAATGCGGCCTGAAGCTCTTTCCGTCGGTTCCCGGTCGGGATGACCCCGCCATTCTCAGTTTCCTTGGCCACGATAACGCCATCGGGCGACTGATGCACGTTCACCTGCATTTCCGTCTGGTATCAGGCGAGCGGCTCCTCAAGAATTATCGCCTTCCTTGGGAGGACGTGATCCTTGCACGCTCGATCCAGCACTCGGCTTTCCCCATCAGGATACTCGATCCCGCCAGCGAAGCGTTCTTGCTGATCGTCCGTGGTTGCCTGGAGTTACGACGTCGCGATCCGGTCACGTGGCGGCACTGGGCCTCCACGACGCAGAAATTCTCCCTGGACCGAGCCGCTCTTGCTTCCCGCCTCGACAACGACGCACTTTGCAACCTTGCCATCAGCCTTACGAACGAACGCCTTGCAGGCGAACTCGTCGAAGCGTTTCACGATAAGGCGCCACTCGAGAATCAACGAGTACTGGGACGCCATCTTGAGAAATTCCTGACGCCTTATCGGATGTACAGTGCGATCGAGGCCCGTCTGCGGACAGCCATCCGGGCAGCTCATTGGACTATCGGTGGCCTTAACAAGAACTTTCTTTATCTGCCTCGGCCATGGAATCGTCGTGCGCCGGGCGGAGGCATTATCGTCGCCATCGTCGGCGTCGATGGCAGCGGAAAATCGACCGTTGTGGCCAAGATCCATGAATGGCTAGGATCGGAAATCGACACCATTCCGATGTATTTCGGCACGGGAGATGGCCGACCATCGCTTCTTCTACGTCCATTCAAGATGATGCTGCCGCTCATCGTAGGTGCCCTCAAAACGCGGCCGAAGGGGGCCTCCCACGGCAAGATATCAAACCAGAGGCCTGGCCTTTTCTATGCTACGTTTCTCACAGTCTGGGCGCTGGTTGTCGCAAGGGAGAAGCGAAATAAGCTGATGTCCGCACGGCGCGGGGCCGACCGTGGGCTGGTCGTTCTGACAGACCGCTACCCCCAAAGCCAAACGCTCAGCTACAACGATGGCCCTCTTCTCAATCGCATTCCTCGCGCACCACGCTGGCTACGCCGCCTTGAAGCATCCGCGTATTTTCTCGCGCGACGCCTACCACCGGATCTCGTCATCAAGCTGCAGGTCACGCCCGAAACGGCGCTATCACGCGAGCCGGATATGGACCCGTCGATTGTTCGGGATCGCATCGAGACGTTGCGACACCTTACCTTCGAGGCAAGGCATGTCGTGACCATCGACGCCGAGCGGCCGCTACCCGACGTCATACGTCGGATCAAGTCCGAGATATGGGATCTACTGTAGGCCTTTCACGGAGATCGCGCATGATTGTCGAGATCTTTGGCCCACAAGGCGTTGGCAAAACAACCTTTGCCCGCGCACTTGCCGCTGAACTTCAGAACCAGCATCAGACGGTAGATCTTGTTCTCAGTTACCGGCCGGCTGAGCGACTACCGCCGAATTCCCACAAGCATCCGATATTCGCGCCAACTGCGGCCGTCGCGATCCGCCTGGCGAGGCCTGTCATAGAACTTCTGACAATGACGTTTCATCCGCTCGCCTATCGTAACGATCTTAGCACGGCATCGAGTCTGTTAAAGGCGCTGCCACCCAAAAATTTTTTTTCGTCAATCAGACTGAGCCAATACATTCTTCGTCTGTCCCATTCCTGGCACATGGCTTCTCGATCTAACCACATCACATTGTTTGATCAGGCTTTCATCCAAGCCGTATGCTCGCTTGCACTGTCTCACCCTTCGGCTGATGAAACGCTGATTGCACGCGCACTCGACGAGATTCCGAAACCTGATCTGCTTATCAAACTCGATGCATCTCCCGATATTTTGGCCGCACGGCTGCACAATCGGCAACGCTTCCAGGGTCTCATTGAGCGCATGCTCGAGGTCGACCCGGACACGAACACCGAAGAGAATCCGGTTTTTGAGCAGCTCCTCAGCCTTATTCGAAAGCGAGGTCAGGCAGTCACTTGCGTTAATTCATCAGATCCGCGCTCGCTTGACGATGCGGTGAGAAAGATTGCCGAACAGATCAGAATCAAAGCCCACGCGCCATATCAAACACCCCATGCACTTTGGGGAAACCTCTCAAGCGAAAGCCTCCCGCATGTTTGACAAGGTGCTTGGCAGCGGATCGATCCGGCGCGTGACCCTTGGCGGCATCGCCGCACTTACGGTCTACGTCGCAGGCGCCGGGCTGACCGCATGCTCACAACTCCTGATCGCGCGGATCGTCGGCGCTGAGACCTTTGGTGTCTACGCTTACGTTCTCGCTTGGGTCACTGTGCTGGCCTACTTCTCCGCGCTTGGCTTTGACATCGCACTCTTGCGCTTCGTGTCCGCTTATCGTGCCAATCAGGCATGGAGCCTGCTACGCGGTGTTATCCGATATTCGGAACAACGCATGGCGGTTGCTGGCACGCTCATCGTTTTGGTCGGCGCGATCGCGGTCATGATTCCGAGCGGCGAGATATCTCCAGAACTGAGAGACACCTTTCTTGCGGGATTCATTCTTGTTCCGATCTGGGCGCTTTTATGGATTCGAAGCTCGATCGTACGCGCATTCGGCGGCGTCCTATCGGCCGTGGTGCCGGATCGCATGATACGCGACGGCGCACTGATCTGTATCGTCGTGCTCTTGAGCCAGGTGTTAAAATGGCACCTTGATGCCCCCCTCATCATGATGGCGACTCTTGCCAGCACAACGGCGGCCCTCATCCTTGCAAGCCTCGCGGTCCGGCGGCTACATCCGCAAGAGATCGATGGGATCGCGCCAAGCTACGATATCCCGATCTGGCGAAAAACCATCCTGCCGCTCGTGGCGATTGCAGCCACCGAAGCGATGCTGAACCGTTGCGGTGTGCTTGTGCTCGGCTGGGTCGGCCTGACCAAGGAGGCCGGCATCTACGCGATCGCGTTCAGCATTTCGTTCCTAGTCGCTCTGCCACGAACTGCAGCCAACACTTTGCTCGCACCTACGATTTCCGACCTCTTTGTCAGAAAGCAGCATCATGCGCTGCAAGTCCTGACTGCCAGGATCGCCTTATGGACGCTCTGCGGCGCTGCTCTCAGCGCGCTTGCGCTTTCCGTTATTGCAGAGCCGCTTCTAGCCTGGTTCGGTCGAGCCTATGACGCGGGCGTACCTGCATTACATATTCTTCTCCTGGGTCAAGTCCTCGCCGCGAGTTGTGGATCGCAGTTATCGATCCTGACCATGACCGGATGCGAGCGGATCGCAGCCCTCCTTCTGATCCTGAGTGCCCTCTTCAATCTTCTTCTGAGCGCAGCTCTTGTCAGCCAGCTAGGGCTCATCGGCGCAGCGATCTCAGCAACGATCACACTCGTGATCTGGAATATCGCAATGGCAGCCTTTATCTGGCGCCGCCTGGGACTTCTGCCGAGTCCTATCTTCATGCTTCAATCCGCCTTCAGGGCGAAAGGAGCACCAGCATGATGCTGCCGCTGTTTACAACCCGAGCTCAAGCCGCATCCCGTCATAGCCCGGCACCACACCGGCCGGCAGTCTGGCCCACACGGCCTCGTAATCGACGTCTGCGTGCATATTGGTGATAACGGCGCGCCGCGGCTTGAATCGCTCGATCCAGTGCAGCGCATCGTCGATACAGAAATGGCTAGGATGCGGTGTGTAGCGCAGGCCGTCGACAACCCACAGATCGAGGTTCTCGAGCGCGGCAAAACTATCGGGCGGGATGCCGTTGAGGTCGGGTGTGTAGGCGGTGTTGCCAATGCGATAGCCCAGCGCCGGAATATTGCCGTGCTCGACCCAGAAAGCGGTCAGGGTGATCGGACCGCCCTTTCCGTGGATCATATGGCTTTCGCCGGCCTCGATTGAGCAGCGATCCAGGATCGGCGGATAGTCGCTGCCGGGCGGCGACTGGAAACAATAGGAGAATCTCTGGTCGATGTCCTTGGCAGTGGACTGATTGAAGTAGGTCGGAATGCGCCGTTTCTGGTGCAGCACGACGGAGCGCAAATCGTCGATGCCGTGGGTCTGGTCGGCATGCTCATGGGTCAGGAACACGGCGTCGATATGATCGACATTGGCGTCGATGAGCTGCTCACGCAGATCAGGCGACGTGTCGATCACCACACGCGTGAGGCCGTCCGCGCTGACACGCTCGACCATCGCCGAACAGCGGCGACGGCGGTTCTTCGGATTCAAAGGATCGCACGCGCCCCAGCCAAGCGCAGGACGCGGCACACCGGCCGACGATCCGCAGCCAAGAATGGTGAAGATGAGGCTCATGCGGTGGCGTTATCCAAGCGCGGAACTTTATTGAAGAACCGAAAAAAGTTTTCCGTGGTCTGGCGGGAGATTTCATCAAACGACAGACCCCGCAATTCAGCCAGCGCCTTTGCCGTCTCCGTGACGAAAGATGGCTCATTGCGCTTTCCGCGATATTTTCCCGGCGCAAGGAAGGGCGCGTCGGTCTCAATCATGATGCGGTCGAGTGGGATTTCCGCCGCGACGTCGCGCACATTCTGTGAGTTCTTGAAGGTGAGAATACCGGTGAACGAGACGTAGAGGCCGTGAGCAACAGCCTTTTGCGCCAGCGCCAATCCGCCCGTGTAGCAATGAAGAACGGCGCGGAAGGCCCCCTTCTCCATTTCCTCGTCGAGAATACGGCCGCAGTCCTCGTCGGCCTCGCGGGTGTGAATCACGAGCGGCAAGCCGGTTGCGCGCGCCGCCGCGATATGGGTGCGGAAGCCGCGCGCCTGCGCTTCGGGCGATGAGTTCTTGTAGAAATAATCGAGCCCCGCCTCACCGAATGCCACAGCCTTGGGATGATGCGACAGCGCGATTAATTCCTCGGCCGGTATCCCATCTTCCTCGTCAGCCTGATGCGGATGAGTGCCGACCGAAAAATAGACGCTCGGATAGCGCTCGGCGATCGCGCGCAACCCATCGACGCGCTTCACCCGTGTCGAGATGGTAATGATACGCTTGACGTCGGCCGACTCCGCGCGCGCCACCACGGCATCGAGCTCATTGGCATAATCGGGGAAATCGAGGTGGCAGTGACTGTCGACGAGCATCAGCTTTTGGCCGCGGGATCGGTGGGTTCAATGTACCGAGGGAAAACCGGCGCAGGCGGCGGAAGTTGCGTGCCAGGTGTAAGGCGATTTGCAAGCGCCGCGAAATCGCGGGCATCGGTCGGAACAGCAAGGATATCGAGCATCTTCGCCATCGCACCTGGCATCACGGGTTGAGCCAGAATGGCTATCTGGCGCACGACTTCGGCGGTCACGTAAAGCACCGTTTTCTGCCGCGCCGGATCGGTCTTGGCCAGAGCCCAAGGCGCTTCGCCCGCGAAGTAGCGGTTGGCCTCGGCCACCACGGCCCAGATCGCATTCAGCGCGACATGAATTTGCTGCGTCACCATTGCCTCGCGCGCCTGCGCGAGCATGGCGTCGGCCTGCCCCATGATGGTCTTGTCATTATCGCTGAACGCGCCCGGCTCCGGCACGATGCCGCCATGCTGCTTGCCGATCATCGACAGCGAGCGCTGCGCGAGATTTCCGAGATCGTTGGCGAGGTCGGCATTGGTGCGTGCGACGATGGCTTCGTGATTGTAATTGCCATCCTGCCCAAACGGTACCTCACGCAGGAAGAAATAGCGCATCTGGTCGACGCCGTATTGATCCGCCAGCACGAACGGATCGACGACGTTGCCGACGGACTTCGACATCTTCTCGCCGCGGTTGAACAGGAAGCCGTGAGCATACACGCGCTTCGGCACCGGAATGCCCGCCGCCATCAGGAACGCAGGCCAGTATACCGCATGGAAGCGGATGATATCCTTGCCAATGACGTGCACGTCGGCCGGCCAGTATTTCCAGTTGGCGTCGTTCTCATCGGGAAAGCCGATGCCAGTGATGTAGTTGGTCAGCGCATCGACCCACACATACATCACGTGCTCGGGATCGTTCGGTACCTTGACGCCCCAATCGAAGGTAGTGCGCGAAATCGACAGATCCTTCAGCCCGCCTTTGACGAAGCTGACGATCTCGTTGCGACGCGAGTCCGGCCCGATGAAATCGGGCTGGCTTTCGTAGAGTTTCAAGAGCTTGTCCTGATAGGCGGAGAGCTTGAAGAAGTAACTTTTCTCTTCCACCCACTCCACCGGTGTGCCCTGCGGCCCGCGGCGCACCTTGTCTTCGCCGACGACGGTTTCGTCCTCGGCGTAATAGGCCTCATCGCGCACCGAGTACCAACCCGCGTAGCTGTCGATATAGATGTCGCCGTTCGCCGCCATTCTCCGCCAGATTTCCTGCGTCGAGGTATGGTGCGCTGGTTCGGATGTGCGGATGAAACGGTCGAAGGAGATGTTCAGCCGCTGGTCCATCTCCTTGAACCGCTCCGCATTGCGTGTGGCGAGTTCGGCCGGCGTCATGCCTTCCTTCTGCGCGGTCTGAATCATCTTCAGCCCGTGCTCGTCGGTGCCGGTCAGGAAGAACACATCCTTGCCATCGAGCCGCTGGAAGCGCGCAAGTGCATCGGTCGCAATCGCCTCATAGGCATGGCCGATGTGCGGAGCGCCGTTCGGATAGGCAATCGCGGTCGTGATGTAGAAGCGAGAGCGGGATGAAGTCTCTGCATTCGCCATGCGTGCGAAGGCCTTTCATTAAGTGCGGTCGGGATGATCCGGCGGGTTCATGCGGACGCTTCGGCGAGCCATCCAAACACAGAAAACACCAGCGGTTTTCGTTCCAGATTGAATGATTCCGTTTCGCGGGCGGCCTTGCCTATCTTTTCCCATACCTCGGCAAACCGTGCAAGGCGCGGTAAATTCGACTGTAATTCGTCTGCGCGCAGCCGCTCCGACAACCATCTTTCGACCGTTTCCACGAAAGTTCGCAGCGCCACACGGTCGTTCAGCGGCAGCGCGTCCCCAAGTGCATGCAGCGCGCGGTGATCGAGCCGTGGCAGCGTATCGAGCAGGGCCGAGGTGCGCTGCTGCAATCCCAGTGCCTCGCCGCCCATCAGTGTCAGCGTATGCGCCACGCTGCCGTCGGCGGCCTCCGCCGCTTCACGCAATTGCGGATCGGTCACGTCGAGCCGCAGCGCTTCCGCCGCTGCGGCGACAACCTCCTCCACGGCCAGTGGCCGCAGCACCAGCTTGCGGCAACGCGACTGGATCGTCGCCAGCACACGCGAGGGCATGTTGCTGACGAGCAGAAATAGCGAACGAGACGGTGGCTCTTCCAGAATCTTGAGGAGTGCGTTGGAGGCGTTGGCGTTCAACTCGTCGACAGTGTCCACGACGCAGACGCGCCATCCGGCTACTGCCGCCGTCGAACCGAAAAACGAAATCGTCTCGCGCGATTCATCAACCGTGATGACGCTGCGCATCACACCCTTGTCATTCGTGCTGCGCTCTAGCGTCAGTAGGCCTCCATGACTACCTGCCGCAACCTGCCGCGCAACTGGGTGCGGGGTGTCGACCTGCAGATTGGCCACCTGCTGCACATCCTGCGACGACGGATCTGGATGCGCGAGTACAAAGCGCGCCATGCGATAGGCCAGCGTCGCCTTACCGATGCCCTGCCCACCACCGATCAGCCAGGCATGCGGAATCTGACCGCTCTTGTAGGCGGTCAGCAGCGCAGCCTCCGCCGCCACATGACCGTGCAAAGATGTCGTCTCGCGCGGATGCGGAACGGAAAGCACGTCTGCCTGCGAAGCTCGCGTGCTCATGCGCCTGCTCCAACCGATACACAGGTCGGAAGCCGGTCTTGCAGCGCCCGCCAGATGCGCTCCGCCACTTCGGCCGGCTCATTGTTGGCGTCGATCACAACGCAGCGCGCGGAATTTTCCTCCGCAATCTTTCGATAAGCGTCACGCAAGCTCTCGTGGAAAGAGAGGCTCTCTCCCTCAAACCTGTCGGCCACCGCTCTGCCGCGCCGCTTAATCGCCCGCTGTAAGCCCACGGCGACGGGCACGTCCAGAATGAACGTCAGATCGGGCTCCAATTTGCCGATGGTGGCATGCGTCAGCGCCCGGATGAAGGCGGCATCGACCTTCCCGGCCGCTCCCTGATAAGCCGCCGTGGAATCGGTGAATCGGTCGCACAGCACCCACGCGCCCTTTTCCAGCGCGGGCTTGATGACCTGATGCACGTGATCGTCACGCGCAGCCGCAAACAGCAACGTCTCGGCATCCGCGCCAAGCAATTTACCGACGCCCGACAGTAGAAGATGACGGATGATCTCCGCGCCCGGCGACCCGCCCGGTTCGCGCGTCACGAGAGTTTCGATGCCTTCGGATTTCAAGTGGTCCGCCAGCATCTGGATCTGGGTAGACTTGCCAGAGCCTTCGCCACCTTCAAATGTGATGAAGCGGCCGATGACGTGCCCTTTGCGAGGTGCGGATTTTTTGGCGCGTTTCGCCATGCGTCACAGCTTCTGGATGCCGGAGCGAAACAGGCCGATCGCGAGCTCGCTCACGCCATCGAGCGCGCGGCTTGTCATCGAACCGGTGCTGATGGATTGACCGGCATGCACCGGCACCTCCAGTGCGAGATTGCCGTTACGCCAGAGCCGGAACATGCCGACCCGCTGGCCGCTTTGCACTGGCGCACGGATTGGACCGGTATAGACGATACGGGCGATCAGCTTGTCGTTGCCGTTCTTCTGCACCATCACGCTCACGGGCTCGTCGGCATGAAGCTCGACCGAGCCGGTCTCGCCGCCGAACACCTTGCCGTAAGCGATCGTCTGCCCTGCATCGAACAGCGTGCGTGATTCGAAATTCTTGAAACCCCACTCCAGAAGCTTCTTGGCTGCTGTAGCTCGATCGGCGGAATCCTCGAGGCCGTTGACCACAACGACGAGCCGCGTGCCATTCTGCATGGCGGAACCCACCATGCCGTAGCCACCCTCTTTGGTGTAGCCGGTCTTCAAGCCGTCCGCGCCGTCGAGTGAACCCAGCAACGGATTGCGATTCATCTGACGGATCTTGTTCCAGGTGAATTCGCGCTCGCCGAACAGCTTATAGAATTCCGGATAGGTCAGGATGATATGGCGCGACAGTTGGGCAAGCTCGCGCACCGACATCTTGTTGTCCGGGTTGGGCAGGCCATTGGTGTTGCCGAAGGTAGAGCGCGTAAGACCGAGCTCTCTCGCGCGCGCCTGCATCCTGTTGACGAACGCATCCTCACTGCCGGCATAGCCTTCCGCAAGCGCGATGCAGGAATCGTTGCCGCTCTGGATGGCGAGGCCATGCAGCAGATTGTCGATGCTGACCTGGCTGTGGATCGCGGCAAACATTGTCGACGAGCCCGACGGCGCACCGCCCTTGCGCCACGCATTCTCGCTGATGCGATACTCGTCGGTCAGCTTGATCTCGCCCTTCGCAAGCGCATGAAAGATGACCTCCGCCGTCATCAGTTTCATCATGCTCGAGGGTGCGCGCAACTCGTCGGCGTTCTTCTCAAACAAGACGCTGCCGGTCTTGGCTTCGATCAGGATCGCGGTGGGTGCCTCGGTGTCGATGCCCCCCTCTTCCTTTTTCACCGCGCCCTGAACGCTGTGATTGGCCGCATGAACCGGCGCAAGGACAAGGCCGGCGGTCAGCAGGACGGCCGCGGCAACGCGCGCTCCCCAAGCCGCAAAACGGCTCATTTGTCCTGTGATTCCCGCAATTTCGGATCGAAAGGCCATGGCCCGGCTTGTATCAGGTGAGACGGAGCCAAACAACGGAGGCTACGGTCTGTTCCCCCAGCCGGATACTCAGGAAGGTATCAATAGAGCCCGCGTCCGGCCCCGGGATCGCTATTCGCGGCCGTTGCATAACCTGCCGCCTGATAGCTCGACCGCAATTCGGCGCTGTCGGCAACATCGGTAGCGCCAAGGGTATATGGCCGCTCGGCAGGGAGCGGTACATCCGATCGGATGCCCCCCTGCGGTGCGGCGGGCATCTGCGGCACAAACGGCGCCGCCGACGCCACCATGATGCTGGACGGCGCAGGCGCCGGTTCGTTGGTCCGCAGCGTCGCGACGAGAAGCGCATCGTCCGAGCCCTCAAGCGGGGCTCGGCCGACATATTCCACCCTCACCCGCGCAACGCCATTGCCGCGGAAACCGAGCAGTGTCGCGGCCCGGTGGGAAACGTCAATGATCCGGTTGCCGTGATATGGGCCGCGATCGTTGACGCGCACGATCAGCGACTTGCCGTTGGCGGTATTGGTGACGCGGACATAGCACGGCATCGGCAGGGTCGGATGCGCCGCGGTGATCGAGGTCATATCGAACACTTCGCCATTGGCCGTGAGGCGTCCGTGGAAATCGTCCCCATACCAGGAGGCCAGCCCTTCGGCGCGGTAACGGGTGTTTTCTTCGGGCACATAGGTCCGGCCCGCGACCTGATAGGGCTTGCCGATGCGGTAGGTTCCACCGCCCTTCGGCACCGGCTTGTCAAAATCGACCACGCGCGGGCTGGAGGAAACGCCGTATTTGGGATCGAATCGATTGGCGAATTTGCCGGGCGCGCAATTGGCGAGCAGCAGGCAAGCACAGGCACCCAGCAAAAGCTGGCAGGCACGGCGTGCCGCGTGTTGATTGATCATCCCCATAGACGTCCGTAAATCCTGCGGCGCCCCCACCCGGCACCATCGGCTGCAACGCAGCATAAACCATAGCAGCCTCAAGCGAAATGGGGGCCAAATCGAGGCCATGGCGTGTGGTAAACCGATCCTTGCCAAATCCGGCTTGCAATCGGCCGAATCTATTCCCGTCGCCATGGGCTCTTGAGCCATGTCAAGCCATGACGCATGCTGGGGCACTAGCCTTGCGAGCCATGACCATGACGCCTCTCTCCGCATCCATCGCCACTGTAATCGGCTCTGACAGTCAGGCCATCCAGTCGTTGTTCAAGGCGCAAGTCAAGGAATGGCGCAGCGAAGGCGTGAATGTCGTCGGGCTGATTGGCGAGGCGCATGCCCTGCCCGACCGGAGTTGCGCTGCCGGCTTTCTGCGCGACCTTGCGAGCGAAGCGCGATTTTCGATGTATCTGGAAACGCCGCCAAGCGACACCTCGTGCCACCTTGACGGCAGCGGCGTCGATGCCGCCTGTATGGCACTGCTGGGGCAGATCGAGGCAAGCGATGTCGTCGTGCTGAGCAAGTTCGGCAAGCTGGAGGGCATGGGCCGCGGGCTGCGTCCCGCTTTTGAGGCCGCGGCTTCCGCCGGAAAACCAATCCTGACCACAGTGTCGGAGAAACATCGGGACGCATGGGCGGAATTTACCGGCGGCACGACCATGATCCCCGACAATCCAGCCGCCATTCGCGCATGGTGGGCCAGCCTGCAGGCAGGCAATCCCGCGGTAGCCTGAGCCGCGCGTTGACGCCGCCTTGGAAGGTGCCCTAAACAGACGCCGTTCCTGCGGGATATTCTGGAGAGGTGTCCGAGTGGTTTAAGGAACCGGTCTTGAAATACAGTAATGGCCATGCGGATAGTCCCGCTTGGCACCAGAACGCCCTATTCTATTGGTATTTTGAGCTTCCGTCCCACACGCAGTACTCGTTGATAACAACTCGTTCAAATGAGTTGGGTGCCAATTTCGGTGCCAACCCGATAGAGCGCAAATGCAACTGAATCGGCTCGTCTCAGCCCACTACGCAGGGATTGTATCGGTACTAGCGCTGGGTGTTTCGGTTCTCAGTTATTGCACGGCACAGCAAGCCTTTAACCTCGGCGTCACGCAATATGAACAGCAGCTTGAGGACAAAAAGCCGGCGGTCGATGTTCAGCTCCGATCTATCGGGGTGAGCACTCAGTCGATTACCGTCTCAATTTCAAACCGTGGCGTTGTGAACATCACTCCTCTCGACTTCACCGCCCTCCACTCGTTCGAGGCCGGATCGCTCTACCTCGGCTACGACTCCAAAGGCATCGATAAGCTCAGCGCAACGATTAGCCTCTCATCCTTGGGGACAATTCCTCCTGGCCAGACGCGGACGGTGAAAGCAATCTTGGCTGGAGTGACTGATGGCAAGTACGAACAATTTACACCCGATCTGGAGTTAATGTTCCTGGCTCGAGTCCGAATGGCCGATCAGAACGACACAATTGAAAACATACTGGTTACGCGCCGCATTTTGCCTCCTACACAGAATTTGCAGCCAGACGTTACGCCACAACATATGCTCGAGGTTCTCGTCAGAGCTAAAGAGAATGAGCGGCGTAATCGGATGATCTTCGCGATCTCCGCCAGTTTGTCTATGTTGCTCTGGATTGCATTCGTCTTTCTTTGGTGGCGCGACCGGAGGTCCGGTACGTCCTCGCATCCCGATGCGACTGACAGCAGATGATGCGGCAGCGCTAAGTCAAAAAGATAGTTCCCAGTGCACCGCAACCAGCGGTAGATTGCCCTAGGGAAACAGGGGACGAGGCAGATGGCGAAATCAACCCGCAATACCGGCAAACCATGGACTCCTGCTGAAGTGCAACAACTTCGAAAGGAAGCGAAAGGCAACATGCCGACTCGCGTCATCGGTCTGACGCACGGGCGAACGGAAGCGGCTATCCGAGCCAAGGCGCAAACGGAAAACATCTCACTGAAGCCCACCAACCAATCACCATATAATCGACGCAAGCCGTAGACGGCACCGCAAAGTAAGACATGGGGGACGCGGTGTCTAAACCAACGGCAGATTCGCCGACTGATGAGTCGTATGCTCGTCGATTGTCATGGGTAACATCATCGCCTACCAGATGGCGCAGTTTCAAGCGTTTTGCTTGGCGCGTTTTTTATCACGACTTGCCGAGAGTCTTCGGAGCATTCTCAGATACCCTGAGTTTTCTCAGAACAATTGCGCGCATCCTCTTGGTTACTGCAGTTGCTCTCACGCCATACTGGGTTGATTGGTGGACCAAAGGAGAGGTGGATGCTCCGAAGGCCGGATGGATGAGCTTGGTTGTCGCTGGCTTATTGGTCGCCAAACATCTATTTGATGTTTTCGGATCAGATCGGCAGCTGAGATCCCATCAACGAGATCTAATGGAGCAATGCGCAACACGGCATCAAGTAATAAATCGCGAGCTCTTTGAAGCGCTGCCGTCCAAATTATCTCTCCCATTTCCATCGAGAGTTCAGTTATGCGAGAAGATTCTCGCATGCATGCTTTACATTGCGAAGTTTCACACGCTCAGCAGCGGTGGTGATTATTTCCAAGTAAGCTTACTGACCTTTGGAAATGAGAACTGTGACTCGATAAAGGTGATTGCTCGCGCAAAAGCGAACCGTGCCACCAACATACCCATCGATTCGCGTGAGACGATCGCATACTACGTCGCTAAGTCTGGCACATCCTTCGTTGTCGACGACATGAAGGCACAGAAGCATTTTGCGCAAACAGGACTATCCCAGAAGACATTGAAATATAGAAGCATTCTTCTGATACCGATCGTCCATCGGAACGCCAGCACGGAATGTTGCGGCGTTGTTACAATTGACAGCTCGCGCCCATACGAGTTCACTGGTCCCGTTGGCGACGTGATCACAGCGCAACTTATGCCTTTTACGAGCGTTCTTGCGTTACTCGTCGAAAAAGAGGCCCCCTGCATGAGGATTGGGTCATGAACAAACGTTCATCCGTCAACAAGCAATTATCCAGCCAGGATGCAGAAGAGCGAGAACCGGATATTGTTAGTGTTTTCGTACGTCTAAATCACGGCGAGATTACTGAAGATCAAGCGGATGAAGAACTGCGTGACATACGTCGCAGAAAATCTAGAGGCTTCTTCCGTTTCATAGAGTCCCTGTCGAATTAGCCTGCTCAGGCACTACTTGCCGAACACTGCATCGAACAGCGCCGGCAATATGGGGCTGGATTACTCTTCCACACGCTCTTCCTTTAGAGACGTCCCAACCTACCGGTTCGTCCTTTTAGGTCAATATTTAGTGGCTCCCCAGCGTCTCGCAGAGGGTTGCAACAGAACCCACAGCACAGGAAGATGTTGCGGGGGAAATCGTAATGCGGCTTAGGGGCATTATTCTGGTCCTAGGAACGGCTGTGGGGGCTTATGCGCTGGGAGCTGCTAGCCACGCCCCTGCCCCGCCTCCACCAACTCCGCTCGCAACCCTGCCGCAACCCGTCCCGCAGTCTACGAGGCCATCTGCGCCCCCACCAAAGAGAACTGCGAAGCCCGAGGTCGCTCGCCCCGCCAATCAACCGCTGCAGCTTGTCCCTCAGCGTGTATCGAATCCTCCAATCACGCCGCAGCCGGCGCAGCCGACTGAGACAAGGCGCCGCAAGCCCGACGCGAAGGCTGCACTTACAGCAGCTGCGATTGCCGCGCTAATCGTAACAGCGAGCCGCAACGCTTACCATTCGACCGGCCGCCCATGTGCCTGCCCGGATGACCGAATGCGAAATGGGCGACGATGCGGAAGTCGCAGCGCATATTCTCGTCCCGGTGGAGCGGCGCCGAAGTGCTTTGCAGATGACGTTACCGCGGAGATGATCGAAGATTATCGCAAGACGATGATGCGCTAATATCTGTAGGTTAAGCTGGAGCGAAACGTCTCACGCGGCTCTTTGCGCTACGTGGAGCATTGGATTTGTCTCGTTGGTGGGATAGATTTTAATCGTAGCTCAGAATTTGGCTGATGATTGGTTGAGCGAGCGATGCAGTCCGACAAGCAGGCTTTGATGGATATTTTCAAATCTACATTCGATCAGAGGATGCAGATTTCTCCCTACCAAGCACAAACCATCGCTAACACAATCCTCGGAAGAGCTCCAGGCTGCAACGTTCTCGTTTTTGGAGTCGGGCACGACAGCAAACTGTGGAGCTCGTTGAACGCAACTGGAGAGACGCATTTTGTAGAAAGCTCAGCAGAGTGGATCGATGCGGTCAGAAAGGACCATGCCGCGCTATCGATCTCCTTGCTCCCGCCGTCAAATTTAACTGTTGCGAACAGCGCAACGTTATCCGTCAGCGATCTTTCTCGCTATCCGGTCCCGACCAATCTGGCTGCGAAGAAATGGGACGTGATATTGGTTGATGGACCAGGCGGATATTCGCCCAGTGACCCTGGCAGAGCACGCACAATTTATTGGGCTTCTCTGCTAGCTTCGCCTGACACTCATGTATTCATCGACGACTATGACAGACCTCTTGAGCGCCACTTTACGGACATGCTTTTCCGAGATCGGGGAACGCAGCGAGTTGTTCTTACGAACAGCGATTATCTCCCGTACCGCAAAATGCTTTGGTCAGTTGGGTCCCCGATCGATGGGGGCAATCAAAGCCCCGTAGTACTGTCTGTAGCTACCGGAGACTATGCCGAACAATGGCGGTTTTGCATCGACAGCCAATATTCCTATGCCAGAAGGCATAACTATGAGTATCGGTGCATTGATCCATCAGGATCGCAACTCCACCCAAAATGGGCAAAGTTAGAAGCTACAATTAAGATACTCGAACAAGGTCGAGACGTCCTTCTAATTGACGCCGACGCCGAGATAACAAAGCAATGCCCACCATTCGCTCAGCTTACCAAGCAGCACGCTGGAAGTGATATCTATTTTGTTCGCGGGATATCCGGACGGCCAAATTCAGGAGTTCTGATTCTAAGAGGTGGATCTAATAGTGCAGCGACTGCGTTCTTGGCCGAGTGCCTTGATCGCCGCACAGAAAAAGTGCCTCTAGAGGACTTCGTCACCCCTGATGGGGAGAACGGACATGTGATCTGGATTCTCAAGGAAGAACCATTCAAAACGGCATCAATCGAGATCGACCGAGCATGGAATTGGTCAATACCTGAAAACGCCGATCGAGCATTTATCCGCCACTACACAAATCATCTACGGGACTGGCTTCGTGAGAATCCTCTGGGTAGTGGACCTCGGCAGCCTGCACAATAATTTCTTGCGAGTGGTTCGACTGATCCGCGGCAACCGTAGACAAGGCAGAAAGATGTCGGCCGTAGTCTGCAAGGGCCACCGGAATGTCTGATCCCTCGTACATGTAGGCATTGATGTACGCCTCGGGACGCACAACGAATGGTGCTCGTTCCAGCAACGCCGTAACCCGCGGCGGTTCATAATACGGCATGATCGTTCGGTCGAATATCTTTCGCCCCTCCTCTTTGGTTTTAGCAAAGCGCGCCGAGCATCCGACCGACGCCGCGAAATCTTCCCACTTCAAAGGAACATCGATTGCTTCTCCAGAGTCCCAAAATGCGAATGGCCTCTGATATGCAGCGGCGACGATTGCACCATGCAGAGACGACGACAGAACAAAGTCGGCCGAAGCAATAATGTCTATCAGATCGTAAACATTGGCAGGATCTGTACCAATATTTGGGCGGACGATGCGATCGCAACCACTTACTGAGAGAAGATCGCTGTCAGGACGCGTATCATTAAAATGCGGAATGCAGATAGACTCTCCCTTAAAGTCAAGGCGCTTCTTTGGACGATAGATCGCGGGCAAGATTAGCGCTGAATCCCCCATTGGGACTTGACGTTCCACGCCGAGCTTTCGCGCTGAAATCGGCCCACGCACCGCAAAAATTTCGATCTGCTCACGATTGGAAGGCTTCAATCCTTCGAGAGACCTTATTCCACATCCCCAAAAGGATGGCTTTGCGCCCGCATAAGCAGCCAAACTCGGCTCGATCCACATGTCGTCGACCACACTGCCGACAAGAAAGACGGCACCACCGTGCGCGCCGATTGGAAGGAAAATTTTATCGAAAAAAATGCGTGCGAGTGCATCGCCAAAATTCTGAGTATCTTGGCCCTTTAGCCAAAACTGGACTCGATTGAACACAGCAGCCGCCCTCCCCCTTCGATGTGCTTTTTTTTTGCAAGGTATGGCACAATGAACTGGCAGAATATTACCATAAATGATGAGCGGCCGTGGTAGGTGTGGAGACCGCAATTGATTGGTCGCGCCGGATAAAAATCCGAGACTTCTAGGTGCAGGGCCGCTCGCCTATGCGGTCAGGCTCTCTCATGCGTATTGCCCTCCCGTTGACGTGGTTCCCGCAACGTCCCCTGGTAGAGTCGCACCCAGCGCGGAAACAACCGCATTTGTTTGTGCGTCGTAGCTCTTGCCCGTCGCCGATCCCGTGTAAGTGCAGCCGAAAACAATTGCAGAACCGCAACGAGTTGCAGCGATATACGCACCGCTGAAAGCTGGCGTACCTGTCAGCGTGATATTTCTTCCCGTTGCGCGGAACATACCGCCAGCGATTTGAGCATGGTAAGTTGACCCACCAACAATCTCATAATTGCTTACAGCTTGGACAGCACCGCCCTCCGTTACGGTGATATGGCCACCGGAGCCTGTGGCGGCAAATCTAACATTACCGAAGAATATTTGACCTCCAGCGCTCGATCTAAAACATGAAGTCCCAGATCCACTCGAAGAGACTTCCATATCCAGAATTGTGCAGATGGCATTTGCGGATTCTGCAGCGAACGCATTTCCTGTTCCGGAAACTTTGACATTTCCGGGTGTCGTATTATTTCCACGAATAACCAAGCTTGCTGGCGATAGCAGACCGACGCCGCTTCCGATGGCAAGCGAACTGACTGTATAGCTACCATCAGCCAACTGGATCGTGACGGTAAAGCCGCCGAAATCCAACGTACCCAGCGCAACATCGATTGCTTTCTGAATTGTCAGAAATGCACCGCCTGACGTGTTCGCTAGGCCGTTGTTGCTGTCGCTTCCGTCAGTGCGGACATAATAGGTCCGGTTTGCCGTGAGCTTTCCGCGAGCTGGCGCCAAATTCTTCTGAATGTCGATGACGCGCCAATTTCCCGAGGCGTCACTCACAACTTGAATTTGATCTCCATTATCGAAAGTGATGTCAGCTTCGCCAGGCAACCACAACGATGTTGCGTTGTGCCTAATGGTCACTTGACCGGTAAAGCGAGGCAAAAGCACTGAACAAAGGAGGTCTTTAGGCCACAGATGTTTCATCGTCATCCTCCACGATGTGCTCGGGCCATTCGCGAACAATGCGCTGATCGATGTGATCTTTGTAGATCGACGTCAGCAGCGCATGACCACCGATCGTGTCGGGGCATTGCAACTGCGCGTGCTTACGCTGAATCTCGATGATACGAGGCCCGGCTAGGTCTGGCCGCAACTTGTCAACGGTGTAGCCCTGCAGCACTTTTTTTGTAATTTCAGCTTGGATATTAGCGTTGTTCGGGCGCGCCATGAGACTGCCGTCCACGTCATAGACTTTGAATGGCTCATAGCTCGACGTGCCTTTGGCGCCGAACGTATAGAAGCTCACGGGTCCCTTTGTCGGAGACCATCCTGAGACGAATATTTCGAAGTGTGGTCCGTGATCCGGTCCACCCGTCATCATGTCGCGGTTAACCTCCAAGCAGTGACGCGCTATGTCGCCGCAGCGCTCGCGCAATTCGTCAAGATCTCGGCATAGCCACGTCTCTGATACGAAGAACGGCGCAACGGTCTGAACGCCTCGAGACACAACCACCGCGTTGAGATGCGGAACGGTAAATGCCTTGGACACGATGCCGAGACCTCCAATGACCAATCCATCGGTGATGACGTGGATCGAGTCAGACTGTTTGACGATCACAAAAGCGGTCATAGAACGTCTCTCCTCTCCATTCTTCATGCGTTTAAGTCGGATCTCACCCACCCGAGAATCGACTCGCTTGAGCGAAGGTTTTCAGGTCTGGCGCTAAACCAGTGCCAGTCGACAGGTCTTTGCGGACGATGCCGCGCACGGCGTCGCCGAACGTAATCTCAATATCGAAGCCGCCATCTTTGTTGGGCGAGGCCGATCCAGTTCCTGACGTCCCGGCCGGTGCGTTATTGAATTTAAAATTGAAGCGGGGTGCGGTGCCTACGTTGTCATTCGACGCGCCCACCATCTCGACGCCGAGCCGTCCACCAGGACCGCGGCGGAGCGGCATGACAGCCTCCGGGCCAGCTTCGCCCATCAAACCGAGCGACATGCCGCCACCCTGGGCGAACCGGAAAAGCGTCGGCTGATCGACAAGCTGATTGGTGAAAGCTCCGCCGGTGGCGAAGCGCGCTAAGCCGCTCCGAGTGAAGCCATTGCCCAGCGCGGCCCCAGTGAGGCCAGAGACGGGGTTGAAGCCGTCCACGCCCGAAATCCCGAACGACGTCATGACAGCCTGCAGCGCGCGCATCGCCGGCGTGACGATAGTCATTTTGATCAGCATTTCGTCGAGTGCGCGGATGACCGCTTTCTGCATGTCGCCAGCGCCGGCCGTGATGGACTTTGTGCCGTCCGCGATATCGGCCAGACCTGTCGTGAGGCTACCGGAGAGGGTCGATGACACTCCGCTGAGCGCCTGATTGGTCCGTAGACCCGCCGCCTCCACGCTGCTCAGAGCCGTTGCGACGTCCGGGTAGAGGCCGCGGAGCTGCTGGGCGATCTGGACGTCATCGGACGAAAGGAGCGCGGTGGCGCGACCGGAGCGGATCTGGTCCAGCACCCGCGCCCGCTCGGCCGCTTCGGTAGCGATGCCCAGCGCTGCCGCCTGCGCCCTGATCTGCACCACGTCGCTCTCGGTGAGCGTCTGGTGGTTGCGGACGGCCTCGGCCAGTCGGTTCTGCACGGCGGTATAGGCGGCAGCCTGCCCCGCGGACATACCCAGCGTCTCGGACTGAATTCGCAGTTGGTCGGCTTGCTGCCGCATCGCGGTGAGCCCGAGAGCGTTCTCAGCGGCCAAGGCCTTCAGCGCCGCTGCTTCCCGATCGGTGACTACGATGTGGTTGAGCCGCGCGCTGGCGATATCCAGTTCTCTGCCTCGGACAACGTCTTGGATCGAGGCAGTAGCACCAAGGATTCCAATACGCTGTTGCTCAAGGCTTATCTGTTGTTTGAGCACGGCGGGATCAACGGAACCGCCAGCACCCGCTTTTGGTTTGAGACCAACCGCATCCTGAAAATCGATGACCTGGGCATTGGTGAGCTGGGTGCCTGCCGCTTTCCCCGACCGCAGCAAATTGCCCTTCACGTCGACGCCCATGGCCATGGCAACGCCGCGGACGGCCATCAGCGCACGTTCGTTTAGATTGTCAAAGAACCCATAGAGCTCAATGAATCCTGAGGAGAATTCGGATTTGAAGTTTTTCCAGGTCTTGGACCAGGCTTCGTCGAACGCCCGCGCCTTCGCGACCATGTTCTGGTCGATCGAGGAGCCCAATAGGACCACGTCGTCCGTGGCCGCTTTGATCCCGTCACCGCCTTGGCGCATGAACTGTAGCCACTGGAAAGTCGTCGGAAGTCCGGCCTGCTGCAGGACGTTGAGCCGGGCCTGGTCGTTGGGAAGATCCCTGATGATGTCAGCGATAGACATGAGGGTCTGCTGGAAGCCGGCTGCTTTGACGCCGTTGGCGGCCATAACGTCAGCCAGCCCCCCCATATTGGCCTTGGCCTGGTAGAGCTGTGCCGAGAACCCTTTGACTCCGCCGAACATGTCATCGGTGCCAATCCCTTTGACCGCTCCAGCCTGATCGAGGCTGTGCAAAAAGTTCAGGGTGACACCAGCCTGACGCGCCACGGCATCAAACTCGAGCTCGGTCTTCTTCCAGCTCTCATAGACCGCCACGCCGGCCGCTCCGAGCGCAACGGCCCCCCCGATCGCCAGCCGCGTCGGTGTAATCATCCCGGCAATGTTCGAAGCGACGGACCGAAGGGCTCCGCTGACCCCGCCATTGGCACCGGCGAGGATCTGGTAGACTTGTCCGCCTTGCGTCGCGAGAATCTGGAATGGGCTCGAGCCGATCGCCAGCATGGTGATGACGTCGTTGACCTGGTACCCGAGGTTCTGCATCTGGTAGGCCGCAAGGCCGGTAGCACTTGCCGCCCCTTTGATCGAAACCACCTGACCGGCAAACGCATCCTTGACCCGGGCAATAGCCGTCGCGCGCTCCATCTCGCTCAACGCGACCCTTGCCTCCAAACTATTTAGCTCGCCAAGCGCGGCCCGGTACTGCTGCTGAGCAGCGTACAGCGGCGAATACTTCGCCCTCAACGAGTCGAGGGAGCTGCCGAGCGCGGCGATATCATCAGCGCGACCCAGATTATCATTGGCGCCGATCCCAAGGTGCGCATCAATGCCGTTCTGCACTTGCTGGGACGAGTTCAGCCGGGTCATCGCAGCATAAACATCTGTCGCAAACGCCTCCTGCACCCGCAGCTTGGAATTGAGCTGGTCGACTGCCGGCGCGATTGAGACATAACCGTGCTCAGCGAGTTGCACGGCGTCAGCGGTTAGACCGAATTTCCTGTAGGCGGCGTCGAGCAGCGCGTTTGTGCGATCCAACCCCATGCCGCGATCCACGGCATTGCCGATGCGCTGGATCACGCCTGTGAACTGCTGGCCGGCCGAATACCCGTCGAGGAGAGACTTGCTCAGCGAGGCCATGCCGGGGATGGCCTTCGACATCGCAGCATCGACTTGCGCCAACATGGCGTGGCGAGCCTTATCCGACGCTATCATTTGCGTGTCAGCGGCTACCTTCTGCTGCGCGCCGCGGGTGTAGCCGGACGCGTCAAAATCAGATGTCACCCTGAGAGCTGACAGTTTTACGGCCATTTTTGTGCCTCCTCGTCGCCGGCCGACGAGTACATCCGTCGTCGACCGGCGCTAAGAGCCGCCCGAGGGCGACGCTCGATCAGATCAATTGACTGAGAACCGAAGGAATTTGACGGCTTCGGAGTTCGCCAGGCCACCGCCAACGCGCTTGTAGGCATAGAAGAGAACGATCGGCTTAGCGCTGAACGGATCAACCAGAAGCTTGATGCCGATGCGATCGACGATCACGTAAGCTTTCTGGAAGTTGCCGAACGCGATCGATAGCGAGTTGGCTCCGATATCTGGCATCGCCACGTCGTCGATCTCGACCGGATACCCCAGCAGAGAGGACGGGGCCCCAGCAGTCATCGAGGGGCGGAACAGATAGTTGCCCTGCCCGTCCTTGATCTTGTCGATCTGCGAAATCGTATTCGAGTTCATCAGCCAGCTTGCGCCCTGACGGTATGGGGTACGCAGTTTCCAAGTGAGATCCCGCAAACAGTCGCCTGTGTCCGGTGGTGTAGATCCGGTCTTGAACCCGCCGGCTGCACCCGTCGGCAGATATTGGATCGTTCCCCAAGGCCTCGTATCGTCCGCCGCTGTCGAGATTGGATAAGTGAGCAGGCCTCTTGGCTTTCCGACTCCGTCGCCTCCGAGGAATGCGTAGCCCTCATCGCGGCCAAATCGATCAGTGATTTTGTTGAGCAACCAGCTCCCAAGATCGAATCCGACCATATCGAGCAGCGCCTGGGTAACGGGAGGCATGGCATAGAGTTCGTTCAACGGAATTGAGAGCTTTCCGATCTTCGGCGAGGACGTCGATGGTCGTGAGTCATTCTCGCCAACCCACCCGGATCCAGTGTCTCCATTGTCAATTGGCTCTTCCCATCGATCGCCGGCGCTGATCGTCTCCACCCGTGCCAAGCGTCGCATTGCCGTAACGTCGAAAAGCTTCTTCGTCATCGTGTTTGAGAGCGCCGGAAGCACGAAGTACCCGCCGTCCGGATCGGATCCAACAGACATGCTGTTATTAATCTCGGCCAGCGAACCGGCAGCTCCAGCATGCAAGCTCATCAGATCGCTATCGTCTTTCTTGCGAAAGAATTTCGCGACGGCATTGAGCTCTTTTCGAAGCCCGTTACCGGCCTCACCTCTTCCGCTTAAAGTCATCGCAGCCTGCTTCTCATTGAGCTTGTCGATTTCCGCGTTGATGGCGTCAATCTTCTGATTAGTGTCGGTCAACGCGGCCTGCACCACTTTGTTATGGCTTTCGAACGCAGAGCCGAGTGCGGCAATGTCGGCCGATGCTTCGCCAACCATTGCAAATACCGGCTGACGACGCGAACCGAGGGGAAGTTCGATCGCCGAACAACGGCGCATAACTTGGGAAGTCATTTTAAGCAGTCCTTTTCAGTTCGAGGGTCGCTGAGGCGACACGCTCGGCCAATGCGGCGATCTGGGATGAGGAGACGGGTTCAGCTCTGGAGAGCGCGGCATATCCGCCGAAGCTCACCGCCTTTGCCTGGCTGCGCGATAACCCCGCGGAGCGCAGAATCTTTTCTAGTTCTACGGGCGACCTTGGCATCGCCATTTGCAATCTTTGATCCCGCAGAGCCTCAGGAGCGTGTGCATAAACGCTAAGATCGAATTTCGCTTGAGCGTGCTCAGCATCACTGGCCAGAGCGTCGGCAAATCCCGCTTCAACGGCCTCTGCACCGCAGAACCAAGTCTCGGCCCTCATAAATTCAGCGGCCTTTGCGACGCTGATACCTGTCCGACGGGAGTAAGTTTCAGCCAATGCCCCATCGATTTGCGAAAGCAAGGCCGCCGTTTCGGCGTGATCGCCTTCATTTCCGATTGTCAGAGCCCAGGCTCGATGGATCATCAGGAATGCGTTATTCGCGATCTCGATGCGATCTCCAGCCATGGCGATGATCGATGCGGCTGATGCAGCCAGCCCTGTGACTTGGACAGTCACCTTCCCGCGATAAGCAGCAAGTTCATTGTGGATCGCGATGCCGTCCCAGACATCTCCGCCGGGCGAGTTGATCTTGACGATCAAATCTCCGGTGGCGGCGTTAAGGCTGTCGCTTACATTCTTGGCTGAGACTCCGTAGACGCCGATCTCGTCGAATATCTCGATCGTTGTGGCATTGCCGAGGCTCTTAGCCTCGAACCCCGAGCCAAATGCTTTTGCAAATAACCGACGTCTTTGAACCGGCGGCTTCTGCGATGTCTGAATGTTGATCTTGTCGCGCATCTCGCGCGTCTCCCTGCCGTCAAGCCAAAACACGCCCTGCTAAGGGCCGGTAAGTTGGACTTGCGTGCGCGGCAATCGCAGCGCGGCGACAAGGATCTTGTCAGCGTCGGTGCTATGCCAGCTCGACGTGACGAATCACACATACCGCGAAAGATTCCGCCTCGCAAGAGTCAGTCAATCTCACCAATGCCTAAACTGACCATGTGACGCGCCAACGCGGCGATGACTGGCGAGAGCTTCGCCCGTGCGTTATCTGGTCCGCCGACGCGGAGCGTCTCCTTGGCTCCTGCTATTGTGCCAGCAAAGGAAAGTAAGAAATCGGCAAGCGCATCATGCTCTTCGCGGTCAAGCTCAAGAGGACGCACACGCGGTAGGCGCTGGATCTGCCGTGGGAGCGGCGAGATCTGAATGAACGGGGGCCGCTTTCTACTACTGTTAGACATTGTCGATCCTTTCCGTTGAGGTTTTCATTGCCTCGCGAAAACGGTCGGAAGTGCTCTCGCGAGGCAAATTCTGGTTTTTCAAAAAATCGGGAAAAATCCCGGCCAAACCCTGAAATTTTGGGCCGACCAAAAAATTTTCTCCAAGTGCGACCCCGAGCGGTGGACGCCCCGGTTCCGCTCCAGGCTTTTCGACCCCCTACCCCTTGGGCTGATTCACGGTGAATTGCTTTGAGGCACTGTCTTGTGCGCGTCTCTTACGGGCGGTCGGTACCGCCGGCCAGACCACGCCCTCACGTTTGTCTCGCCGTATGTGCTTGGCCACATCGATTCCGAGCGCACGCATCATGGGCAAAGCACGAGATGATGGCGCATTCCATTTCTTCCCCGTCGGAAGATGAAAGCCATGAGCCGCGGTGTTGCAGCAGCTGAACTTGTCTCTATACGGATAGTCTGGCATCAGCTCCATGTTCAACAATCGAAGTTCCATGTGAAGCCATTCGGCATAAGCTTGCATGGCTCCGCGCTGGAGCTCAGCTTTCGTAACTCGCTTGGCAGTCGGTGCTGTTCTAGACATCGCAATTTCTTTCGCTTCTTGAATTACTGCCCGTCCGGCAGCTGACGCCGCCGTGCATAGGCGGCTTCGTTGGCCATCTGGGTTTTGATGGCAACCTGTAGTTCCTCTCGCAGTCTCGGGAGGACTTTATCGAGGTACTCACCTGTCATACCAAGACTGCGCGATGCCTCGGCGATTGCCTGAAGCACGACGCCAGTCACGGGAAAGAACTCAATGTCAGGATTGTCGATGATTTTGTTGATGCCTACTTCCAACGCCCCAACACTTGGCTGGGCGGCGCCAATCCGTTCGGCCATGATACGAGTTGTAGCTGCGCTCGCTCTGTGTTTGTTCATCGGATAATTTTCGAGCAAGGCCGCCAAGATAGTTGCGATCTCAGCTCGCGTCGAAGGGCGAGCAAGCGCTTCCAATTCCCGCTTTAGCTCGTCTCGGCGGGCTAACGTTGCATCACACTGGGCAAGGACATCTTGCATCTCGACCAAGCCTTCGGCTTTTGCTTGTCGAGCAGCGGTCATCAGTCGGTGAATGTCTCCGTACGCGCGTGACACAAGGTCGGACCTCGTGGGAGCCGGTAACGGCGACTGTTTGAATGCCTTGATCTCAGCCATGGCCGCGACCTCCGTAGCTTTCTAAGCCAGCCATCGCGTCGCCTTGGGCGTTTCCACGAACGCGCTGCAATCGAGATTTGTCGTTCCTGATCCAGTTGCGAGCGAAGGCATCCCAATCCGCGTAACGACGACCGGTTGATTTAGCCCAGTCTTTCAGCTTCGCTTGTTCTTGTTCAATCTCAGGCCCTGATAGCCCATAGTGAGCTGCAAAAGCCCAGACTTCGTCGCTGAACTGCCAATTCTCAGGAAGATCTGTTTTGCCCTTGGTTCGACCATGTTTGATAGGGCGCACTTCACTTTTGGAAGGAAAGAGGTCACCCGAATCCGGTTCTCTGGATTTAGTGTTGCTCTTCTCATGAGTAGTAGAATTTGTATCTGAGTTTGTAGAACTAATAGGTATGGTGGACATTGGTGACCGGGCTTTGGACACCAATGTCCGCTCACTGGTCAGGAATGTCCCTTCGTTGGACAAATTTGTCCGGTTGTATTCTCCGCGGCTGGACAAATTTGTCCGGTTTTCGTCCGCTTTTTTGGTCACAGATGTCCGGTCGCTCTCTTTTTGTTGGGCTCTATTGAGAAGCCGTCTTTCTTTTCGCTCTTTGATTTGCTGGGCGATCATGGGGACATTTTTGTCCAGCAGCTTGTAAACGTTGGCTGCCCCCTCTTTCGTCCATTCGATCCATTCTAAATCACGCAGAAGATTTCGAGCCCGGCGGACCGTCCGCTCTTCTACTGGCAGATATTCCAGAATGACCTCATCGCTCAGATACGCCTTACCCGTGCGACCGTTCACGTGTTTGGCGATGATCGAGAGCACCTGAAATGCCGTAGATGCCACACGATGATCTGCCACAGCGTGATTGACTATTGTCAACCGCCTACGGGTTTCGCTTTTACGATCAGGATCGCGATCACTGGACAATGAGGGTGCCTTTCAGACGGCGCACTTATTCTCGTTAGGATCAGTCAGGCCCCGATCTTCTTGTCCCAGGCCGCTTTTGGCACTTTGAGTAACTTGCCGAAGCGTATCGTTGGAATCTCGCCCCGCGCCGCCGCGGCATAACTCGCGTTTTTGTTTAACCCGATCATCGCGCCCGCTTCTGGCACCGTGTATGCGCACTTCGTCACGCTCTGCTGATGTTCTTCCTGTTTCATGGATAGCCATCCTATTTATGGTGGTTCACCATAAATAGACACTGTTGGCACGATTTGATCAAGAAGAATTATGGACATCCACCAAAATACCATTATGGTATTATTCCATGTCCAGTCTCACAGCTTTCCTTCCTCACATCGCAAACGAGTTTGAGATGAGCGTGCATGCGCTCTACGAGCGGCAGCGCGCCCTTGTCAGGCTTGGATTGCTGCCCCGGCCCGTAGGTCGCGGTCGTGGTAGCGGCGCCGAGGCGACCCCCGGTACTGTTGCGCTCTTGATCATTTCGGTTTTGGCAACCGACAATCTTTCTGACACCGATGAACGGATTAAAAAACTAGCCGAAGCAAAACTCGGGCCCGACAATTCGACATGCGCTCTAACTGGCGAGCGAACGTTTTTAGGTGCGCTGGCCGCTGCGCTTGCGTCAGAGACGATTGCGCGCAAGGTAAGCTCGATAGAAGTGTCGAGGCGAGCTTCGAGAGCATCGCTGTTTTATCTGCAAGGCCGCACCTCATGGGCAAAGGAAACTTCATTCGGCCGATCTCGCGAAATTCTCCAATTTGAGGTGCACGCCGATCTTCATGGCGGCGCCATTGGTCGCTTGTGTAAAGCGCTAACCGCAACGAGAGCCACCAGATGAAAGGTCATATCCAACAGCGAGGCAAAAGTTCGTTCCGGCTTAAGTTCGATGCCGGACGAGATGAGAGGACCGGCAAGCGCAAAACGCAGTTCGTGACCTTCCGTGGCACAAAACGTCAAGCTCAAAACAAGCTGGCCGAACTTATTGCGTCTGTTGCTCAGGAAAAATACATCGAGCCCACGAAAGTCACAGTTGCCGAATACGTCCGCGATCGAGTCGCACAATGGGAAGCAGCAGGCGAGATCAGCCCGCGAACCGCCGACCGCTACCGCGAGTTGGTCGAAAACCAGATTGTGCCGCACCTCGGAGCCAAGCTGCTTCAGAAGATCCGCGCCGACGATATTGAGGTCTGGCACACCACACTGCGCACCAGCGGCCGCGCCAAAGGCAACGGAGGCCTCGCTCCACGCACGATCGGCCATGCGCACCGGGTGCTGGGTAAAGCCCTTCGAAACGCCGTCCGTTTCGACCTCATAACCAAGAACGTCACCGGTCTTCAGGTCGCCCCGAAAGTGGACGATGAAGAAATGGTGATTGTGCGGGACGTCCCTGCCCTGATTGACAAGTTGCGGGGCAAGACGCTTTTTCCGCTCGCAATGATTGCGCTATTTACGGGAATGCGGATCGGCGAAGCCCTTGCCTTGCGCTGGGGACGGATCGACCTAGATCGAAAGGTTATCGAGGTCCGCGAGGCGATAGAGGAAACCAGAGCTCATGGGATTCGGATCAAGGCACCCAAGACCAAAGCCGGACGCCGTGATATTTCGATGCCGGATTTCCTAGTCGACGTGCTACGGGAGCTCCGAACGTCACGGCTTGAACTTCGGATGGCGTTGGGCCTTGGGAAGCTGCCGGATGACGCTCTATTGTTCGCGGAGCTCGACGGCTCCTTGCCTTCACAGAAATATTATTCAAAGGCATGGAGCGACTTGGCAGTTGGCGTGCCCTTCCATGGCCTCCGCCATACCCATGCGAGCCAGCTGATCGACGCCGGCGTGGATATCGTCACACTCTCGAAGCGTCTTGGCCACGCAAAGCCCGATATCACGTTGCGCATCTATGCCCACCTGTTTAGGAAGGACGACAGCAAGGCCGCGGCGGCAATCAATGCGGTTTTCAACGGTTAGGGTGCCAATTCGGTGCCAATTTCCAGTTTTGTTCTCTCGAACATTCTGCTAACTGCTTGAAATTGCGAGACGGAGAGGTGTCCGAGTGGTTTAAGGAACCGGTCTTGAAAACCGGCGTGGGTGCAAGCCCACCGTGGGTTCGAATCCCACCCTCTCCGCCATAAGCCGCCATGCTTGATCAGCGCTTGCGCACGAATTCGGTGCGCAACACCAAGCCTTTGATCGTCTCATGTCGGCAGTCGATCTCTTCAGGGTTGTCCGTGAGCCGGATCGACCTGATGACCGTTCCCTGCTTGAGCGTCTGCCCTGCACCCTTGACCTTGAGATCTTTGATCAGAACGACGGAGTCGCCATCCGCGAGAGCGTTGCCAGAGGCGTCGCGAACTTCAGCAGCCCTGGCCTTCTCTGCAGCGATTTCGGAAGCGGGCCGCCACTCGCCGGTTGCCTCGTCATAGACGTAATCGTCGTTCTGGTCGCTCATATCCGTGTCCAACGTTGCCGCGCACCGTCATACAGACAGCAGCACCGGCGCTGCAATCAAAAGATGGCCATGGAGCAGGAACATTGCCCGCCTTCATCATGAGCGGCTGCCAATGGCGGTTAGTCCTCTGTCGCCTTGAACCGGCTCATGTTCTTCAAAACGAAAGGTGCAACCAGCGCGACGCAGGCGAGGCCTAGCAGCGTCGCCGAAATCGGGCTTTGCACCAGCGTCATCGGATCGCCGAGACTGATCGACAGTGCTCGTCGCAACTGGCTCTCCGCGAGCGGACCGAGGATCAGCCCCACCACCACAGGCGCGATCGGAAAATCGTAGCGGCGCATCAGAAAGCCCATCACGCCAAAGCCGGTCAGCATGGTCAGTTCGACCACCGAGGGCTTCGCGGCAATCGTACCCATCGTCGCGAACACGAGAATACCGGCGTAGAGCCACGGCTGCGGAATTGCCAGCAACCGCACCCACAGGCCGACCAGCGGCAAGTTCAGCACCAGCAGCATCGTGTTGGCGATGAACAAACTCGCGATCAGGCCCCACACCAGATCGGGCCGCTCCGCAAACAGCAGCGGCCCCGGATTCAACCCATATTGCTGGAATCCCGCCAACATCATCGCCGCCGTCGCCGATGTCGGCAGGCCGAGCGTCAACAATGGCACCAGCGTGCCGGCAGCGGAAGCATTGTTCGCGGCTTCGGGTCCGGCGACGCCTTCGATCGCGCCCTTGCCGAATTCCTCGGGATGCGCGGTCAGGCGGCGCTCGGCCGAATAGGACAGGAAGGTTGGAATTTCAGCCCCGCCCGCCGGCAACGCACCGATAGGAAAACCAAAGCCGAAGCCGCGCAGCCATGGCTTCCATGAGCGCTTCCAGTCTTCCTTCGTCATCCAGAGCGAGCCGCGCACCGCCTCGATTTTCTCCTCCGCCTGATGTCGCCGCGAGACGACATAAAGCGCCTCGCCGACCGCAAACAGGCCGACCGCCAATGTCGTCACCTCGACGCCGTCAAGCAGCTCCGGGACACCGAATGACAGCCGCGGTTGCCCGGTCAGTTTGTCGATACCCACAAGACCAAGCGTCAGACCGATGAACAGGCTGGTCAATCCGCGCACCGGTGAGTCGCCAAATGTTGCCGAGACCGTGACGAACGCGACCACCATCAGCGCGAAGTAATCCTCCGGCCCGAACTTGACCGCAACATCCACGAGGTAAGGAGCAACGAACGCAAGGCCAATTGTCGCCAACGTTCCTGCCACAAACGATCCGATCGCGGCCGTCGCCAGCGCAGGACCGCCGCGACCGGCCTTGGCCATCTTGTTGCCTTCGAGCGCCGTCGCCATCGACGCGCTTTCACCCGGCGTGTTGATCAGGATCGCTGTGGTCGAGCCGCCATACATGCCGCCATAGTAGATGCCGGCGAACATGATCAGCGAGCCGCCGGGATCGAGTTTATAGGTGACCGGTAGCAGCAGCGCGACAGTGAGCGCAGGTCCGATACCCGGCAACACGCCGACCGCCGTCCCGAGGAACACGCCGATCAGCGCGAACAGAAGGTTCATCGGCTGCAGGGCAACGGCCATGCCGTGGGCCAGCGCGGCGAATGTATCCATGCCAACAATCCTTAGATAAGTGACCTAGAACAGGCGCTCGATCGGGCCCGCGGGAAGGCTAAGAGTGAGAAGACGACTGAAGGCGATGTAAATAATGGTGCCGATGACAAAGCCGATGACAAGATCAGTGAGGATGGCGCGCCGTCCGAAGGCGGTGGCGGTCGCCGCGAACAACACGGTCATCGCAGGAATGAAGCCACCTCCCAAACCGATGATCGCAATCATTATCGCAAGACCGGCGAGCACGAGACCAACAGGACGAAAGTCCATGTGCTCACGCTCGGGAAAATCACCCCGCAGCGCATTGACCAGATTGCCGATCGCCAGCACGCCGAGACCGATGGCAATGACGATCGGTATGGCCTCCGGGCCCATGCCGTAAGTGACATTCGCCT
Organism: Afipia felis ATCC 53690; assembly: GCF_000314735.2. Lineage (NCBI taxonomy): Bacteria > Pseudomonadati > Pseudomonadota > Alphaproteobacteria > Hyphomicrobiales > Nitrobacteraceae > Afipia > Afipia felis. The sequence goes on along the minus strand of NZ_KB375270.1, from coordinate 759,562 downwards.
GAATGCCCATCGCATCAAGGGCGATCACCATTGCAAGCAACGCCAACGCCGCAGCAATGGCGACGCCTGCCCAATCCACCCCGCGCCGCGCGGGGCCCCTCTCCTGCGCGCCGCTGTCCGTGGTCATGACTTCACAAGGCCAATGGATTTCAGAACCCCGTTCACGCGCACCGTCTCCTTCTTCAGGAAATCCGCGAACGCATCGCCGGGTAGATAAGCGTCCTCCCAGCCCTTCTGGGCCAGCACTTCCTTCCATGCCGGCGACTTCACAAGACGGTCGATGGCGTCCGCCAGAACCTTCTGCTGCTCGGGCGTGATGCCGGGCGGAGCGACGACCGACCGCCAGTTCGCCAGAACCAGATCGATCCCCTGCTCCTTGAAGGTCGGGATGTCGATGCCAGCCCGCCGCTCGTTCGAGGTGATGCCGATGGCACGCAGCTTGCCGGACTTGATCTGGCCTTCGTACTCGCTATAGCCGGAGATGCCCGCCGTCACCTTGCCACCGAGGATCGCGGCGAGCGATTCACCGCCGCCGGAAAACGGCACATAATTCACCTTGGCCGCATCAGCGCCGACGGAGCCGGCGAACAGCGCCGCCATGATGTGGTCGATGCCGCCGGCCGACCCGCCCGCGAACGTCACCTTTGCGATGTTCGCTTTCAGTGCATCCCCGAGGTCCTTGACATTCTTGATCGGCGAATTCGCCGGAACGACCATCACCTGATACTCATCGGTGAGCCGCGCGATCGGCGTCACCTGATCTAGCGTGACCGGCGATTTGTTCATCGCCAGCGCGCCGACCATGACGAAACCGTTGACCATCAACTGGCTGCCGTCACCCTTCGCCGAGTTGACGAACTGAGCGATGCCGACCGCACCACCGGCGCCCCCGACGTTGGTAACCTGCACGCTGCGGGCGATACCCGAGGCGACCAGCGCCTGCTGCATCGAGCGCGCGGTCTGATCCCAGCCGCCGCCCGGATTGGCCGGGGCCATGATCTTCAGTTCAAGCGGCTGCTGCGCTTGGGCCGGGACCGCGAGAACTCCCAGGCAGGCGGCACCAACCATGCCAAGGAAATATCTACGGGCCGCGTTTCGACCAGACTTCATGGGTACCCCTCCCTGTAGCGACCGCTACGATAGTGGCCGCACGTCAATACGTCACGGTGTCAGCACCGCGTCTCAACTCGTTATCCAACCAAGATATTCCAGGAGAACGACCCCGAGCCCATGATCATACGATCACGATATATCAGCCAGAAAGGCGGCTGTTGTCCAGAAAGGCTTGCTCGGCGGCGCTGGCTATTTGCCCAACACGCCGCTCCTGTGCGGAAAACGACACTCTCGAACCAACGGAGCTGTCGGACCAGCCAAAAGGCGGGGGTGCTGTCCGATCAGCCTAGCGACTTTAGAAGCTGGAAAATCCGCTCTTAATCTCGTCAAGGACGTGGGGCTTCTTCACGATGATCCCTGCCGAATCTAACGCAATGATCCCAAGCTCTGCGAAGCGCTTTAAATTTGTCGTCACCGCCTGTCTCGTTACGCCGATCATGCCAGCAAGCGCGGCATGTGAAAATTGCGCTTCAATCATCCTGCCTTCAGGTCCATCGAGGCCATAAAGGTCGCCAAGGTGCGAAATGAGATAGGCCAGACGTTGAGCTGGAGAATTCGTGCCAAGCATTTGCGCCAGCGCGGAGTAGCATCGTCCCTTAAAGCTCAGACCTTCGATCACATTGATCGCAAGCGAGGGAATGTCTTTCACCTTTTTGCGAAGCGTGACGCCGGGAATGTGGAGAAGCCGGCTATTTTGCGAGGCCTTTCCGGACCAAACGTGATTGCCACCCTCGAATACATCGGGCCCGCCGACGAAATTTCCACTGTGCCAGTATGCAAGCGTGATTTCACGTCCCGACGGATCAACGTAAAATACCTTGATGCGCCCGGTTTCTACAACGTAGATGCCGTCCTGTGGCGCACCTTGTTTAAAGAGAGACTCGCCCCGATAGATAATCAGTTGCTTGCTTTCCTGAACAATCGATTCAACTTCGGAAGGCGTCAAGTTGCGGAAGATCGGCGGTGGCCCTGAACGGCCGATGCGATCCATCGGCATCAGCATTGCCCCGGCAGGCTTCTCCGAGGCTCCCCTTGCTGAAGATTTCGATCTCTCGTTCATGCGCCACTTTCCTCTTTCATAGAGAGCGCACCACACATCAGGCCGATCTATCTCACCAGATCGGCAATATATTGCCTATCCGGAATGTTCGTCACCCCGTACCAAGAAGCTGCGGATTCCCACCTCTCAAGGCGGCGATCCAAAGCATCGTCGTCATATCGCGGACATTACGCATGGTAAATAGCGGCCTCTCAGCACTGCTATTCCTTACGTCACTCGGAGCAAGCGCCTTGGGCGGCGCTCTAGGGATGGCGAGTGGAATTTTCATTGTGCCCATCCTGACCACGGCGTTCGGCCTCAATGTTCATCTCGCCATTGCGGCGTCCCTGGTCTCCGTTATTGCGTGTTCTTGCGCCAGCGCTGCCCCTTTCCTCCGCGACGGGTTCACAAACATCCGTGTTGCTATCGTATTGGAGGTAGCCACGACGATTGGAGCTCTAAGCGGCGTTGCATTAAGCGGCTTGCTCTCAAACCAGATTCTCTATGGCCTCTTTGCCTTTATTCTCATCGTTTCAGCAAAACAGATGCTGGCCAAGCGACAAGACATTGCTGAAACGATAAACTCGGCTGCCATGCGAGATGTGGCCACATTGCTACGGCTGCATTCCAGCTATCCATCTCAAGATGGGGGAACAATTCAGTATCGCGTTCAACGCGTCCCGCTCGGCCTTGGATTTATGTATGGAGCCGGCCTGCTGTCCGCGCTGCTGGGCATAGGAAGCGGCGTTCTGAAAATCCCAGCGATGGATGCCGCCTTACGCCTTCCGATCAAAGTATCATCGGCCACATCGAATTTCATGATCGGTGTAACAGCTGCGGCAAGCGCCGCCGCTTATTTTGTCCGCGGCGACATTCATCCAGGGCTTGCAGCCCCCATAGCACTAGGCTCGGTGCTGGGCGCCGTGCTTGGTGGAAAACTGCTCATGTCCCTTTCAGGGGAAAGAACCCGCCTCTTCTTCGTCGTCGTGCTTGTTGCATTGGCCTTTCAAATGACCTTGCTGGCTCTTGGGGGCGAACTATGAATCAGGAAAATGACACTTCCGATTTCTTTGGACGCAAAAATCTGGAAACGTTTCTCGCTAACCTTCTCAGTTGGGGAACGATGGCCGCATGCGCGATTATCGCGTCCGGCATGACGATCTCATTCACCTCATCAAATTCGATATTGAGCACGCGACTAATCAACATTGGAATCGCCCTTTTCCTTTTTCTCCCTATTGCGAGAGTCTCAGTAATGACGATCGCATTTATCAAACAACTCGATTTTGTATTTGCACTTATCGGATTTCTCGTTCTGCTCATTATTGCAATGAGCGCGGCCGTGAGCATGGGGCTGTATTAGGAGCAGCGCGAACGGTGAAGGGAACGACGGGTTTCTTTCGGTGCGGCAAGAGTATCGAAGACAAGGGATTTGATCATGAGAATCGATCTTGAGGCGTTTTGCAGCCGCGATAACGATCGATACTACCTGACCAAGCCGTTTACGGTGGGCGCCTTCACTTACGCCACGAACGGACACATCATCGTCCGCATCGACAGGCGTTTCGATGTTGATGCTGCACCAGCCGATTTCCCGGTTAAAGATCCCGAGGCACCACTGAAAGACGCGGAAATAACAACGTATCAGGCTCCTTCTTTCAAACTGCCGCGCCTGCTGGCTCCGCTGGATAGGTGTCCCGTTTGCGATGGCCGCGGCAACATTCACTTGTGTCCCGATTGGAACTGCGGATGCGAGGCATGTGGCAACACCGGCCAATCCAACTCAGAACATGATGTGTCCACCACCATTGGCGCGGCCAATTTTTATCTACCGTACATCCGGCAGATGCTTCAGCTCCCAAAAGTAGAAATCGCCAGGCCGGTCGCTCCCGAAGTCGCGATGCTGTTCCGCTTTGAAGGCGGAATAGGCGCGCTGATGCCTATGCGTGGAATGCATGCGCGGCACGTCGAGATTGAAGTGATGAACAGCGAACCGATGGACGCTGCGTGACGATGACTAAACGCACAATTTGAACCTGCTGGTGCCCCCGTCGGGCCAGCCTTGCCCCTTAATCTGCTCAAGCAGATTTGTTTCCGCTTTCGGAACGTCGTGCCCGGCCGGTGATTGAATTACGCCCCTCGAACCGGAGAAACGGACATGAGAAAGCTTTTGGTTGCGGCAGCCTTGCTATCGATGACATCGGCAAGCGCATTCGCCCAGGCGGGAACTCCTCAAGGTGACACGATTGTGCCGAATCCGCCTGCTGCGGGCTCGTCGAATGACATGTCGAGATCACCTGGCGCAGGCATGCCCCATGCGAGCATGAGCAGCAAGGGTATGACAACCGGCGCAGCGACAGCCCCACACAAGCACATGAAAAAACATACGAAGAAGAAGGAAGATCGCATGTGAACCGGTTTGTGCCGGAAAGTGAAAGCCCGGCCTCCTTGGAGCGCCGGGCGAGATGCATGTTGTTCACTCAGACAGCGTGGTCTTATTATGAAACGGAAAAAACACCATCGATGAGAAAGCTTATCGAGTTTGACCAAAACACGTTCTAGGAACTGACGGTTCTGGGTCGCGAAAGGATGGCGACGATACAGGAGCTTGCCGACGAGGCCATTTCGGACCTCCTGACAAGGCACGAAGTGCCGCTCGATCTGAAGAACGCCTTGAAGAAAAGCGCACACAAGAAGCCCAACAAATAATCCGTCATGATTTTTTGTTTTGAGCTAAATTCAGATTCGTCACAAAACGAAGAAATACCTGCAATGAACAGCGTATCCGCCAGAGATCACTGGCAATCGGTCTATCAGCAAAAATCGTCAGATGAAGTGAGTTGGTTTCAAACCACACCTTCTCCCTCTCTGGAATTGCTTCACGATATCGGCATCAACCAGGACACATCGATCATCGATATCGGTGGCGGGTCGTCGTGCCTCGTCGATCACCTGCTCGCCGCAGGAATTGAACGGATTACCGTTCTGGACATTTCGGAAGCTGCGCTCGAGGCTTCGCAGAAGCGAATTGGCAACGATGCAAGGCGTGTCGAGTGGATCGTTGCCGACGTGACGCGCTGGACGCCCGCGACCGCGTTCGATATTTGGCACGATCGAGCGGCGCTCCACTTTCTGACTAAGCCGAACGATATCTGTGCCTATATCGAAAGACTGAAATCGTCTCTCAAACCCGGCGGCCATGCGATCATCGGCACGTTCGCACTCGATGGACCGGAATACTGCAGCGGACTTCCCGTAATGCGTTATGATTCAAGCCTACTTCAAAAGCAGCTCGGGCTGGAATTCGAGCTCGTGGCCAGCAAACACCACAAGCATTTAACACCCGGACAATTCGAGCAATCGTTCCAATTCAACGTATTCAGATTCAATCCCGACGCCGGATAGGCGCGGAGACGGGTTAAGTCACGCGAGCCATAACAGCCGTTCGACCGGCACCGTGACATCGACCGCGTCGCCTATCTCCATCAACGACGATCCTGAACGGAACGGAGCGTCGATCCAGATATGGCTCGATCCTGCTTTCACACCATAGCGGATCGTGCTGCCGAGAAATTCCCGCTCGACGATCTCGCCCGGCATCGACGGACTGGCTTCGCCCGACTGCCCCCTCGGTATCAGCATAGTGTCTTGCGGGCGGAAAACCGGTTTCGCATTCGGTTTCACGTCGACGCCCTTCGGCAGCGGCAGCACAATGCCGAGATCCGACTGAAACCCAGCGCCCGTCATCTTGCCTTCGACGACATTCGCTGTCCCGAGAAACTGCGCGACAAACAGATTGACAGGACGTTCGTACAGTTCGGTCGGCGTGCCGACCTGCTGGACCTTGCCTTCATTCATGACAGCGACGCGATCGCAGATCGTATTGGCCTCCTCCTGATCGTGCGTCACGATCACGGTGGTCAGACCGAGCGATTTCTGTAGCGCGCGCAACTCACGGCGCACCTGCACGCGCAATTTCGCATCCAGATTCGACAGCGGTTCGTCGAGCAGAAGGATCTTCGGTTCGATGGCGATCGTTCGCGCCAGCGCCACGCGCTGCTGTTGTCCGCCGGAAAGTTGCGACGGACGGCGATCAATCTGGCTTGTCAATCCGACAAAGGCCAGTGCCGCATCCACACGTTTCTTGATCTCAGCGCGCGGCAGGCGCCGCTCGCGAAGCCCGAAGGCAACATTCTCTCCGACCGTCATATGCGGCCACAGCGCATAGGACTGAAACACCATGCCAACATCGCGCTTCCACGGCGGGAGATGCGAAATCTCCTTGCCGCCGACCACGATCCGGCCATGACGCGCATCGGCGAAGCCCGCGATCAACCGCAACAGCGTGGTCTTGCCGCACCCGGAGGGGCCGAGCAGCGCGAAGAATTCCCCCGGCTGGATGTCGAGATTGATCCCGTCGAGAACAACATTGTCGCCATAGGCCGCGCTGATATCGTCGATCTTCAGATCGAGCGCCTTGACCGTCAATCCGGGGTGCTGCGTGTTCGTGTCTGCCAAGAGTGTCCCCTATTCGTTCGGCGTGCTGCCGGCCTTGGTGCGGCGGTCGCGTTCGATCACATACTGCGATGCGACAGTGCTGAGCGCGACGATCACCACGGCGATGACGCCGAGCGCCGCACCAGGCCCGCGACCGGCGGCCGATTGCATGAAAACGTAAAGCCCATAAGCGAGCGGCGCGTCCTGGTTCGCCTGCACCAGCATCAGCGTGGCGGACAACTCGACTGCCGCCGTCGCAAAACTTGTTATGAAGCCCGCGACCAATCCGCCAGTCATCAGCGGCACCACGATGCGGCGAACGGTGCTGGCCTTGGTCGCCCCGAGATTTTCGGCCGCCTCCTCGAGCGAGGACGAAATCTGCTGAAGCGCCGCGTAACAGGCCCGCAACGCATAAGGCAGACGCCTGATCGCCAGAGCGATCACGATGACCACCCAGAGCGAGGCCAGCGGTGTTCCGTCCCACAACGGAATGCCGTAGAACGCGCGCAGATAACCGATACCGAGCACGACACCAGGAATCGCAAGCGCAGCGGTTGCCAGCAGATCCAAGCCCCGCACGCCGATAAGTTTTGTCCGCAGCACAAGATACGAGATCGCCGTTCCAATCACGATGTCAATCAAACCGGCAAGCGAAGCATAGAGCAGCGTGTTCTTGATGTAGATCGAGCTTTCACCGAACACCCGCGCGTAATGTGCGACAGTGTAGCCGTCCGGCAGAGGCGAGAACGACCAGATGGTCGCGAACGACAGCAGCAACAGGCCAAAATGCGGCGCCAGCACCAGCAGGATGATGAGAGAGAGCACGACATAAACCAGCGCCATTTCCCATGGCCGCAGCTTTCGCTTGGCGATGCCACCGCCGCCGCGCTGGGTCGTAGCATAGTCGATGTTGCGGGTGGCGAGAGACGAGACCCACATTGAAGCGACCGACGCCACGATCAGCACCACGGAAATCACATATCCCATCGGATCGGCGATGCCGATCGAGGTGACGCGCAGATAGGCTTGCGGCGCGAGCATGTCCTTGACGTTCAGCAGCAGCGGCGTCGCAAGATCGTCGAATACCTTGACGAACACGAGCGACGCACCCGCGACGTAGCCTGGCAACGCGAGCGGAAACACGACGCGCCGAAACAGCCGGAATCCATGCGACCCCAGATTCTGTGCAGCCTCCTCCATCGAGCGGTCGACATTGCGCAGCGCCGCCGACAGATTGATGAGAATGAATGGAAAATAATGGATTGACTGGACGAAGATGACTCCATTCAGGCCTTCCATGAAGGCGAGCTTGAAACCGAACCAGTCGTCGAGCAGCAAATTGACCGTGCCGTTACGGCCAAAAAACAGTTGCAGCGCCACGGCGCCGACAAACGGCGGCATGATAAGCGGAAGAAAGCCGAGAATCTGGATCAATCCAGCGCCGCGAAACGCAAAGCGCGAAGTGAAGTAGGCCAGCGGCATCGCCAGAACCGACGCGCCGATCACTGCCATCGCCGAGACGTACAGTGAATTCCAGAACGACCGGATGAACAGGTCAGTCCTGAAGAAATCGACGAAGTTGGCAAAGGTGAAAGCGCCGCTGCCCTTTTCCGTGAATGCCACCCAGACGACAGTCGCCACCGGCCAGACAAGGAACGCAAGCAAAAAAGCCAGGATCAACAAGGCAATGCTGACCTGACCCCACGTCGCGCCACTGAAGGCGCGGGACACGAATGTCCCGCGCCGGTTGTTATGTAAACCGATCGCCGTCATGTGTGTGACGATTACTTGGCGAGCTTCAGGGCTTCGTCGGCCTTGGCACGAGCCTGCGCATTGTGATCCTTCGCGAAGGACGCCCACTGCTGCTCCAATTCAGCCTGCCGCGCGCCCTTCTCCTTCTTCTTGCCGCCAGAGAACGCGCCGACGATTTCCGGAGACGACACCTGTTCCTCGGTAAGGGGCACGGCGCCCATCAGGTTTCGTGCTTCCTTCAGAAGCGCGTCACCCTTGGGATTTGGCTTCTTCGCAAGAGCGGCAGCCGCCGTGTCGATCGCCTTCTTGGTCTGCTTTAAGTCTGCGAGCTGGAAGGTAACCGTCTGGTCGTACAGCGCGTCGACCACATCATTGCGCGATTCCGACTTCTTGACGTCGAATTTCACCATCGAGTTCAGACGCGGGTCCTTGAACGGGTTGGGATAGCCTGCCGGCGCCTTATCATACACTGCGGGGTTGACCGGCAGACGGCGGATGCCCGGATCGAACAGCAGGTTCTGGCCGGCCGGCGATAGCAAGAACTCGATGAATGCCTGCGCGGCCGCCTTGTTCGGCGCATTCGCGACGATGGCGATGTTCGCCGGCACGATCGCGGTCACGCTCGGATAAACGAACTTCACGGGAAAGCCCGTTGCCTGCGACGAGAATGCGAAGAAATCGATGACGATGCCGTAGCCGACCTGACCTGAGTTGACCGCATCCGGCACGCCGAACGAACGCTCGGTGACCTCGCGGAAATTGCCGGACACATCACGTAGAGTGGCCCAGCCCTTGGCCCAACCTTCGCCCTGCAGGATCGTCTCAATGGTGAGATGGGTGGTGCCGGAACGCGAGGGCGCCGCCATCGAGACGTGATCGTAATAGACCGCCGCCGCGAGATCCTCCCATTCCTTCGGCTCGGGCAGCTTGTTGGCCTTCACATAACGCTCGTTCCACATGATGCCGTAGCCGGACGCGGCGAAGCCGAAATAGTAACCGTCTGGATCGTTGATCGGGAACTGCCCGATCTTTTCAGGAATGCCGGTGGCTTTCGGCTTGTAGGCCTGCAGCAGCGATTTCGCCTTCAGCGCCTCGAAAGCATCCGGCGCGGACGCCCAGAACAGATCGACCTGATTGTTGGACTTGGTCTCTTCCAGGAATTTGACGCCCGCATGGGTATTGCGGTTCTGCACATCCAGCGTGACGCCAGGATTGGCTGCCTCGAAGGCTTTCTTGATCGGATCTGTGAGATCCTTCGCATAGGACGTGACGACGCTCACTTTTCCCGAGATTGCTTGCGCGTTGGCGGCGGCGGGCCATCCAAACACCAAAGCTGCTGCAAAAACCTTCGCTAGCTGAATGCGTTTCACCATCATGCCCCCTGAAAATATTGGCCTTATATCGGCACTGTCACAAAACTGTAATATTAGCTTCGGCGAATGAACAGTAGACCTTTCGATTATTGCACCGCAATGAAACGACGGCGGCTACAAATCCGCCATCGACAATTTTATATCGTCTCACTGAAAAGGATTTGTGATCAGGGATGAGGCTGAGGCGAGGACATCGCGGCAGTCTCGGGCGACGCCTTGGCATCGTCTCGCACGCCTTCCGGGGACTTTGAAAACAGTCCCTGTATGAAGACGAAGAAGACCGGCACCATCAACAGAGCGAGAATGACCACGGCGATCATACCGCCCATAACGCCAGTTCCGAGCGCCTGCTGACTGAGGCTGCCCGCCCCCTGCGCGACAACCATCGGCAGCACGCCGCATACGAATGCAAAGCCGGTCATCAGGATCGGACGGAAGCGCAGGCTGCAGGCTTCCATCGTCGCGGCCAAAAGAGATTTGCCCTGCTCGCGAAGATCCTTGGCGAACTCGATAATGAGGATCGCATCCTTCGCCGCGAGGCCAATAATCGTAATGAGGCCGACGGTGAAGTAGACGCCGTTCGGCAATCCCCGCATCGACGAGGCAAGCACCGATCCGAATACGCCGAGCGGAATGGTCAGAAGCACCGCCGCCGGAATGGTCCAACTCTCATAGAGCGCGGCAAGACACAGGAAGACGACCAGGATCGACAGCGCCAGCAACAGCGGCGCCTGCGAGCCGGAGAGTTTCTCCTGCAACGACTGGCCGCTCCACTCGTAACCAAAGCCGCGGGGCAGAAGCCCGGCCAGACGTTCCATCTCGGTGATGGCGTCACCGCTGGTATAGCCCGCACGCGCTTCGCCGCTGATGCGGACCGAGGGGTAATAATTGAAGCCGACGATCTGCGAAGGCCCCTTGCCCCATTGGATGCTGGCGAATGACGACAGCGGCACCAGATCGCCGCTGCTATTCTTGACGTTATACTTGAGAATATCGGCGGGGTTCATGCGATCCATCGCATCTGCCTGCACAATCACGCGCTGCATCCGTCCCTTGTTCGGGAAATTGTTGATGTAGGCCGAACCGAGATTGGTAGAAATCGTGTTGTTGACGTCAGCGAAGGAAACGCCGAAGGCGCTCGCTTTCTCGCGATCCACCATGAGATTGACGACCGGTCCCTCAGGCAGTCCCTCAACATAGACTTTCTGCAGGATCGGGCTTGCGTTGGCGTCGGTGACGAGTTTCCTCGCGGCCTCGAGCAGCGCGATATATCCCTTCTGCCCACGATCCTGCAGGCGGAAACTGAAGCCGCTGGAATTGCCGAGATTGTCGATCGGCGGGGGTTGCTGCGCGGTGATCTTCGCGTCGCGCACATTTCCCATATGCGCGTTGATGTCGTTGACGATAGCCTCCGCCGAATCCTTCGCTCCGCGCTCCGACCAATCCTTCAGCGTGATAAAAGCCTGCGCTGTGTTGATGCCCTGCCCAAGGAAGCTGAATCCTGTCAGAAAGGTCACATCTTGGATTCCAGCGCGGGTCTCCAGATATTTCTCGACGCGCTCAACGGCCGCCTTGGTACGCGCGAACGACGAATCCGACGGCGTCTGCACATCCACCGTGATGAAACCCTGATCATCGATGGGCAAAAAGCCACCCGGCATCCGCGAGAACGCGAACGCCACGCCGCCCACAAGCGCCAGATAGACCAGCATCACGCGGCCCTTACGCTTCAACGACCAGCCCACAGTCTTGACGTAATGACCGCGCGAAGCATCCAGCGTATCGTTGAACCAGCGGAAGATACCCTTCTTCGGCGCACCGTGGCCACCCTTCGCAGGCTTCAGCAGAGTCGCGCACAGCGCCGGCGTGAGCGATAGCGCCATCAGGGCCGAGAAGCCGATCGCCGCAACCATCGTGATCGAGAACTGCCGGTAGATGATGCCGACCGATCCGGGGAAGAACGCCATCGGTACGAACACCGCCATCAGCACCAGCGTGATGCCGACGATGGCGCCTGTGATCTGCGTCATCGCCTTGCGGGTCGCCTCCTTCGGCGGTAGCCCCTCCTCGGTCATGATGCGTTCGACGTTCTCGACGACGACGATGGCATCGTCCACAAGAATGCCGATCGCCATCACCATGGCGAATAGCGTCAGCATGTTGATTGAATAGCCAGCCAGCAACAGCGTCGCGCACGCGCCGAGCAATGCAACGGGCACCACGATGGTCGGGATCAACGTGTAGCGAATGTTCTGCAGAAACAGGAACATCACGAAGAACACCAGCACCACGGCTTCGATCAGCGTGTGCAACACCTTCTCGATAGCCGCCTTGACCACAGGTGTGATGTCGTAGGGAATGTCATAAGCGACGTTGGCCGGGAAGAATTTCGACAAATCCTCCATCTTTGCCTTCACCGCCGCCGCGGTCGCGAGCGCGTTGCCGCTCGGCGCCAGCATCACCGACAGGCCCGCCGTCGGCTTGCCGTTCAAGCGCGTGGTGAACTGATAGCCCATCCCGCCGATCTCGATGCGGGCGACATCGCGCAGCCGTACGATCGAGCCATCAGCATTCGCGCGCAGCACGATGGAGCCGAATTCGTCCGGCGTACTGAGCTGCCCCTTGACCAGAACGAGCGCCGAGACTTTCTGGCCGGACACAGCGGGCTCAGCGCCGAGGCTGCCGGAAGCGACCTGCGCGTTCTGTGCCGTGATGGCCTTGGTCACGTCATCAGAGGTCAGATTGAAACCAACCAGCTTTTCCGGATCGACCCAGATGCGTAGCGATTGCTCGGTCGAATACAGCGTGGCGCGGCCGACACCCGGAATGCGGCGGATCTCACCGACGACGTTCCGGACCATGAAGTCACCGAGCCCAACCTCGTCGAGGCTACCGTCGGTCGAGCGCAGGGTGATGATCTGAAGCACCGCGCTCGAGGCTTCCTCGACAAGAATTCCCTGCTGGATCACCGTCGGCGGCAATCGCGCCTCGACGCGCTTGATGCGGTTCTGGACGTCGACGGATGCCGTCGTGGTATCCGTTCCCGGCTGGAAGTTCGCGATGATCTCCACCTGTCCGAGCGAGTCGCTGGTGGATTCGAAATTCAGGATGCCGGATGCGCCGTTGAGTTCTTCTTCGATCGGCCGCGTGACGCTGTTGTAAAGCTCCTCCGGCGAGGCACCGGGATAGCTCGTGCTGATCGAGATCGACGGCGGCGCAATGATGGGATACTGCGCGACCGCAAGCCAAGGAATGGAGATCGCGCCGATCAAACAGATGAAAAGCGCGACCACCCATGCGAAAATCGGGCGTTCAATGAAAAAGGCTGGCATTGGGCGCTAGTTGAATGTCGGCTGCGAAGCCGCTTCAGCGCTCACCTTCGTGCCGTCGGCCGGAACCGGCGTCACCACGTCACCCGCGACAAATTTCTGGAAGCCTTCGACCACCACATGGTCGCCAGCTTTCAGGCCCTCGCTCACCAGCCATTTGCCGTCCTGCAGATCGGTAGTGCGGATCGGCTGCTTCGCAACGCGACCGTCGGGCTTCACGACATAGACTTCGCTGCTGCCGTTCGCGCCGCGTTGAACAGCCTGCTCGGGAATCGCGATCGCGTCGGTATCGACGCCCTGATCGAGCAGGACACGCACGTACATGCCTGGCAGCAATTCGCCATTCGGGTTTGGGAATTCGCCGCGCAACGTCACCTGTCCGGTGCTGGCATCCACCTTGGCCTCGGAGAAGAGAAGCTTACCATCGAGCGGATACTTCCGGCCGTCGACGATCAGCCGGACCTTGGCCGCGCCCTCGCTCACCTGCTCAAGATCGCCTCGGTCGAGCGCTTCGCGCAGCTTGATCAGATCGCCGGCCGATTGGGTGAAGTCGGCGTAGATCGGGTCCAACTGCCGGATGGTGGCGAGATTGGTGGTATCGTTGGCGGTGACGAGCGCGCCTTCGCTCACCAGCGCCGCGCCGATCCGGCCCTTGATCGGCGCACGGATGGTTGCATAGTCGAGATTGAGTTTCGCGCGTGCGACCTCGGCCTTGCGTGCGGCAAGGTCCGCCTCCGCCTGACGCCTGGCTGCGATGGTCTTTTCATTCTCTGCCTCGGAAGCGACATGCTGCGAGGCCAACGTCGCAATACGATGCGCCTGCTTGGCGGCTTGGTCGAGCACGGCCTCGGCCTTGGCTTGTGCCGCTTCCTGCGCCATGACCTCGACCTCGAACGGTCGAGGATCAATCTTATAGAGTACGTCGCCCGCTTCGACGTCGCTGCCCTGCCGGAACAACCGCTCCACGATGATTCCGGATACGCGCGGGCGCACTTCCGCGACGCGCACCGAAGCGATGCGACCCGGAAGCTCGCGGACCACCGTAAACGGCTCCGGCTTCACGCGTACGATGGAGACTTCGGGCGGCGCGCTTTTGGCCACCGCTGGCGCGGGATCGTCACAACCGCTCAAGAAGGCACTTCCAACGATCAGACAGGCGATTGCGACGATGCGATTCGTCATGTGCAGAGAGATTCCCCAATGGCAGATGCGGTGTAAGCAGCGTTGAAATCGCAATGCAGCATCTTTGTGGCAATGCGATAAATCGCCGCTTTATCAGCTGCGACATATGGAATCAGTCACGAGTTAAGCGGAGATAAAACATCCGCATAATGCCGGATTAAATCCTTGTCAGGTTCCCTACCCACGCATCAACGCGGCCGATCTGCCAGGCATCAAAATCAGCAACATTCTATTCTCCGAACCGGAGGATGGATCGTTATCCGACCAGCGGCGCTATGCACCGATTATTGCGCTCAAAGCCTGCGAATGATTGGCGTCAGCAAACATCCGCGTTGATCGGCCGCAGCTGTTCCCTTAAGCACCAAAGATCAAATCCCGCGTGGTTCCATGGGCACATCCCTTAAATTAGCAGCCGGCAGCATTGTGGTCGGCTGTCTCGTGCTGGCGTTGAAATACGCTGCTTATTACGTCACCGGCAGCGTGGCGCTCTATTCGGATGCCCTGGAGAGCATCCTCAACGTCGCGACCGCGGTGGCTGCTTTCATCGCGGTGCGCGTCAGCGCAACGCCGCCCGACGCCAATCATCCCTACGGTCACCAGAAGGCCGAATATCTATCTGCCATTGCGGAAGGCGTTCTGATCCTCGCTGCCGCACTGGCGATTTTCTACGCAGCCTATCGCGGATTCCTTCAGCCCAGACCGCTTGAGGCGCCCCTCAAGGGATTGCTTATCAATGCGGCAGCAAGCAGCATCAATGCGGCGTGGTATTTCATTCTGCTCAAGGCAGGAAAAAGGCTCCGCTCTCCGGCTCTGATCGCCGACGCCAAACATCTATGGACCGACGTTGTCACTTCAGCCGGCGTTCTCGTCGGTGTTGCACTGGTGTGGCTGACCAATCAGCCGTTTCTGGACCCGCTTATTGCCGCAATGGTCGCAGTCAACATCCTGTGGGCTGGGTGGAAGCTGATGCGGTCCTCCGTCGGCGGGTTGATGGATGAAGTCGTACCGGAAGAAACGCTCGCCAAGATCCGAGAGATCATTTCCTCTCACGCCGAAGGCGCGCTCGAGGCGCACGACCTCCGCACCCGTCAGGCGGGCCGTGCGATCTTCATCGACTTCCATCTCGTCGTTCCGGGCAACATGACGGTCTCGGAATCACACATGCTGTGCGACAAGATCGAGGCCGCGCTGCGGAAAGAGATTTCCGACATCATGATCTCGATTCATGTCGAGCCCGAAGAAAAAGCCAAGCATCCTGGCGGCGTGCCGGTCGTCGGATAGACGGCGTTACTCGAAGGTCATGTCCACGCATCTGAGAACCGGCGGGGACACACCGGCGCCAAGTTCGATACAAGCCCTGACCTTGCGCGTGGTGACATCGGCCGCCCAGATCGCCGTGCCACCATTGCCGAAGAACGCATTGGTGTTCGGCGGCTCGGTTTCGACAGCATCGAAATCATAACTGGAATTGTCGGGAAACACCTTCGTCTTGAGTTGGCAACCGCCGCTGCCATCCGCTCCGAGAACAGTCGAAACATCGCGCGTCACTGACACCTGCACTCCGCAGCGATAGAATTCCGACGTTACCGTATTGAACAGATACGCATACGATTTGCACGCGATCACCTGCCGTTTTCCCGGCATCAGCACCTTACTGCATGAAATTCGGTGATTGTGGCTGAGCTTGAACGTGGCGTCTGCATGCGCAATCGCCGGCAACACCAGAGTGCAGGCCGCGACGGCGGCTGCGAAAATCCCCGCTCGACACGATATCATCGGCGCTCCGGAATGGCTTGGCATGAAGATCACGCGGGTTCGAGACGAGACGGCTGAGCCGCAATCAGATGATTGATCTGCCCTTCGAGCATCGCAGGTTCGGGGCGATCAGCCGCAGCGTGTAAAACGACTCGCAATGCCGCTGCAAGATCAATCGCTGCAATCATCCCGTCGCAAACGGGCTTGACCAGACGATCCACGATCACATTCCAGTTTGCGATGTCCCGATGGTAATCCGCGCCCGACCCGCAGACGATATCCGCGCTTCGCACCATCTCGATGACAGCCTCCGGCTGGGTGGACCGGACGCGGTCGATCATGTGTAACCATCGCTCGACCCAGGCGTTCTCGCTCTTCGCGCGCCGCGAGTAGCTTCGC
The DNA here is from genome assembly GCF_000314735.2 of Afipia felis ATCC 53690. Lineage (NCBI taxonomy): Bacteria > Pseudomonadati > Pseudomonadota > Alphaproteobacteria > Hyphomicrobiales > Nitrobacteraceae > Afipia > Afipia felis. The sequence goes on along the minus strand of NZ_KB375270.1, from coordinate 743,123 downwards.
GCGTAGCGCAGCAGCGCCCAAGCTTCGGTCCAGCGCCGTTTCCATCCGGCTTGAGGGGAGAACGTCAATACGACAATCCGCCTTGAGAGCCGCAGGTAGGACATTACAATGAGAGCCGTATCGGCGGCATCCGGTGGCAGCATTCCGGCGAAGTCGCAGAGGCAGAAGGATGCCCGGCGGCTCGGAGAGGAATTGCCATCCCCGCTCTCCGTCAACGTCGCCTGCGCGACGCTCGGAGGGTCTGCATAGCGCATCCGCATATCCATGCGGGGGGCGAGCGAGACGAGAAATGCGCAGGGCTCCTTGCCCGGCCCGGCATACCGTCCGACGCGATTGAGATACACAAGCGCGTAATCCGGATCCTGATAGATCATCAGCGCCGCAACGGCGCGCTGCACGATGTCCGCCGCTTCCGGCTGCAGATACGGAGCCAGTTCGGCTAGCCGGTTTTCCGCGACCCAGGGCTTGCGCGATGCTTCGCCGAAATAGCGCTCCTTGAGCAGCCTGAAATCGACGGGCAATCTCATGGTGCAGGTTTTCCGCTGAGTGCCGCGACTTGCGCTTCGAGCCTGCCGACATTCTGAAACAACCGCGCGCTAACCAGCCGCAGAAAATAAAATCCGAATTCCGGATTCTGCACGTAAAGTTCTTCCACCTTCTGGTAGGTGACGCTGAGAACCACGCCCTTCTCCACGCACTCCAGCGTCTGCGTGCGTGCATTGTCGGGCGACAGCATACCGAACTCGCCAACGATGGAGCCGACCGGCAGTTCGATGCCCGATTCCACGAGATGAAAACGGCCGCTGACGATGTAGTACATCTCCGTCGCACGCTCGTGCTTGTAGAACAGCACTTCACCCGGTTGGCAACGCCGTTCGGTCATGAACGGCTTCAACCAGTTCATGGACAGGTTTCCGCTCACCGAGCGCTTGACGTTGCGAACCAGCACCAGCATTTCGCGCAGACGATAGATATTCAGCGGCAGCAAAATCAGATGCAGCGCCACGATCGGATAATTCCGATGCGACATGGCATAAAGAATAAACACCACATTGGTGATGATGCCGACAATGCGCAGAGGGATCATAGTGCGCATGGTGTAACCAGCGACGACGAATGCCGACGCGATCAAGCCTCCCGCGCCGGAGGCGAGACCTGACATATCCGAAGCAACACCTGAGATATCCATGGGCCAACCAGCCTTTTGTCACAGACAAAGCGCGATCGGTTCGATGCCGATCTCATCAAACTAAAATCAATTCAAGTCCGGCCCCGCTCGGCCCTCAAATCCTGATCGACAGGCCTTCCCGCGCCATCACCGTTCCCGGTCGCATCCGCGCGGCATCGGCCGCGATCCGATTGAGAGCGTCGTCGTCGTGTTCGGGGGCGTGGTGAAACAGACACAAGTTTTTCACCCCGGCGGCATCGGCAAATGCAATGTTCTGCTGCCAGCTCGCGTGACCCCAGCCCGCGTATTTCGTCAGTTCGCTGTCGGTATAAGTTGCGTCTACGACGAGACAATCGGCATCCTTCGCCAGCGCAAGCATTTCGAGGGAAGGTTCGGCGTCCATCGCCGTATCGGTCACATAGCAAAACACACGCCCGTTGAATTCCAGCCGATAGCCGGTCGCGCCGCCCGGATGATCGAGCGCAGCCGTGCGCAGAACGATACCCGGGCGAGGCGTCAGCACATCGCCCCGCGAAAAATCATTGAAGGCAACACCGGCACGGAATTCATCGAGACCGATCGGAAACAGCGGAAAACTCAGATATCTGTCGAGCGCGGCCCGAAGTCCACCCACCTCTTTCAGGCCGGCCGCCCACAGCCGAAGGCGACTGTCTTTTTCAAATGCCGGCTGAAAAAACGGCAGTCCAATTAGATGATCGATGTGCAGATGGCTGAAAAACAGATCGATCTCGCCGGGCTGTCCCGCCAGTGCCTCGCCAAGCCCGCGCAGGCCGGAGCCGGCATCGAATATCACTCGGCTTTCGCCGCAAAGAACTTCGACGCAGGATGTATTGCCGCCGTAGCGCGCAGTGTCCGGTCCTGGACAGGCGATACTGCCGCGAACACCCCAGAATTTGATCGTAATGGAATCTGACATCATCAACAGGCTCAAACGGGACAAAACATCATATCGGGTGGGTGCAAGGCAGGCTCGCGGTTTTTCATCTATTTCATCGTCATCGCAAAAACGCCATTCCAATCGGGCGACGGCGGCGTTGTCCGGAACGCTTCGATCCGTCCGGCGTAGAGGTCGAACAGCGTCGTCAGCCGACGGCCATCGTCAAGTGCCCGCGCCTTTTCCGCCGCGTTCAGCGCGCCTTCCCAATCACGGCTGCGATAGCGCCAGATCATATCGATGGTCAGATTGCGCAGCTTTTGAAATCGCTCCGAATGCGCGAGATCGGCACGGCCAAGAATGGCATAGATCACCTCCGGCTCCTGCTTTCCCTTCACGGTGACGAGATCCATCTCGAGGATCGCGAGCTTGTCCTTTGCGGCCAGCGCTGTCTTCGACCCGACAATAATGGGTACGCCGTAGGTTGCCGATTGGCTCTCCAGCCGCGAGGCCAGGTTCACGCTATCGCCAAGCACCGAGTAATCGAATCGCAGGCTCGACCCCATATTGCCGACGACGCACAGGCCGGTGTTGAGGCCGACGCCGACGTTCAAGGGCATAAACGGCCTGCCCTGCTCGGTTGCCTCCTTCGCCCGCTCCTTATTCAGTTCATCAACTTTATCCAGCATGTCGAGCGCCGCCTCGCAGGCGTTGACGGCATGTTCGGCGTCATCAATCGGCGCATTCCAGAACGCCATGATGGCGTCACCCATGTATTTATCGATCGTGCCTTTGCGTGCGAGGATCGCATCGGTCAACGGCGTCAGCAGACGGTTCATCAGCGACGTCAGTCCCTGAGGGTCGTGCCGGTAGGATTCGGAAATCGTCGTGAAGCCGCGGACGTCGCTGAACATCACAGTCATCTCGCGCTCCTCGCCGCCAAGGACCAGACGTTCGGGCGCCTGCGCTAGCTGTTCCACAAGAGCGGGGGACAAATACTGCCCAAAGGCCGAGCGGATACGGCGGCGCTGTGCTTGCTCGCGCACATAACCGTTGAATACCAGCGTCAGATAGACCACGGCGCTCGCAAGCAGCGGGAAGGTGAAATCGACCAGCAGCTTCTCGCGCGCGAACAGATACCAGGATGCACCCGCGAGCATCGCAGCGACCGTACCGCCCAACAGCAACAACGCGACGGGGCTCAACACCGGCGCAAGCCAGACGATCAAAAGACCGAACAGCATCGCAGCAACGATTTCCGCGCCGAATGCGTAGTTCGGCTGCGACAGGACCGAATCCGTCAACACGTTTTCCAGCACCTGCGCGTGGATTTCGACACCGGGCATCACGCGGTCGAGCGGCGTGGTTTTGACATCCAGAAGTCCCACGGCGGAAGTGCCAATGATGACGAGCTTGCGCGAGAACACGTCGGTGCCGCCCTTGCCGTCCAGAACATCCGCCGCAGAGACGTAACGCGCCTGATCGTGCTTGCTGAAATAGACCCAGAGCTGGCCGTTGGGATCGGTGGGGATTTCAAAGCCGGGCACGCCTACACTTTTCACGCCCGCATCGTCCGACTTGACGAGAAGCGTGTTCGCATTCGCCGCAATCCGCAACATGTCGAAGGTCAGCGACGGCATCAGGTTGCCCTGCGCCATCATGATGAGCGGGACGCGCCGGACGATGCCGTCACGTTCGGTGCGGATCGTGAAAAGTCCACGGCCCGGGGCCGCCTGCTCCAGAACCGGCGTGTTACGCAGCCGTCCGGGGAAATTCATGAGATACGGCGACGGGTCGCCGCCAAGCGTGGCAAGGCCGAGTGGCGGCAGATCGACGGCGGGCATCGGTGTCAGATACGGCAAACCGGATTCGCCAAGCACGACGGGAGAACGGCGCAAAACTTCAGCAAGAACCTGATCATTATCCGGCAAGCTCTTGAGTTGCATGCGCATTGCATCGTCGAGATTCCGAAAACTATCCACCACGCGAGATGGCGACAACCGGTCAGGTTCAGCGAACACGATATCGAAGGCAATCACGGCGGCACCCGCCCCCGTCAGCCGCGACACCAGATCGGCGACGAGGGTGCGCGACCATGGCCACTGACCAAACCGGGCAAGGCTCGCTTCATCGAGATCGACGATCACGATGGGGCGTTCGAGAGCCTTGCGGGGTTTAAGAATTTGATAGGTATCGAAAACTCTTAGACGCAATTCTTCAAGCGGTACCGGATCAATGGCGCGCAGCGCGACGAGAGACGCCAGCAGACCGAGGCACAGGATTCGGGCGTAGCCGAACCGGCGGGCGAGCCGAAAGGAGCGCCGGAAGGTACTTTGTGAAAGGGACATGGCGGCGGACGTCAGGTTCCCGGTTGCTGAAGGCCCGCCGGCGAGGTTTGGCGCGCCGCCCGATATTGTCCGGTTCCCGTCCCGAAATCCACCAGCCCGGTGCCGCACGGCCCGGCAAAATCCACGCCCCGGAAAGGCCGGAAGCCGATCGAGCACCCATGCTCAGGGAGCTCACGCCCTCGACATGCTGCGGACCATCTCGATCGCGATGGCGATACCGGCGGCGATCAGAATCCAGTGGGGGTTATCACAGAAGATTGCACCCTGCCGGCAGACCTCATACGACAAGGTCCAGCCCGAATGCTGCGTCGCGCTAGCCAGATAAAACAGGCCGCTCGCGCCCAACAAACCCAGGATCAGCACAAACATCGGTGTTCTCCGTGTTGCTGCCGGTAGTCTCGATGCCGAGACGTAAATCAAGGCTTGCGGCGATCTCCGAAACAAAAGGGCATTTGTGAATTTTAACAATCCCGGTTCCGGAACAGAAGCCGCCCGCTCCCGTTCCCTTCCGGGGAGATGAACCATGGCAACCCGTTCACAACGCCTTTCCGAATTTGGCGAACAAGGCACGCCGCCTGCAGGCGTGCCGGTGCAGGTCCTGTGCGAGGATAAAAGCGGGACCTACCAGCTTCCGTTTGCCTGCCGTTGGGCCGGCAACGGTTGGGAAAACTGCGAGTCGGGCAATCCGGTCGAGGCCCATGTCGTGGGATGGCGCTGGCCGGCAGAGACCGGCAAGCGCCAAAACTGAAGGCAGATTTTAAGGCTTACTTCTGGGTTTTCTTCCATGCCTCGTAGCGCGCCTTGGTGTCGGCGCTCATCGGATAAAGCCCCGGCAACGGCGCACCCTGCTGAACCTCATTGACGATCCACGCTTCAACACGCTCCTGCTCCTCGCCCTGCTCCAGGATCAGCGGCAGGAAAGCCTGCGGAATCACGACTGCGCCGTCCTCATCGGCCACGATGATATCGTCCGGAAACACCGCGACGCCGCCGCAGCCTATCGGCTCGCCCCAGTTCACGAAGGTGAGGCCCGCGACCGACGGCGGAGCCGCCGCGCCGTCGCACCAGACCGGCAGGCCGGTACCCAGCACGCCTTCCACGTCACGCATCACGCCATCGGTAACGAGCGCGGTGACGCCCCGCTTTGCCATGCGCATGCACAGGATGTCGCCGAAAATGCCGGCGTCGGTAATCCCCATGGCATCGACGACCGCGATACAGCCTTCCGGCATCGCCTCGATCGCGGTGCGGGTGGAAATCGGCTTCGACCACGATTCCGGCGTCGCAAGATCCTCGCGCGCGGGGACAAAACGCAGCGTGAAGGCAGGGCCGACGAGCCGCTTCTGCCCCGGCCGAAGCGGGCGCGTGCCGCGCATCCAGACATTACGCAGCCCCTTCTTCAGAAGCACTGTGGTGATAGTGGCGGTGGAAATACGTTGCAGCAGTTGAACCGTCTCGGCGGGCAGCGACATTGGCTGGAATTCCTTTGTATGAAGAGGCGGCATGATGCGAAGCACTTCGCTCGCGTCAAGCGCATCTCCCGGCGAATGCTTCTAGGTGAATCTTCTCGCGAATAAAGCGCTGGACGCCATCAGCCCGTCCCGGCATCGTTTGTCCATGAACAGCCAACCTTCCCGGCCATCAAAACCACGTGTTCTTGCCTGCGGCGATACCGCGCTCGCCGTTGAGTTCGGCACCACCATGGATGCCGAGAGCAACCGTCGGGTTTTCGCGCTGGATCGCGCGCTAAATAACATGCCGGTCGAGGGCGTCACCGAGACGGTCCCGACCTATCGCTCGCTTCTCGTCCATTACGATCCGCTCAAGCTCGGCTTTCCCGAATTAAGCGATCGTCTACTCGCTCTCCTCGACCAGCCGAATATCGCAGAGCGTGCGTCCCGCCATTGGCGCATACCGGTCGCCTATGGCGGTGCGTTCGGTCTCGATCTCGATGATGTCGCAAAGGTGCACGGCATGTCACCGGATGAATTGATCCAGCGTCACAGCGCGCCGCGCTATGACGTGGCCATGATCGGTTTCACGCCGGGCTTTTCCTATCTGCGCGGTCTCGATCCTGCTATCGCCACGCCGCGACGGACGCAGCCACGCATCTCCACGCCTGCGGGCACGATCTCGATCGGCGGCGTGCAGGCCGCTTTGCAATGCCTCGCAGGCCCCAGCGGCTGGCATCTTCTTGGCCGTACACCGGTGCGGACCTTCGATCCGCAACGCGCGCCTGTCTTCCTCATCGAACCGGGAGACACCGTGACATTTCAGCAAATCGATGCGGCTGAATTCGAACGGCTCGAACGCCTCGCAGAGCAAGGTGCCGCGATTGCGGAGCTGATCGCGTGAACGCTCTCGACATCATCACCGCCGGGCCGCTGACATCGGTTCAGGATTTTGGCCGGTTCGGCGCGCAGCGTTACGGCCTCACACCCAGCGGAGCGATGGATCGGCTGTCACTGGCTGCCGCCAACGCGCTGGTGGGACGTCCGCTGTCCGCACCTGCCATCGAAATCGGGCCGACAAAAACCGTGTTTGTCGCGCGCGGCGGGCCACTATGCGTGGCACTCACCGGCGCACTGCGTTTCGCCCGGATCGGCGGCGATGCGTGCCCGCTTTATCGCACGTTCACCCTTCGCGACGGCGATACGCTGACACTCGATGCTGCACGCAAGGGCGTCTTCAGCTATCTCGCCGTTGCAGGCGACCTGACAGGCGAGGCGACGTTCGGCAGCTTCTCCGTTAACGCGCGCGCCGGACTGGGCAGCCCCTATCCTCGTCCGCTTCGAAGCAGCGACCGGCTGGCATTCGAGAATGTAACGTCGCTGCCGGACCGCAGCATGATTCCACCCGTATTCGGGGAAGGCTATATTCGGGTCGTGCCGGGACCTCAGCATGATGAATTTGGAAAATCCGCCGAAATCTTCTGCAATTCGCTGTGGCGCATCTCGCCGACGAGCGACCGCATGGGCTATCGTCTGGAAGGCCCTGTCCTCACTCATGCCGGGAATTTCAATATTGTTTCGGACGGCACCGTCGACGGCAGCATTCAGGTCGCAGGCGGCCAGCCCATTGTGCTGATGAAGGATCGCGGCACAACCGGCGGCTATCCCAAGATCGCTACCATCATCTCTGCAGACCTCGGCCGCTTTGCGCAGACGCGCCCCCGGCATACACTCCGCTTCGTGGCGATCGACGTCGCCGCCGCCCAACAGGAAGCGCGCGCATTCCATGCGCTGCTGCAATCCCTGCCGGACAGAATACGGAACAGCGCATGACGATTCAGGTCGACATCAACTCCGACATCGGTGAAGGCGTGGGAGACGACGAGGCTATGCTGAGCGTGGCCACCAGCGTCAACGTCGCTTGTGGATTCCATGCCGGCAATCCCGGCACCATGCGAAGAATTGCAACACAGGCCCGCGCGCGCAGCGTCGGTATTGGCGCACATCCCGGCTATCACGATCTGGCTGGTTTCGGACGCAAGCCGATGCCCGGCCTCAGCGCCAGCGAGATTGAAAATCTTGTTGCCTACCAGACTGGCGCGCTGTGCGCAGTGGCTTCGCTCGCAGGCCACAAGGTCACACATGTGAAGGCGCACGGCGCATTGTCGAACGCTGCCTGCTCCGACGCTATGATCGCCAATGCCATCGCGGCGGCCGTTAAGGCGGTTGATCCAAACCTCGCCTTCATGGTGTTACCGCAGACTGAGCTCGCCCGCGCGGCGGACCGCACCGCACTAAAGCCGATCCATGAGATCTACGCCGATCGCGTCTATCAGGACGACGCACAGCTTCTTCCTCGTAGCCGGAGCGGCGCCGTTCTGCATGATGCCAATGAGATCGCGCAGCGAGTCCTGCGCATGGTGACGGAGCAGTCCATCATTGCAGCTTCAGGAAAGGTCATCCCCACACCCGTGGATAGCGTCTGCGTTCATGGCGACACGCCGGGCGCGGTGGAGATTGCGAAAGCCGTTCGTGCGGCGCTGGAGCAAGGTGGCGTAAAAATCTCACCGTTCAGCTCTCGGCCATAGCCACCTCGCGCTGATCGTTCTGCTTTTCATCGGGGAGGGTTTCCGCAACCAGCCGTCGCAACTCCGGAATGCACGATCCGCAATTGGTCCCCGCTTTGAGTTGCGTGCCAAGATCAAGATACGAGCGTGCCGCACCGGACTTCAATGCATCGCAGATCGTGTTGCGACCGACACCAAAGCAAGCGCAAACGATGGGCCCTACGCTCGCGATACCATCCAATGCTTTTCCCGATAGCAGCAGGCGCCGCTGCTCGGCATTCACCGTTTCCACGGCGAACAGCGCCTTGACAACATCCCAGTCCGACGAGCGATCTGACGGCTCGACAAACAGGCATCTCGTCAGCCTGTCGCCATCAAATGACGCCGCCCGGTATATGCCCCCCGCACCGTCCAGATACTCCGCGACGTCATGCTCGCCACAGCCTTTATTGAACCAGGCCTGCCATTGTACGCCCCGTTTCGACGCAAGCAGATAGCCGTAGCCACCTGTGACGGCGACACGCGCCCACCAGATGCTCTCGGGAAACGACATAACGTCGCGCGAGAGAGCGAACCCGTACTGCGGATAATCGCAAAGAGATAGAGCGACAGGCGTAGCCTTGTTTTCCGGCTGCCCCGAATACGGGTCAATGTGGGGCGCGACCAGCGCGCCGACCCGGGCGGAGGAAGATGTCTCATCGCTCCAATGAATCGGAGCGAACAACATGCCGGGCTGCTGCCGATCCGTCACGATCACTTTGAGCACACACTTGCCGAAGTCAGTTTCGAGCCTGGCAAATCCGCCATCCACGACACCCGCAGCGCACGCATCACGCGGATGAATTTCGACAAACGGAAACCGCAGATGCTGGCCCAGCCGCGGGCTAAGCCCTGTGCGGGTCATGGTGTGCCACTGGTCGCGAATGCGGCCGGTGTTCAAGAGCAACGGCCGACTAGCGGATCTTTCACCGCGCAATGCCGGAATTTCAGGGGCAACGAACCGCGCCCGCTGGTCACCGGTGAAGAAGCCTCCCTCCGCAAAGAAACGTTCCGAGACGCTCGTATCAAGACGCGCGGGCCATAGAGTCGGCGGGAGCCGATTAAACTCATCTTCCGTGATTTCGGAAAATGCACCGAGATCGAAATCGCGTGTGCCGTTGTTCTCGAATGACGACAGGCAGCAGTGCTCGCGGAAAATCTCTGCGGACGATTGATAGGAAAACGCACCCTCATAACCGAGCCGCTTGGCGATCTCGCTGACGATCCACCAGTCCGGTTTGGCATCACCTGCCGGCGTCATGAACGGCCGTTGTCGAGACACCCGCCGTTCCGAATTCGTCACCGTGCCGGATCGCTCGCCCCAAGCCTGTGCGGGCAGTAACACATGCGCCCCGGCATTAATGCTGTCGTTCGAGCGTACATTGTCCGAGATCACAAGCAGATCGAGCTTCTGCATGGCGAGCCGTACTGCATCCGCGTTCGGCAGCGACACCGCCGGGTTTGTTCCCATCACCCAGAGTGCCTTGATCTCACCGCGTTCGATGGCCTCGAACATCTGAACGGCCTTGAGCCCTTCATGTGTCGCGATGCGCGGCGCCTGCCAGAACCGCCTCACACGATCGATATCGGGCGGCGTGAAATTCATATGTGCGGCTAACTGGTTTGCGAGACCGCCCACTTCGCGGCCGCCCATCGCATTAGGCTGCCCCGTCAGCGAGAACGGACCTGCGCCGGGTTTTCCGATCCGCCCCGTTGCGAGATGGCAGTTGATGATGGCATTGACCTTGTCGGTGCCCTGCGCCGACTGGTTGACGCCCTGCGAATACAGCGTAACGACCTTGTCGCTGGCGGCAAACAGGCGAAAGAATGCCTCGGCATCGGCTTCGCTCAATCCAGTCGCAAGCGCTGTTGCCGCAACACTCGCCGCGATCCTGCGCGCCTGCGCCAGCGCATCCTCGAAGCCCGAAGTGTGATCTTCGATAAAGTGACGATCGATGGCATTCCGCGCGGCGAGATGAACCAACAGACCGCTGAAGAGCGCAGTATCCGTCCCCGGCTTTAACCCAAGAAAAAGGTCAGCGTCGCTGGCGGTGTCGGTTCGGCGTGGATCGACCACGATGATTTTTGCGCCCCGCTCTCGCTTATTCGCGAGTATGCGTTGGTACAGAACCGGATGACACCACGCGGCGTTCGAGCCGACGAGTACAAGCAGATCGGCCTTGTCGAGGTCGCGATAATTCCCCGGCACCGTATCAGATCCGAAGGCACGCTTGTGCCCCGCGACGGCCGACGACATACACAACCGCGAATTCGTGTCGACATTGGCGCTGCCAATGAACCCCTTCATCAGCTTGTTGGCAACGTAATAATCCTCCGTCAGCAACTGCCCGGAGAGATAGAACGCGACGGAATGCCGTCCGTGCTTGGCAATGATGTGATGGAGACGTTGCGCGACATGATCAAGCGCATCGCTCCACGCCACAGGTTCCATCTGATCGTTCGAACAGCGGACCATCGGATTCAGCAACCGCTCATGAAGACCGAGCGTCTCGCCTAGCGCCGAACCTTTTGAGCAAAGACGGCCGAAATTGGCTGGGTGATCGGGATCACCCTTGATTGTTGCCCTGCCTTTGCCATCGGGCGTCGCCAGTACGCCACAACCGACACCGCAATAGGGACATGTCGTTCTCACGGTCGACGGAGGAGTTTCCATCTCAGTCATAACAGCCTGCGATCAATAAACGTCCTGCTGATATCGACCTTTCTTCTTCAGATCGGCCACGAACGCGACAGCTTCGTCAGTGGAGCGCGCGCCGAATTGAGCTGCGATATCGACCAGCGCACGCTCGACGTCCTTGGCCATTCGTTTTGCGTCTCCGCAGACGTAGACATGCGCACCATCCGCGAGCCACGACCACAATTCGCGGCCGACCTCGCGCATGCGATCTTGCACGTAGAATTTCTCATCGCGATCGCGCGACCATGCCAGCGACAGCCGTGTCAGATGACCCGATGCCTTCATCGCATTGAACTCATCCGCGTAAAAGAAGTCGCATTCGCTGCGCTGATGACCAAAGAACAACCAGTTGCGTCCCGGTGCGCCGGTCGCCTGCCGATCGTGCAGGAAGGCGCGGAACGGCGCGACGCCCGTGCCGGGGCCGATCATGATGACCGGTATCTGCGGATTCTCCGGCAACCCGAAGCCATGGGCCTTCTGGACGTAAACCCTGAGCGTGTCGCCCGGATTGATCCGTTCGGCAAGGAACGTGGAGGCGACGCCGATGCGCTTGCGCTTGCCGATCACATAGCGGACCGTATCGACAGTCAGCGATAGACGGCTGGGCGTCGCATTGTGCGACGACGAGATGGAATAGAGCCGCGGCTGCAACGGGTCAAGCGCCTCGATGAAAGCCTCCGGATGCGGACGAACACCGGCGAATTTCTGCAACGTCGCCATCACGTCGAGATGCGCGGCGTCACCGTCCGGATCGTCCCCCGAAGCCAGCGCACGCGCCTTTTCACGCACAGCACCGCCCGTGATGAAGGAGATCAGCTCGAACAGCGAATCCGGTGCAGGTGACAGCGACACATCCTCGCGCAACACATCGCGCAGTTTCTTGCCGTTGATCATTGTCTCATGCGAAACGCCGAGCAGTGCGATAATCTGATCGACCAGCCCGAGATCATTGGTCGCGAACACGCCGAAAGAATCGCCGACAACGTAATCGAGGCCGGGCCCCGACAGATCGAACTCGATATGCCATGTCTCCTTCTCCGATCCCGGTTTATTCAGCAGACGACGGGACAGGAAAATCGCCTCGACCGGATTGTCGCGCGAACGGCCAGGTTCACCCGCTGGCTTCGCGCCCGAGTCTTTGGCGGCCTCAGTTGCGGCCGTTGGGTCTCCGGGCGCGGTGCCTTTCTCGAGTTCTTCGTGCAACGATTTCAGCATGCGGGCGGTTTCCTTGCCACCCGGCACGCACAGGTTCAGCCGGGCCTCGGCCTTATTGGCAATCGCCTCAGAGTAATCGTGGCAATTGTAACCGCACTGACCGCAATCCTGCTGCGCCATCGCCGCCATCATCCGCCGCCGCAGCGGCCGGCCCTCGGCAAGTTTCATGCGGTCGGCAATCGGCATCGTCTGATCGTGCCACGGCGCTTCACCGTCGTCGGCATCGCCGGTGGCCGCGGCCATCACGGCGGCACCCTGCTCCGGCGACAGCGGCGTCACGGCATTATCGAGCGAGACCAGTCCTGCGAAGAATCCATTCAGCCATGACCGCTGTTCATGCGAGAACGGCGCGGTCTCCGGGATAATTTCGAGCTGGCTCGGAGATGTTCTCTGATTCATCAGGCGACTTCCATTTCAGTCATGTGCCTGAAGGCGTCGATATCGGTCCGCTTCGCAAAATCGAGGAAACTCTCTGTCTCCGACGCGCGGTTGGCGAGATATGCCTTCAGAACACGCTCGACGGTTTGCGGCGCATCCGCTGCCTTCACGTCACGAAACAGTTCGCGCGCGATGGCGGCATCGGCCCCAAACCCGCCGCCGACCAGCAGATGATAGCCATCGACGGTATCGCCCTCGTCATTGATCGGGACGCGCGCACCGATCAGCCCGATATCGCCGATGTAATGCTGCGCGCAGGAATGATGGCAGCCGGTCAGATGGACGTTCACCGGCGCACTCAGGGGCACCCGCGGCTCGCACCAGGACGCGATCTCCTCGGCGTTCTCCTTGGTGTGAGCGGCGGCGAAACGGCACCCCGTCGCCCCTGTGCAGGCGACCAGCCCGGCACGTAACGCCGAAGCAGTCACCGCAAGCCCAAGCGTTTCGATAGCGGTGACAACGGTTGCGACATTGATGTTCGCAACGCCGGAGATCAGCAGGTTCTGCCAGACAGTGAGGCGGATATCGCCGTCACCATACTCGGCTGCGATCTTCGCCAGTGCTCTCATCTGTTCCGGCGACAACCGACCCAATTTCAGCGCTACGCCGATCCAGTTCAGTCCGGCTTGCTTCTGCGGATGAATGCCGATGTGAGCAAGCCGGTCATAAGCCGGACGCGGTGCGATCGCCTCCGCAGGCACGCGCGCCAGCTTACGACCAAGCTTTTCCTCTACTGCCACAAGAAACTTGTCGAAGCCCCAGGCATCGAGCACGTATTTCAAGCGTGCCTTGTTGCGATTGGTCCGATCACCGTTTTCTATGAAGACGCGCAGAATGGCATCGGCGACGCTGACAGCCTCCTGCGGCTTGAGAATGACACCGGTATCGCGAGCGAAATCCTTGTGGCCGGTGATGCCGCCAAGACCGAGCCGGAAGTAGATGCCTGCATCGACACCGAATCCGGCGCACACCTCAACAGCCTGAAACGCGATATCGTTGGTTTCCTCCAGCGTGGCGACGCACCCTGCTCCGTCGAACGCGACGTTGAACTTGCGGGGCAAGCCATACAGCGAGCGATCGTTGAGAATGTGGAAGTGCCACGCCCGCGCATAGGGCCGCGTATCGAGCAACTCCTGTGGATCGATGCCGGCGGTCGAGGTGCCGGTGACGTTGCGGATATTGTCCGCGCCGGAACCGCGAGAACACAGTCCCAGATCCTGCAGCCCTTCGATCACGTTGATCGCATTTTTCGGTTCGATCTCGCGGAGCTGCAGATTGGCGCGGGTGGTCACATGGGCATACGGACCACCGAAGTTCTCTGCGAGATCGGCCACGCCTGCAAACTGCCAATACTTGAGAATGCCGTTCGGAATTCGCAGGCGGCACATATAGGACGACTGCGTCGGAGCCACATAAAAAATGCCATAATAGCGCCAGCGGAAATTATCCGGTGGCTTCGGAGCTTCGTTCATCTCGGCTTGCCGCACGAGGCGCGGATAGGCATCAAATGGATGCTCCTCCCGCTTGATTTTCTCCTGATCGCAGAGCTTGCCTCCCGCAGCGACAGTGCGGTCTTGCGCCTTGAGATGAATGGCGTCAGGTCCGATCGGTTCGCTCCTAGCTGGTGCACCAGCGCGTGCGACACGCGTCGCACTGAGGCCCGAAACAAAACCCTCAAGATAGCGCTTCTGGTCTGGAGAGAAATCGCTCGACATCTGCTACGCAGCCTTCAACTGGGTAAGATCGCGGCCAAACATCATGTCACCACGGATTGCTTCGATCGGGACGGCCGTCCTGATGAGGTCGAGATACCAGAGCGCGTCCGTCGTATCGCCGACCAGCACCGCACCCGTGAGACGATCATCGGTAATCACCAGTTTCTTGTACGTGCCTCGCCGTTCGTCGTTGAACACGAGCGTCTCGCCTTCGGCAGCAAGAAAATCACCGGCCGAGAAAACACTCACACCCGAGACTTTGAGATTGGTCGCGACAATGCTGCCGGAATACTCCGTTGCGCTGCCGGCGAGGTGCGTAGCCAGCACCTTCGCCTGCTCGTAGGCCGGCTCCACCAGTCCGTAGCAGGTGCCGCGATGCTCGGCGCATTCGCCGAGCGCGAAAACATTCTCGACACTCGTGCATATCTGGTCATCCACCACGATGCCACGATTGACCGGAACGCCCGCCTCTTTGGCAAGCATTACGTTGGGCCGGATGCCCGCCGCAAAAACCACGGCATCTGCCGCAATGACGCGCCCATCCGCCAGTTCGACACCGCCGACTTTACCGTCGCCCACGATCTGACGAGTATTGGCGCCAAGAAGAATCTCGATGCCCTTGTCTTCGACCAGTCGCTTCAACAGTACTGCTGCCGGCGCATCGAGCTGCCGCTCCATCAGCGACTCCATCAAATGCAACAGTGTGACCTTCGCCCCCGCCTTCGCCAGCCCATAAGCCGCTTCAAGCCCGAGCAGCCCACCACCGATAACCACAACACGGTTTTTCGCTTTGCCAAGCGCCAGCAACTGGTCGACATCGCAACTGTCGCGAAAGGTGTGCACACCCGGAAGGTCCGAACCCGGGACCGCGAGACGCAACGGTATCGATCCCGTCGCGAATACCAGTTTTGAAAACGGCACAGTCAGGCCGCTCGCAAGATGCACATGACGCGCGGCGAGATCGACCGCATCCGCCGCGCAGCCATAAGTCACGGTGACACCGCGATCGCGCCACCACGCGGCGGATCTCAGTTCAATTTCCTGCGACGTCGCTTCGCCTGCGAGCACCGAAGATAACAGCACCCGATTATAGGCCAGGCGCGGTTCGTCGCCGATCACGGCGATTGCGTAGCGCCCAAGCGCACGCTTGGCCAATTCCTCGACAAGGCGGGCGGCCGCCATGCCGTTACCGATGATGACAAGGGGTTCGCTCATGTTGCTGCCTCCTTATGCCGCCTCGACAAAGCGATGACGCTCGTAAAGGAATTCAAGCACGCGCTGGCGGCACTTCAGGTAGACCGGGTTGGACGCCAGCTCGAGCCGCTTGCGCGGATGTGGCAGCGGCACATCCAGAACCTCGCCGATATGAGCGCTCGGGCCGTTGGTCATCATCACGATGCGGTCTGACAGCAGTACGGCCTCGTCGACATCGTGGGTGATCATCATCACCGTGTTGTCGAGCTTCTGATGCAGGGCCATCACGGTGTCCTGCAGATGCGCGCGGGTCAACGCATCGAGCGCGCCGAACGGCTCGTCCAGCAGCAGCACTTTCGGCTCCATCGCCAGCGCGCGGGCGATACCGACCCGCTGCTTCATGCCACCGGAAATTTCTGACGGGCGCTTATCCTTGGCGTGGGCCATCTGCACGAGGTTGAGATTGTGCATCACCCATTCGTTCCGCTCGGCACGGGTCTTGGTCCTGCTGAAGACTTTGTCGACGCCAAGCTTCACGTTGTCGTAGACCGTGAGCCATGGCAGCAGGCTGTGGTTCTGAAACACCACGGCGCGATCCGGGCCTGGCGAATTCACCTCGCGCCCTTCCAACAGCACTCCGCCCCGCGTCGCGCCGGTCAGACCCGCCACGATGTTGAGCAGCGTGGACTTGCCGCAGCCGGAATGGCCGATGATGGAAACGTATTCGCCGCGCGCGACTGTCAGGTTGATGTCCTTCAGCACCTCCGTCGAAGCGCTGCCGCGCGTGAAGACCTTGTCCATATGATCGAGCTTCAGATAGTCCTGCATGGCAGTCTCCTTAGGCAACCGACGTGCCGCGCGTGAAAAAGGCACCGATCGTCGCGATCATGCGATCGAGAACGAATCCGATGATGCCGACGTAGAACAGCGCGAGGATGATTTCGCTGATATGCGAGGAATTCCACGCATCCCAGATGAAGAAGCCGATGCCGACGCCGCCGATCAGCATTTCAGCCGCGACGATCGCGAGCCATGACAGACCGATACCGATGCGCAGGCCCGTGAAGATGTACGGCGCGGCCGACGGAATCATGATCTTCCAGAAGAACTCGAAAGGATTGAGCCGGACCACGGCCGCGACGTTGCGATAGTCCTGCGGAATGTTGCGAATGCCGACAGCGGTGTTGATGATGATCGGCCAGATCGACGTGATAAAGATCACGAAGATCGCCGACGGCTGGCCGTCGCGAAATGCGGCGAGCGACAAAGGCAGCCACGCGAGCGGCGGAATGGTCCGCAGCACCTGGAAAATCGGATCAAGGCCGCGCATCGCCCAGACCGACTGCCCCACCAGCGTCCCAAGCGCGATGCCCGCAATCGCGGCGAGCGAATAGCCCAGTGCGACGCGCTGCAGGCTCGCCGACAAATGCCAGAATAGCCCCTTGTCGATTCCGCCATTGTCGAAGAACGGGTCGAAGATAAGATCTTTGGTGTCCCGGAATACTTTCAGAGGCGGCGGCAGCGTCGCGCCACTCTTACTACACAGCAATTCCCACACCACGAGAAACAGGGCGATCACGATCACCGGCGGCAGGATGTGCGCGGCCGCGGACTGCAGGAGCTTCCAGCCCTCCTCGGTCCAGGGTGTCTTCTTGACGGTCATTTTGAATACGGATGCGGGTTCGGGGGGCGAGGATGTTCTCGTCGGCATTTCAGACTTGACCGCAGGCATGTTCATAACGGCGTGTCTCCACATTGCTTGAGTGGACCACCCGTTTGCGGGCGGCCCGTTGTCGTCACGCATCCACACGCTTGATGGCGAGAGACTTCAGATAGGCAGCCGGATTTTCGGGGTCGAAAATCTTGCCGTCGAAGAAGGTCTCCTTGCCGCGCGAGGTCGAGGATGGAATATCCGCCGCCGCGATGCCGAGATCCTTCGCCGCGTCCTTCCAGATATCTTCGCGGTTGACCTTCGCGATTAGCGCCTTGGCATCGTAACCGGACTCGTATTTGCCCCAGCGGATATCCTCGGTGATGAACCAGAGGTCGTGACTCTGGAACGGATACGAGGCGTGATCCTTCCAGAACCTCATCTGCTGCGGGCTGTTCTCGACCACGCGGCCGGTGCCGTAATCGAACTTGCCCTTCATACGGTCGGTCACGTCTTCGACAGGCACGTTGATCCACTGGCGCTTGGCGCAGATAGCCGCCGCTTCCTCACGGTTCTCCGGCTTTTCGCACCACTGCTGAGCTTCCATCACCGCCATCAGCAATGCCTTTGCTGCCTTCGGATACTTGTCGACATAAGCAGCGCGCATGCCGAACGACTTTTCCGGATGCTTGTCCCAGAGCTCCCCGGTGGTGAGCGCGGTGTAGCCGATGTTCTGGTGGATGAGCTGAAGGTTCCAGGGTTCGCAGACGCAGAACGCATCCATCGTGCCGACCTTCATGTTGGCAACCATCTGCGCGGGGGGAACGACGATGGTCTCAATGTCCTTGTCAGGATCGATGCCGCCCGCCGCCAGCCAGTAGCGGATCCACAGATCGTGGGTGCCGCCGGGAAACGTCATCGCGGCTTTGATCGACTTGCCGGATGCCTTCTTCTTCTCGAGTGCAACCTTGAACGGTGCGGTATCGAGACCGACCTTGAGATCAGCATATTCCTTGGCGACGGAGATGCACTGGCCGTTCAGATTGAGCCGCGCCAGAATGTACATCGGCGTCGGTACGTTGTTCTGCGTGACCTTGCCCGCGGAGATCAGATACGGCATCGGCGTCAAAATATGCGCGCCGTCGATGCCGTTGCCTTCCGAACCGAGCACCAGGTTGTCTCGCGTGGTGCCCCATGACGCCTGCTTTTCGACGGTGACGTCGGGCATGCCGTACTTGGCGAAGATGCCCTTCTCCTTCGCGACGAACAGCGGCGCCGCGTCTGTCAGTGCGATAAAGCCCAGCCTCGCCTTGCTGGTCTCCGGTCCGGCGCCTTCCGCGAATGCACCGCCGGGAAAATTCAAACGGGCCGCCGCGAGCAGCGCTGCGGTCCCTGCACCCGCCTTCATCAAACCGCGCCGGCTGATCCCATGCCCCGTCGGGGACTGCTTCTTCTCCATCCTCATGCCATCCTTTCGACGCCGCGTTGCTGAGCAGCCGCCTGGGCCGCCGACCTGCTCGGTCACCGTCATCTATTCAAGCGGCGTGCCAGTCGGCTTCGGGACGAAAGTCATTTAATTTTCAACTGCTTAGATTTCGCAGGCCACCCTTGACGTTGTTCGACGGCCAGCAGTAGTGCTAATTTTTATGCAGTGCACAAAACACAGGCAGAACAACTCGACTTCAAGCAGACAGGCGTGATTTCGACGCGCTCGGTTCTCACGCTCCGCTTGCTCTTAAAGCCTTGTATTCAGAAGAGATCGGGGATAGCTCCTGCGCTTCTCCGGACAAGCCGATGAATCAAGCCGTTCCTCCAAAAATCAGTTTCGTGTCGCTCGGGTGCCCCAAGGCACTGGTGGATTCCGAACGCATCATCACGCGCCTGCGCGCGGAAGGGTACGAACTCGCCCGCAAGCACGACGGCGCGGACATCGTCATCGTCAACACCTGCGGTTTTCTCGACAGCGCCAAACAGGAGTCGCTCGGGGCCATCGGCGAAGCCATGGCCGAGAACGGCAAAGTCATCGTCACCGGCTGCATGGGCGCCGAGCCCGAGCAGATCGAGAAGGAATACCCCAACGTCCTGTCGATCACCGGCCCGCAGCAATATGAGAGCGTGCTCGACGCCGTGCATCGCGCCTTACCGCCGATGCACAATCCGCATCTCGATCTGCTGCCGCCGCAGGGCATCAAGCTGACGCCCCGGCACTACGCCTATCTGAAGATTTCAGAAGGCTGCAACAACCGCTGCACCTTCTGCATCATCCCGAAGCTGCGCGGCGATCTCGTCTCGCGTCCCGCCAACGATGTGCTGCGCGAAGCGGAAAAGCTCGTCGCCGCCGGCGTCAAGGAGCTTCTGGTCGTGTCACAAGACACGTCTGCTTATGGCGTCGACATCAAATATGAATCGAGCCCGTGGAAGGATCGCGAGGTCCGCGCCCGCTTCCTCGATCTCACCCGCGAACTCGGCGAACTCGGCGCATGGGTGCGCCTGCAATATGTCTACCCCTACCCGCACGTCGATGACGTCATCGCGCTGATGGGCGGCAACATCCTTCCCTATCTCGACATCCCCTTCCAGCACGCGAATACGGAGGTGCTGAAGCGCATGCGCCGCCCGGCTGCGCAGGACAAGACGCTGGCGCGCATCCAGAAATGGCGCGAGCAATGTCCGGACCTCACGCTGCGTTCGACTTTCATCGTCGGCTTTCCCGGCGAGACCGAGTCCGAATTTCAGGATCTGCTCGACTGGCTTGACGAAGCCCAGATCGACCGTGTCGGCTGCTTCAAGTACGAACCTGTCGCCGGCGCGACGTCGAACGCGCTCGACAACCCGGTGCCGGACGATATCAAGACCTCGCGCTGGAACGCACTGATGGCACGCCAGCAGAAAATCTCTGCACGGCGACTAAAGCGCAAGGTCGGGACCCGCCAGCAGGTCATCATCGACGAAGTTGGACCGAGCGTCGCCAAGGGCCGCTCGAAGGCCGACGCGCCGCAAATCGACGGCTCGGTTTATGTTTCAAGCCGCCGCCCCCTGAAGGTCGGCGACATTGTCACCGCAAAGATCGAACGCGCCGACGAATACGACCTGCACGGCACCGTGGCGGGATTTTAAGGCGCCTTACGGCTTCAACACCGATGCGCCGGTCGTCACCCGGCTTTCCAAATCAATGTGCGCCTTGGCGGCGTCCTTCAGCGCGTAGGCGCGATTGATCGGCACATGCAGCGTGCCGTTGATCACAGCTGCGAACAGCGCGTCCGCACCTTCCATCAGATCCTTCCGGGTCTCGATATGATCGGCGAGCTTAGGCCGTGTGACGAACAGCGAGCCATGTGTATTCAATTCATTGACTGAGAACGGCGGCACCGCGCCTGAAGCGTTACCGAAGCTGACGAGCAGGCCGCGCTTCCTCAATGATCGTAGAGAGCCCTGGAATGTATCCTTGCCGACGCCGTCATAGACCACGTCGCATAGTTCGCCGCGACTGATCTGCTTCACGCGCTCTGCGAAATCCTCCTCCTTGTAGAGGATGACGTGATCGCAACCATTGGCCATCGCGAGATCGGCCTTCTCGCGTGAACCGGCAGTGCCTATCACGGTCGCGCCGAGAGCCTTGGCCCACTGGCACGCAAGCAGCCCGATGCCACCCGCCGCAGCATGAATCAGAACACGATTCCCTTGCTGCACGTGGAACGTCTTATGGAGAAGGTACCAGACCGTCAGGCCCTTCAGCATCAGCACGGCGCCCTGCTCGTAGGTAATGTGATCGGGCAATTTCACCAGCCGGTCGGCCGGTGCGTTGCGTTCCGTCGCGTACGCTCCGAGGTTGAGGTAATAGGCCACCCTGTCGCCGGGATGAAAATTTGTCACTCCCGGCCCGACAGCAATGATTTCGCCCGCGCCTTCATGGCCGACCGTGAACGGCAGACTCGGCGCCTTGTACAACCCGCTGCGGAAATAGCAGTCGATGAAATTGATGCCGATCGCATGATGGCGAATTCGGACCTCACCCTGGCCGGGCGGAGGCAACTCAACGTCCTCGTAAGTCAGGACGTCCGGTCCCCCGAGTTTGTGCACCCGCACAGCCTTGATCATCGTTTTCTCCCTGCACTACTTGCGCAGACGGAAATGCATCGGGCGGCAAATGTCAACGTGGAGGATCGGCGGCCCGCCGGTGCACCTTTTGCTTACTCGGGTTGCACCTCAACGACCCATCATGGTCTGATCCAGCGGCGGATTTGAACGACAAGATCAGAAAACAGGACGTATCCGGCGATTGCGCACAACACAATCTTCACCACCGTCGGCACGTCGAAATCGGCGACGATCGTATAAATCGACAACACGGCTCCGACGCCGATCAAGACCAGCGTCAACGGGCGTCCCCGCGCCGTGCGCAGCGGATGCAAAGTATGAAACGGAGTGAACGTCAGAATGACAAATGCCGCAAGCACGGCGGTCGCGACAACGGGCGACGGCTTGAGCAGCAGAAGATAGAACGCTGCCGCATTCCATAGCGCGGGAAAGCCGCGGAAATGATTGTCCTCGGTCTTCATCCGCAGGTCGGCGAAGTAAAGTGCTCCCGACATGACAATGGCCAGTCCGATCAGCGGCGCGGCCAGAGGCAGCAGCAATTTACTCGCCACGATCGCGTAGGCCGGCACGAACACATAGGTGAGGAAATCGACGACGAGATCGAGAATTGCGCCGGACCAGTTCGGCAGCACATCGACGACATCGAAGCGGCGCGCGAGCGGTCCGTCGATGCCATCGACTAAAAGTGCTGCGCCGAGCCAGACGAACATCATCGCCCAGTGTTCACGGACGGCTTCCAGCAAGGCCAGAAAGGCAAGCGCCGCTCCGGAGGCGGTCAAAAGATGAACGGCGAACGCACGCGCCCGCGTGGACGCGTCAGGGCTGCGGGATGGGGCACGCGAGTCGGTCATCCAACCCATGACTAACAGGATTGTGTTAGGCTTGCACTGCAACTCTCGCGCTCGGCGGATGTCCTGCCTGACGTCGACCCATGCCGAAAAAGCTGTTATCGCTCCCGCATGGATACTCCCGGCACCTCTCAATTCGCCGTTGCCATTGTCGGCGGCGGTCCTGTCGGCCTCGCCACCGCGGTTGGCCTTGCGCAGAACGGCGTCCCTACGGCGCTTGTCGCCCGCAAGGCGGCTTATGGCGACAATCGCACCACCGCCCTGCTCGGCGGCTCGATCGATTTCCTGACGTCGCTGCAAATCTGGTCCGGCTGCAAACAGCAGGCGGCGGCGCTGCGGGTGATGCGGCTGATCGACGATACCGGACGGCTGGTGCGTGCGCCCGAGGTCCGGCTGTCGTCCGAGGAAATCGGAGAGGAAGCCTTCGGCTACAATATCGAGAACCGCATTCTCGTCGCCGCGCTTGAGGCTCGTGCTTCAGAATTGCCGAATCTCGTGCGCTATGATGATGACGCCAGCACGATCCGGAGCGGCGTGACCGCTGTGGAGATCGAGACCGGCAACGGCGCGCGCATAAGCGCAACAACCGTCGGCGGTGCCGATGGCCGTAACTCCCTGGCGCGCCGCAGCGCGGGGATCGAACTGCGGACGCGCACGCTCGACCAGTCCGCCGTCACCTTCAATACCGCGCACAGCCGGCCTCACGACAACATCTCGACCGAATTTCATACGCCGCATGGCCCGCGCGTTTTCGTGCCGCTGCCCGGCATGCGGTCGAGCGTTGTCTGGGTAACGACGCCGGACGAGGCTGCAAGCCTGCAATCGCTGTCCGACGGCGAACTTGGCCTGCGCGCCGAGCGTCAGGCGCATTCGATCCTCGGCAAGATGCGCGCGGAGGGAGAGCGTCACGTTTTCCCGCTGACGGTGCAAAGTCCGGCAGCGCTCGCCGCGCACCGCATCGCACTGCTTGGCGAAGCTGCTCACGTCTTTCCGCCGATTGGTGCGCAAGGACTTAATCTCGGATTGCGCGACGCCGCCGATTTCGTACGGATCATCACGACCGCGCATCAGGCGGGCGAAGACCTCGGTTCGGCTCACGTGATGGCGCAATATTCACGGGCTCGCCGCGCCGATATCGCGAGCCGCAGCGCCGTGATCGATTTTGCCAACCGCTCGCTCCTCAGCGACTTTCTGCCCGTGCAGATGATGCGCGCTGCCGGCCTTCATCTTCTCAATGTCGCCGATCCGCTGCGCCGTTTCGCCATGCGCGAAGGACTCGCCCCCTGGTGGAGGCGTTCGGCCTGATTCCTTGAACGCCACGATTTGTGGCATTTCTCCAAGCAACAGCCACAATCCTGATTTACCGCAGACTCACGATGAAAGCGCGAACCGCAAAATTCCAGATCGGCCAGGTCGTCCGTCACCGCTCCCTTTCGTTCCGGGGCGTGATCTTCGACATCGATGCCGAATTCAACAACACCGAAGAGTGGTGGATGTCTATCCCCGAGGAGATGCGTCCGCACAAGGACCAGCCATTCTATCATCTGCTGGCAGAGAACTCGGACTCCGAATACATCGCCTATGTTTCGGAGCAGAACCTGCTGCCGGACGAGACCGGCGACCCGGTCCGTCATTCGCAGGTGTCGGAAATCTTCATCAAGGACAAGGCCGGCGGATATCGCCAGCGCAATCTGTCGCTGAACTAGGCGCACCCCGCCTCGTCCATCCAGCCAATTAAAAAAGCGCGCATTTCTGCGCGCTTTTTCGTTTCGGAGTGTCCCGCGCCGTTTACTTGTTGGCCGGCGGGGTCGTGTTGGTCTGGCTCTCGAGGCGCTGGCGGGCTTCCGCCGCGCGCTTCTGCAACTCGTCCTGCAGCTTCTTCTGGTTCTCCTCGAACACCTTCGGGTCGGTCGGAGGACCGTCATAGGCCTTGGCGAATTCGGCCAGCGGAAGCGGCAGCGTCAGCGGCGCACCGTTGGAGTTGATCGCCTGCACGACGAGGTTCTGGCCCTTCTTCATGTGGTTCAGAAGATCGGGGGTGACCTCGTAATCGGACATACAGCCGTTGGCAAAGCAGATCACGTAGGGGCTCTGCAGCGGCGGGTTGCTGTCGACGACGATGCGGGTGCCGTAGGCGAGCTGCATGCCAAGCGGCAGCGTCACGCGCAGGATCTTCTTAGGCTCACCTTCCGGCTCGATAATGACCGCGGCGATCACAGGCTGGCCGGATTCGATGCGGCCGTCCTTGCCGGTGAAACACACCTGCTTGGCGTTGGCATCCTGACCCTTGAGACAGAACTTAGTCCACTGACCGTAAATGAGCTGCACCTGCTGCTCGGGCGCCTGCTGCTGACCTTGCGCAGGCTGCTGCGGCTGGGCGGGGGCGGCCTTCGGAGCTGCTTTCGGCGCGGCCTTGCCCTTTGCGGGCGGCTGCTGGGCCTGAGCACTTGCATCGGCCACCGGCAGGGCGATCATGGCCGCGGCGGCCAAAAATGCTGCGGCGAACCTCCGTCCGCGCGGCGCGGCCTGCGCGGCCAAGTTCCGGAAATTCATAGTGAAAACCCTTTCTGACTAAGCGCTGCCACTCTGTTCGAGAGCCTCGCCTGAAGGCGCTGTCTCGGAGCCAATTGAGGCGGATGCGTGACAACACACGCGACTGATCGGAATCGCCCGCCTTCATACAACGGCAGGCGGAAAGATCAATGCCGACAATGATTTTTTGGGTTTTTGTCCCGATGCCGGAAACCGTCCGGATGCCTCATGGTAGCGTCTTACGTTGCCCGCGAATCGCAAGGAACCGGGACTGGAATGAAAGCCCTCGCGCTTCAACGCCTGATGTTGGCGCTTGCCGTCGCTCTTGGAGCGGTGCTCGCGGGCACGGCCGGGCGCGCTGAACCATCGCCCTCGATTGCGATGCACGGCAAGCCGGCGCTGCCAAACGACTTTAAGAACCTTGCCTATGCCAATCCAAATGCTCCGAAAGGCGGTCGCCTGACCTGGGGGCTGCTCGGGACCTTCGATAGCTTGAACCCGTTCATCGTCAGGGGCATCGCGGTGCAGCAAATCCGCGGCTACGTGGTCGAAAGCCTGATGGCGCGCAACAACGACGAGCCGTTCTCGCTCTACGGCTTGCTCGCCGACCGCATCGATACCGATGACGCCCGCAGCTATGTCGCCTTCCACATCAACCCGGCCGCGCGGTTCTCGAACGGCACCCAGGTTACTGCGCAGGATGTGCTGTTCTCCTGGCAATTGATGCGCGATCACGGCCGCCCCAACCACCGGCTCTACTATTCCAAGGTGAAGGATGCGCGGGCGCTCAACGCGCAGACCGTCCGTTTCGATTTCGGCGGTGAGGCCGACCGCGAGCTGCCCCTGATCCTCGGCCTGATGCCGGTGTTCTCGCAAAAGGCCGTCAATGTGGACACCTTCGAGGACACCTCGATGAGTGCCCCGCTCGGCTCCGGTCCCTACCGCGTCACCGATGTCCGGCCCGGCGCGAGTGTCACCCTGACCCGCAACCCGGACTATTGGGGCCGCGACCTGCCGGTGAACCGGGGCCTGTGGAATTTCGACGAGGTGCGGCTCGACTTCTACCGCGAGGCCAACGGCGCTTTCGAAGCCTTCAAGCGCGGGCTGTACGATTTCCGCGTCGAGACCGAGCCGCTGCGCTGGCACGAGGGTTACGACTTCCCGGCCGCCCGCGCTGGTGAGGTGATCCGCGACACGATCAGGACCGGCACGCCGCGTCCGTCGGAATTTCTGGTGTTCAACACACGCCGTGCAGTATTCGCCGACATTCGGGTCCGGCAGGCGCTGACGCTGCTGTTCGATTTCGAATGGATCAACCGCAATTACTTCTTTGGCCTGTACAGCCGCTCGCCGAGCTATTTCGCGGGTTCGGAATTGTCGGCGGAAAGCCGTCCCGCTTCCGCCCGCGAAAAGCAATTGCTCGCGCCCTACGCCGCAAGCATCCCGCCCGATATCATGGACGGCCGCTACCATCTGCCGGTGAGCGACGGCTCCGGGCGCGACCGCACGACGCTGCGCGCCGCGATCACGCTGCTGGAGCAGGCCGGTTATGAGTTCAAGGGCACGCACCTGCGTGACCGCAAAACCGGCGAACCGCTGACGTTCGAAATCCTGGTCAGCACCCGCGATCAGGAGCGGATCGCGCTCGCCTACGCCCGCGACCTCAAACGCGCCGGCATAGAAGTGTCTGTCCGGGTGGTCGATGCCGTGCAATTTGACCAGCGCCGCCTCGCCTACGATTTCGACATGATCCAGAACCGCTGGGACCAATCGCTGTCGCCCGGCAACGAGCAGGCCTTCTATTGGGGCTCGCAGGCCGCCGATACCCCCGGCACCCGAAATTACATGGGCGCTCGCGACCCGGCGATCGACGCAACCATCAACGCCATGCTGGAGGCCCGGGATCGTCCCGATTTCGTCTATGCGGTCCGCGCGCTCGACCGCGTCCTAATGTCCGGGGCCTATGCGATTCCGTTGTACAACGCGCCGGCGCAATGGATCGCGCGCTGGAATCGTATAAAATCCCCTCCCCGTGCTGCGCTTTCCGGCTATCTTCCGGAGACGTGGTGGTTCAACTCGCAGAAACAGACTCCGTGACCGACGCGACGGACACTCCCGACAGCAGCGTATCGATGCCGGACAGGTCCCCGACGCTGTACGACCTGTTCTCGCGCACGGCTGAACGCACGCCGGATGCACTCGCGCTGTGCGATCCGCCGAACAAGCGCCGTATCACCGGAGAAGACCCGGTCGAACTGACTTACGCGCAAGCCGAAGTCGCCGTCGCCTCGCTATCCTCTCAGTTCATCCGTGCGGGCCTTCCGGCCGGCTCCATCGTCGCGGTGCAACTGCCGAATACCGTCGAATTTCCGCTGACGCTGCTTGCTGCATGGCGGGCGGGCCTCGTAGTGGCGCTGCTGCCGCAACTCTGGCGGCAGGCGGAGCTTGCCGAGGCTCTGAATCGCGTTGGCGCGCGCGCCATCATCACTTCGGGACGCATCGAACTGATTGACCATGCCGACCTTGCGATGAACGCCGCCGCCGAGGCGTTTTCGATCCGGCACGTGATGGGTTTCGGCGAAACGCTGCCCGACGGCATGACACCGCTCGACTGGCGACAACGTGAATCCTTCGCGCCCAATCTGTCGATCAACGCGCGCAAGGCCGCCATCGCGTCGTTTGACATCACCCGGAGCGGCATGATCGCGGTGCCGCGCAGCCACGTGAACCTGATCGCGGGCGGGCTTGCCATCTACATGGAAAGCGCCTTGCCATCCGCAGCGCAGATCGTCTCGACGGCGCTGCTCTCCTCGTTTGCCGGGCTCACGTCCTCCATCGTGCTGTGGCTGTTGAGCGGCGGGTCGCTGCACCTGCACCATCCTTTCGATCCGCAGGTGCTGGCTGACCAGATCCGCGCGGGTAATTGCGATACGCTGATCGCGCCCGCCGAACTCGCATTGCGGATGTCGGAATCCTCCGCCATCGACGCGCAGCCGTCGCTGCGTCATGTCATCGGACTCTGGCGGACGCCGGAGCGCGTCGCGGCAAGTCCGGACTGGAAAGCCAAATCGGCAGCGCTTACGGATGTCTATCTGTTCGCGGAAATGGGGCTGTTCGCGCTCAACCGTCAGAACGACGGCGCAGCCGCTCCGGTGACGCTCACCCATCATGACGCCGCCCGCGCTGGCGAACTACTGCTTACGCCGAAAGGCACGCTCGGCCTGCGCGGACCGATGGTGACGCTCGCGGCCTATCGTCCACTGCCAAAGGCCGATGCGTCCTTGATGACGGCCGAACCCAGCGTCGATTATGTCGACACCGGCTATCCCGCCAAGCGCGAAGGCCAGAACGGTCAGATTACGCTGACCGGAACGCCAGCAGGCATCGCCAATGTCGGAGGCTATCGCTTCCGAGAGGACGATCTCGAGCAATGGGCGCGCAGGCTAGCCCCCGGAACGGTGATGATGGCCTTGCCCGATCCGATGAACGGCTTCCGCCTCGCCGGACGCTCCAGCGAGAACGCACGCGCCCGTGGCGCTCTGGCGGAACTGGGGCTTAACCCGCTGATGACGGAAGCTTTCCGCCAGCGTGAGCGACAAGCGTAAGAATTCATTACGCTTTTGGAATTCATAGTGACCGACGTTGACGGCGCATTAAGGCCGCATCCGGTAGGATGCGGTTGCGTTTGTAACCTTGAGTCAAAGATGTCCCAGTCCGGCCCCATCGTCGTCGTCTCCAACGAAACATATGCGCCGCTCCACAAGGCGCTATTGGAGGCGAAGATCTTTCCCGCCGTCGACAGCACCTGGCGGGAGGCTGCAGCTGCGATTACACGGGTGAAACCGTGCGCGGTGATCGTCGCAGGGCCGTACGAGCCCGCTGCGCTCGAGGACATCGGCCGCCGCGTCGAAACCCTAAGTCCCTATGTGCCGCTGATCGCGATCGATCCGGGGAGCACGCCTCTGCCTCACAACGCGCTCCCGCTGACCGAGATTGGCGGCCGCGGCGCGCGGCGACTCGCCGTGCGCCTGAACGCCGCGCTGCGGCTGCGTGCTTTGCACGCAACCGTGCTGCGACGGGCGCGCGATACGAGGCTCACCGAATTGCAGATGCCGACCGACGATCCGCTGCAGGATGCGACCGTACTGCTCGCCGGACGCGGCGGCTCGTTTCCCGCGCTTTCCGTTGCGCTCGGCGAGCGGATGGGCATCGTCGGCGCGCTCAGCATCGAACAGGCCGCCAAACATCTCAACGCACGCACGCTCGACGGCATCGTGATCGGCGGCGGTTTCACGCAGCGCGTGGTAGAAGCTTTTCTGCAGGTGCTGTCGGAGGATTCGCGTCATCGCAATCTGCCGGTGATCGTCTCAGGCGTGCCATTGTCGCTCCATCCCTACGATCTGCCCAATCTCGAGGCAGGCGCGACGGACGCCGCGGGCACTGTCGCGATTGCAGCTCCGCTAATCCGGCAGAAGGCATTCGAGGCGCGGCTCGAACGAGCCTCGCGTTCGATCGAGGCCGGCGGCCTGCTCGATCCGCGCACTGGACTTCTCACCGAAACGGCCTTCAGTCGCGACCTGTCGCGCCTGATCGCGGACTCTCACGCACAGGGCGCAGGCCTCTCGGTCGCGAGCTTCACGCTCTCCACGAACAACGACCGTTCGCGGTTCGATGCTGCCCGCATCATCGGCCAATTGATGCGGCGTATGGATTTCGGAACACTGCAAAGTGACGGAACCATTGTCGTCGTGTTTGCAGGAACCAGCAGCATCGATGGCCGTTCCATCGCGCGCCGTCTCGCCAGCGTCCTCAAGCAAACCGTTGTCGGACCGAAGCCGAACGGCAAGCTGACATCCGACGTCGCCGTGACTTCACTTCTGCCGAATGATTCCGAATCGTCGCTGCTCGCGCGTCTGCATTTGTCCGAGGCACAAGCCGCGTCATAGCAGCACGGATTTCCGCGCGGAACGAACACAACTCTTCAGCATTGGGCCTCCATCAATCCAATTGAGGAGGTTGTCCATGAAGAAAACCGTATTGCTTGGTCTCACTGCCGCATTGATCGCCACACCGGCATTCGCCCAATCCACAATGAGCCCGGCGACCACATCGCCGGCGCCTGCAGCAACAATCGGCAGCGCGCCATCCGCGGCGCCGACCTTCGCGCGCGTCTCCAGCGACGAGATGTTCACATCCAAGCTGAAAGGCCTGAACGTCTACAATCAGAACAATGAATCGATCGGCGAGATTTCCGACATCGCCATTACCAAGGACAATCAGGTGCAGGCGCTGATCCTGTCGGTCGGTGGTTTCCTCGGCATGGGCGAACACTATGTCGCCGTTGCACCTTCCTCGGTGCACGTGATGTACGACCAATCCAGCAAGAAGTGGAAGGCGACGATGAACACAACGAAGGAAGCGCTCAAGGCAGCGCCTGAATTCAAGTATCCCACCACCGGCTAAACCGGCCTATCGAAGTCGAAGCGGCTGTCGCAAGGTAGCCGTTTCGACTTGCGTTACGCAGCTTTGCGGCCTTCAGCGAGATTGGCCAATTGACGAAGGATGTCGGTGACACCTTCCATGCGATCTTCGGGCGTCGCCCACTCCTGCAGGAACACCACCTTCATATCGGGCCGCACCTTCGCGGCCTGCCCATATTGCCGGATGAAATAGACCAGCCGCTCGGGCTCCGCAAAGCTATTGTTGCGGAAGCTGATTGATGCGCCCTTCGGACCAGCATCGAGCTTCTCGATATTGGCGCGACGGCAGTAGTTCTTGATCGACGCGAGCTTGAACAGGAAACGCACCTCGTCCGGCAGTGGACCGAAACGATCGCGCATTTCCGCACCGAAATCGGCAATCTCGTCGTCGCTCTGGAAATCCGCCAGACGGCGATAGAGCGACAGCCGCACGGCGAGGTCTGCGACATAATCCTCCGGAATGAGCACCGGCATGCCGAGCGTGATCTGCGGCGACCAGCGATCCTCGACGGGCGCGGAAATACCGGCCTTGAGGTTGAGAATCTCCTCCTCCAGCATCTGCTGATAAAGCTCGAATCCGACCTCCTTGATGTGACCCGACTGTTCCTCACCGAGCAGATTGCCCGAGCCGCGAATGTCGAGATCGTGGGAAGCCAACTGGAAACCAGCGCCAAGATTTTCGAGCGACTGCAGCACCTTCAGGCGACGCTCGGCCTGCGCTGTGATCGAGCGCTGCGCAGGCAACGTAAACAGCGCGTAAGCACGCAGCTTCGAGCGTCCGACGCGACCGCGCAACTGATAAAGCTGCGCGAGGCCGAACATATCAGCGCGATGAACAATCAAGGTGTTTGCGTTCGGAATGTCGAGGCCGGATTCGACGATCGTGGTGGAGAGCAGGATGTCGAACTTACCGTCGTAGAACGCCGACATGATGTCCTCGATCACGCTCGGCGGCATCTGGCCGTGCGCAACCGCGACCTTCATCTCCGGCACGTTCTTGTCGAGGAAATCCTTGGCTTCCGCGAGATCGTCGATACGCGGACAGACATAGAATGCCTGTCCACCGCGATAGCGCTCGCGCAGCAATGCCTCGCGGATCATCAGCGGATCAAACGGCGCGACGAACGTGCGCACCGCAAGGCGATCGACCGGCGGCGAAGCGATGATCGACAGATCGCGCACGCCGGTCAGAGCCAACTGTAGCGTGCGTGGGATCGGCGTCGCCGACAGCGTCAGCACATGCACCTCGGCGCGCAGTTGCTTCAGCCGCTCCTTGTGTGAGACGCCGAAATGTTGCTCCTCGTCCACGATGATGAGGCCGAGGTTCTTGAACTTGATGGTCTTGCCGAGCAGCGCGTGGGTGCCCACAACGATGTCAACGCTACCCTCCGCCATCCCCTTCTTGGTCTCGCGCAATTCCTTGGCGCTCACAAGACGTGAAGCCTGCGCGACGGTGACGGGGAAACCACGGAAGCGCTCGGTGAAGTTCTTCGCATGCTGGCGAGCCAGCAGCGTGGTCGGCACCACGACGGCAACTTGTTTGCCCTCGAGCGCCACCGCAAAGGCCGCTCGCAGCGCCACTTCGGTCTTGCCAAAACCGACATCGCCACAAACGAGACGATCCATCGGCTTGCCTGCATTGAGATCGTCGAGCGAAGCGGTGATCGCGCCCAACTGGTCTTCGGTCTCGTCGTGCGGGAAGCGTGCGCAGAATTCGTCGTAGAGCCCCTGATGCACCGGAAATTTCGGCGCCTCATGCAATTGCCGCTCGGCCGCGATCTTAATCAGGTCACCCGCGATCTCGCGAATGCGGTTCTTCAGCTTCGCCTTGCGGGCCTGCCATCCGCCGCCGCCCAGCCTATCGAGCTCGACGCCCGCCTGCTCCGAGCCGTAGCGCGACAGCAGTTCGATGTTCTCCACCGGCAGATAGAGTTTGGCATTGTTGGCATAGTGAAGCTCGAGGCAGTCGTGCGGCGCGCCGGAGACTTCCAGCGTCTGCAGGCCGATATAGCGGCCAATGCCGTGCTCGACATGGACCACGAGATCGCCGGTCGCAAGCGACGTGACCTCGGAGATGAAATTCTCGACCTTGCGGCTCGACTTGCGTGCACGCACGAGGCGGTCGCCGAGAATGTCCTGCTCGGTGATGAGCGCGAGGCTCTCGGTCTCGAAACCGGACTCGAGACCGACCACCGCAAGCATGGTCTCGTTGCGCGGGGTTGCCTGCACCATCCGCCAGGTGTTGACGTTGGTCAGCGCGATGAGCTTGTGATCCTTGAGCATGCTCGCCATGCGCTCGCGGGAGCCTTCGCTCCATAGCGCGACGACGACCTTTTTGCGCTCGGCGTGTAGACTGTTGACGTGAGCTACCACGGCTTCGAATACATTGACGGATGCGTCGGCACGTTCCGGCGCAAAATCGCGACCCTGCCGCGCACCGATGTCGATCACGCCCTCGCCTTCCGGCATCGCGAACGGCGTCATCCGCGCCAGCGACTGCGCGGTAAGCTTCTCGGTCCATTCGCTCTCAGCAAGATAGAGCTTTTCCGGCGGCAGAGGCTTGTAGACCGCACCGCCTCCAGGTTGCTCCATCGCTTCGCGCCGCGCCTCGTAATAGTCGCCGATCTGCTTGTAGCGTTCGCGCACTGCGTCCTCGGCCTGCGCCTCGATCGCGAACGGCGTACCGTCGAGATAATCAAACAGCGTATCCATCTTCTCGACGAACAACGGCTGCCAGTGCTCCATGCCGGGATGGCGGCGACCTTCGCTCACCGCCTCGTAAAGCTGATCGTCGCGGTCCGGCGCGCCGAACTGCGCGACGTAGCCCATGCGGAAGCGGCGAATGGTCTCGGTCGTGAGCTGGAATTCCGATACCGGCACGAGGTCGAGCGCGCGCATGTCGAGCAGCGTGCGCTGCGTCTCGGCGTCGAACGTGCGGATCGATTCCAGCGTGTCGCCGAAGAAGTCGAACCGCACCGGCTGGTCGAGACCCGCCGGAAACAGATCGAGGATGCCGCCACGCACGGCGTATTCGCCCGGCTCGCGCACCGTCGAGGTGCGGCTGTAGCCGTTGTGTTCGAGCCATGCCGTGATGGAATCCATCGGCACACGGTGTCCCGGCGCGACGGACAGCGCCTGCGCCGCCATAGCCTCCCGCGACGGCACACGCTGCACGACGGCGTTGACGCTGGTGAGAACGACGAGCGGCTTGTCGCCGCCTCCTGCCAAACGCGACAAGCGCGCCAGAGTGGTCAAACGCTGCGCGAGAATACCGCCATGTGGCGACACACGGTCGTAAGGCTGACAGTCCCAACCCGGAAATTGCATCACCGCGACATCAGGCGCGAAGAATTCGAGCGCGCGGGCGAGTTGCGCCATTCGCGCGCCGTCTCGACACAGCACTGCGAGGCTGACGGCAGGCGGCTCCTTACGTGCGGCCACCGCCCGCGCGAGATCGGAGACGATCAGTCCCTCCGCACCCTCGGCAGTATTGGCAAGAGTCAGAGCGCGGCCGGGCGCAAGCAGCGCGGCCGGCGAGCGGACGGGCGACTTCATGCGGGCGACCCGGCGTCGGTGAAGGCCTTGATGCGGCAGAAAATGCCCTCGGCATAGGCCGGGTCGAGCGGCGTCTTGTCGTTGAAGGCGTTGTAGAGGTCGGGATCTGGCAGATCGATCAGCCGCTCGAAATCTGCAACCTCATCCTCGCTGAGACCGGCGATATGGGCGTCGGCAAAACGTCCGAAGATGTAATCCATCTCCTTGGTACCCCGGTGCCAGCAGCGGAACAGAAGTCGCTTGCGCCGATCGTCAAGGCCATCGCTGGAACGGGTGGAAGCGGACATTTTCTGCCTTTCGTGAACGCCAAAAGCCCGGACGTGCCGGGCGAGGTTGATATAGCGAGCGGAGGCGGCGTTGTCAGTAACTTCGCGGAGGTTGCTGTCATACCCGAACGTCATGGCGTCACGCCAAAAAGACGTGGATGCCCGGCAATAAAGCCGGGCATGACGGATCAAACAGCCATAGATTCGTCTGCCATGCGCCCTCCCATCCTCAACCCCCTGTTCGCGCCGGTGACGAGCCTTGGCGGCGTCGGGCCGAAGCAGGACAAGTTGTTCCGCTACCTGCTTGACCGCAGCGAGACGCCCCGCATCGTCGATCTGTTGCTGCATCTGCCCTCGAACGTGATCGACCGCCGCGCGCAGCCGGACATCCGCGATGCTGTGCCCGGCACGGTCGTCACGCTGAAAGTGACGGTGGACCGGCATCGTGCGCCGCCGCCCGGCCGCTCCCGCGCGCCCTATACGGTGTTCGCCAGCGACGACACCGGCACAGTGATGCTGACCTACTTCCGCCCACAGGGCAGCTATCTCGACAAACTGTTGCCGGTCGGCGAGGTGCGTTACGTCTCCGGAACCGTGCAGATGTTCGACGGCACCTTGCAGATGGTGCATCCCGACCGCGTGGTCAATGAGGAAGGCTTTGCGAAACTCTCCGGCATCGATCCGGTCTATCCGCTCACCGAAGGGCTTGCGATCGGCTCGATGCGGCGGGCGATGGCGCAGGCGCTCACCAAGCTGCCGCGACTGCCGGAGTGGATCAGCCCGGAAGTGATCCGACGCTGCTCCTTTCCCGATTTTGCGACGTCGCTTCACCATTTGCACCAGCCGGAAGAAATTACCGACATTCTGCCGGGCGGTCGGTTCTGGCCCCGCCTTGCGTACGACGAGTTGCTCGCGAACCAACTCGCGCTGGCACTGGTGCGCGCGCAGCTGCGGCGGCCAGCGGGCACCCGCCATGCCGGCGACGGACATTTGCGCGCAAAAATCATCGATGCGCTGCCCTACGCGCTCACGACATCACAGCAAGAGGCGGCGCGGGCCATTGCCGAAGATCTCGGCAAACCGCTCCGCATGCTGCGTCTCCTGCAAGGCGATGTCGGCTCGGGCAAGACGGTGGTGGCACTTCTCGCGGCCGCCGCCGTTACAGAAGAAGGCCGTCAGTCGGCCTTGATGGCACCGACGGAAATCCTCGCACGCCAGCATATTGCGACCATCGCGCCGCTCGCGGAGCGCGCGGGCCTGCGTGTCGCCATCCTCACCGGCCGCGACAAGGGCAAGGAGCGCCGCGACATATTGGAGCGACTGGCGAAGGGCGAGATCGATCTGCTCGTCGGCACCCATGCGCTGATCCAGGACGAGGTGATCTTCAAATCACTCGCGCTCGCGATTGTCGACGAGCAGCATCGCTTCGGCGTGCGCGAACGGTTGCTGCTCACCGGCAAGGGCGAAGCAGTCGACATGCTGGTGCTGAGCGCGACGCCGATCCCGCGCACGTTGGTGATGACCTATTTCGGCGACATGGACATTTCCGAGTTGCGCGAGAAACCCGCCGGACGCCAGCCGATCGACACCCGCGTGGTGCCCAACAGCCGTCTCGGCGAAATCATCGATGCGCTCGCGCGTGCGCTCGATTCGGGCAAGCGCATCTATTGGATCTGTCCACTAGTTGAGGAATCCGACGCCGACACGGCTCTGTCCCTTGTCGATGCCACCCAGCGGTTCGAGAGCCTGCAGAAGAAATTCGGGGATGCCGTCGGCCTCGTCCACGGCAAGATGAAGCCCAAGGACAAGGATGCCGCGATGGCGCGCTTTGCTTCAGGCGAAACGCAACTGCTTGTCGCCACCACCGTGGTGGAAGTCGGCGTCGACGTGCCTGAGGCCACCATCATGGTGATCGAGAACGCCGAACGCTTCGGCCTGTCGCAACTGCACCAGTTGCGCGGACGCATCGGCCGCGGTCACGAAGCATCGACCTGCATCCTGCTTTATCACGAGCCTGCGGGAGAAATCGCCACCGCGCGGCTGCGCGTCATCCGTGAAACCACGGACGGTTTCCGGATCGCAGAGGAAGACCTGAAACTGCGTGGCGAAGGCGACGTTCTCGGCACCCGCCAGAGCGGCCTGCCCAGCTTCCGGATCGCGCGGCCGGAAATCCACAGCGGCCTTGTCGCGCAGGCGCGGGACGAGGCGCTACGGATCATGCAGGACAATTCAAAGCTCGAAGGCGAACGCGGCGAGGCGCTGCGCTGCCTGCTCTATCTGTTCGAACGCGACGAGGCGATCCCGCTGATCGGCGCCGGTTAGCCGCTTCTCAGGTCGAGAAGCGCGAGAGCAAGACCCGTCCCGCCGTCCAGAGCGCACTCGGAACCGTCGGCGCGCCGATGAATGTCATAGTGAGAACGCCCACGAAGAGATTGCCAGCCCACCAGAATCGCTGGGGGGTCTGAAGTCCCAACGCCGAACAGGCAATGTTGAGAACGAACGCGGTGTAAGCCACGACGACTGACAGCCACGCATCGCCACGGCCCGCGATCCGTAATTCGGTCACGATCGTCACAACGATGCTGATGAGAATAATCGCCCAGATAAGCTGCGGGGTTTTGGCGACGGTCCTCGGCTTCGGCTGTTCGTTACGACCAACGGCCGCCTGTTTGTTCCTGCGAGACAACTAATCGACCTTCGCGGGATTGGAGACCGGCGTCGCATTCGCGACGTTCGCCGCTTTCATGACTTCACCGAGCGCTGCAATTTTCTTCTGTGTATCATTGCCATTGCCGCCCGGCTGGACGACGCCCGCCGACATGATGAGCGTGGCCGCGTCTTCGGCGCTGATGTCGACCTCGATAATCCGGCTTTTCGGCACGTAGAAGAAAAAGCCGGTGGTCGGGTTCGGCGCGCACGGCAGGAACACCGCGACGTGTTCCTCCTCACCAGGCAACGCGGCCGACATCTGCTCGTTCGGCGCATGCGAGATCAGCACCACGGACCACATCCCGGGCGACGGAAACTCGACGAGGCCAACCTTGCGCAGGCCAGAACCGTTGCTGGAAAAGATCGTCTCGAACACCTGCTTGAGGCCACGATAGATCGCGCGCACCACCGGCATGTGGCCGAGAATGGTTTCGCCGAGGGCGACAAGCTGACGACCGATCAGGTTCGCGGCGAAGAAACCGAGCAGCGTCAGCGCGAATACCGCGACGATCAAACCAGAACCGGGAATGCCCCACGGCAGATAGGTCTCCGGGCGATAATCGACCGGCACGAACGGGCGGACCATGTTGTCCACCCAGGTGACGAACCACCACGTCAGATAGAACGTGATCGCAATCGGACCGGCGACGATCAGGCCCGTCAGGAAGTAATTGCGCAGACGCGCCATCAAGCCTCGCGGAACATCGGGGGCACCTGCCAGCTCGTCGGGAATCTTCGGCTTGTTCTTGTTCTCTGTCATGACCTATCCGTATCGCCCCAGCGCCGCCGCATGCAAGAGCCCGCAGGGAGGAAGCGAGCGCGACCATGGTCGCAAAGGCCCTTTTCCTGCTCTTCCTGCGTCAGTTTGTCATTCGACGGTGACGGATTTTGCAAGGTTCCGTGGCTGATCGACATCGGTGCCCATGATGACGGCCGTATGATAGGCCAGCAGTTGCACCGGGACCGCATAGACGAGCGGGGTCACGGTTGCGGGCATGTCCGGCAGTACGATGGTCTCCGTCGACTCTACGGTTGCCTCGCGCGCGCCCTGCGCGTCCGTCATCAGTATGATGCGGCCGCCACGTGCCGCGACCTCCTGCATATTGGAGACGGTCTTCTCGAACACGCGGTCATGAGGCGCAATCACCACCACCGGCATCTTCTCGTCGATCAGCGCGATGGGGCCATGCTTCAGTTCACCCGCGGCATAGCCTTCAGCGTGGATGTAGGAGATTTCCTTGAGTTTCAGCGCGCCTTCCAGCGCCAACGGATAGCTCGTGCCGCGACCGAGATAGAGTACGTCCTGCGCCTTGGCGATGTCGCGGGCGAGCTTCTCGATCTGCGGTTCCAGCGCGAGCGCGGCACTCATCAGACGCGGCACCTCGACCAGCGCACGAACGAGCCTGGTTTCATCCTCCGCGGACAATTCTCCGCGTGCCTTGCCCGCCGCGACTGCAAGTGCCGCCAGCACCATCAACTGACAGGTGAACGCCTTGGTGGAGGCGACACCGATTTCGGGGCCTGCGAGCGTCGGCAGCACCGTTTCGCTTTCGCGCGCGATTGTGGATGTCGTCACGTTGACGACAGAGATCGTGTGCAGGCCCTGCGCCTTGGCGTAACGCAACGCCGCGAGCGTGTCGGCTGTCTCGCCTGACTGCGAGATGAAAATCGCAAGGTCGCCCTTGCGCAGCGGCGCTTCGCGGTAGCGAAATTCCGACGCGACATCGAGTTCGACCGGCAACCGCGCGAACCGCTCGAACCAGTATTTGGCGACGAAGCCTGCGTAGCTCGCGGTGCCGCACGCAGTGACCGAAACGCGGCCGATCTTGGAGAAGTCGAATGGCAGTTTGACGGGAAGCACCACCTGATCCGTCGCCATGTCAACATAACGCGCCAGCGTATGACCCACGACTTCCGGCTGCTCGTGGATTTCCTTGGCCATAAAGTGACGATAGTTGGCCTTGTCCACCATGAAGGTCGACGCACCGGATTTGAGCACGTCGCGCTTTACGGGTGTATTGCTCTCGTCGAAAACGCTCGCGCCCTCGCGGGTCAGCACAGCCCAATCGCCATCCTCGAGATAGCTGATATCGTCAGTAAAAGGTGCGAGCGCGATGGCGTCGGAGCCGAGATACATCTCACCGTCGCCATAACCGATTGCCAACGGCGAGCCCTTCCGCGCGCCGATCATCAGGTCGTCTTCGCCCTCGAACACGAAGGCGAGCGCGAACGCGCCGCGCAGCTTCGGCAGCGCCTCCTTCACCGCGTCCTGCGGTTTGAAGCCCTTGGCGAGATAGGAATTGACGAGATGGGCGACGACCTCGGTATCGGTCTCGCTGTCGAACGTCGCGCCCTGCTTTTCCAGTTCGGCGCGCAGTTCGCGGAAATTCTCGATGATGCCATTATGAACCACGGCTACCTTGCCGCTGGCGTGCGGATGGGCGTTGTTCTCGGTCGGCTTGCCGTGCGTTGCCCAGCGGGTGTGGCCGATACCGGCCCGGCCGAGCAGCGGTGAGGCCTTCAACCGCGCTTCCAGATTCTTCAGCTTGCCCTCGGCGCGGCGGCGCTCGATATGCGCGCCCTCCAGCGTGGCTACGCCCGCGGAGTCGTAGCCGCGATATTCAAGCCGCTTGAGCGAATCCACCAGAAGGTCCGCCACGGGCTGGCGGCCCAGAATTCCGACAATGCCGCACATGCGGTTTTAAGCCCCTCGACAATCGAAAAGAGGAAATCTCATAGCCAAGTATCGCACGAACCGTGGCTCAAGAATTGTTGCGAATTCGCACATCGCATTCATGATTAACGTCCGCTAGCGGCGTTTAACGAAAAACCATTACGTCTTGGGCTTCTTCGCTTCCGCCTTCCGCTCGCGATAGCGCTTGGCCCAACCGGGTCGCGTGACCTGCTCGCTGCGCTCGACCACCAGCGCATCCTCCGGCACTTCGCGGGTGATGACGGAGCCCGAACCGATATAGGAGCCCGCACCGATCTTCACAGGCGCGACCAGCGAGGAGTTCGAGCCCACGAACGCGCCCGCTCCCACTTCGGTGCGGTGTTTGTCGAAGCCATCGTAGTTGCACATGATAGTGCCCGCACCGATGTTGGCGTTGGTACCGACATGGGCATCGCCGATATACGACAGATGGTTGACCTTGACGCCACTCTCCAGCACCGCAGCTTTCGTCTCGACGAAATTGCCGATCCGCACGCCTTCGCCGAGCGAGGTGCCGGGACGGATACGCGCATAAGGTCCAATCGAGGCCTTCTTGCCGATGGAGGACTGCGTCACATGCGAAAACGAATGGATCACCGCGCCGTCGGCGATGCTGACGCCGGGACCGATCACCACGAACGGCTCGATCACGACGTCGCGGCCGAAGGTTGTGTCGGCTGACAAAAACACGGTCTCCGGCGCAACCAGCGTCACGCCTGCATCCATGGCATCGCGCCGCAGTCGCTGCTGCATCACGCTTTCGGCTTCCGCCAGTTGGGTCTTGGTGTTGATGCCGCGCACTTCATCCTCATGGGTTTCGATCACGGTGGCGCGCAGTCCCATATCGCGCGCGATGCCGACCGCGTCTGTCAGATAATACTCACCCTTGCTGTTTGCATTACCGATCCGCTCAAGAATCTGCAGTGCGGTCTTGCCCATGAACGCCATCATCCCGGCGTTGCAGAGATCGACCTTGCGTTCGGCCTCGTTCGCGTCGGCCTGCTCACGGATAGCGACAAGCTGATCGCCTTCCACCAGCAGGCGGCCATAGCCGGTCGGGTCCTTGGCACGGAAGCCGAGCACCACCATCGCGACGTCGCCTGCCAACGCCGTGCGCAGACGGGCAAACGTCTCTGCCGTCACGAGCGGCGTATCCCCGAATACGACGAGAAGATCGTCGGCCCCCTCAGCAATCGCCGCGCGCGCCGCCAGCACTGCATGTGCCGTGCCCTTGCGCTCGCTCTGAACGAACACCTGCGCCTGCGGCCGCAGCTTGCGCACTTCGTCGGCCACCGCCTGATGATCGGGACCGACCACGACCGCGAGGCGATCATGCTTGCCTGCGGGCGCGGCCAGCAGCACATTGGCGAGCAGCGAGCGTCCCGCGACCTCGTGCAGCACCTTGGGCAGAGAGGAACGCATCCGCGTGCCTTCGCCGGCGGCGAGAACAAGGGTGAGGCTCGATCGGTCGGTCATGGGCGTCCTGGGATTGCGATAGGGGTGCCGCTCCGGATTCGGAACGGTTCGGGTGCGGTTGTCATAGAGCCTTTCAGGGCGGGATGGAATCCACCGACGGGGTACAAATCGGGCTGAATCAAGGAGCGGCGGCGCATCCATCGAAGGTTCCTGTTAAAATCGCAAGGCTGATTCGTGGGGGAATCGCGGGGGCTATTACCTGACCATGCGGAATGATCGCGCCAAGCTCGATCAGATCGTCGACGACGCCGATTCCGGCGGCTGGATGTCTCGCCTTTTCGCCGAAGAGGACGAGTTCGACCGCCGCGCATTGTGGCGTCTCGCATCATGGGGCGTGGCCTCCGTCTGCGCCGTGGCTGCAGCGACGACGGTGGTGCATTACGCTGGCAGCCGCGAACGCGATCGCATGGCAGAAATCTCCCGCCAGAGCCAACAACTGCAGGCGATCGAGCACGAGACGAAAACCGAAAACCGGCGTCTCGCAGCCGCTATCGACACCCTCAACAGCGACCGCGACCGCCTGTTCGCGCGCGTGACGGTGGTCGAACAGAGCCTCGATTCCGTTACCGGCGCGCTGGCTAGACCCTCATCCACCTCGTGGCCGAAATCGGGTGCGGCTCCCATCGTTGGCACACCCGCGATCGTCGAGAGCGCCACGCCGTCCCCCACCGCCACGTCTGCGCCGCCCGTGCCAAAACCGCCGATGACGACGGCCGCGCAACTGCCGCCTCTCCCGGCGGCCAAGATCGAGCCAGCGCCCGAACCGGAAGCAAAGGCAGCTACCTCCGAGTCTCCCCATCCGCAGCCACACGAAGAAGCCCAGTTTGGTCCACTTGCGGTCGCATCGCTCGCGCCGCCCACGCCCGAAGCCACGGAGACCGCAACCGCGGAAAAGATCGTGCGCCCGGTCGAATTCGGCATCGACCTGGGATCGGCCAATTCTGTCGAAGGATTGCGGGCGGTCTGGCGGGGAGCCCTGAAAAAGGTGCCCGACCTTGTCGGCTCACTTCAGCCGCTGATCGTCGTCCGCGAAGGCCAGAACGGGCTCGGCATGCGCCTTCATCTGGTCGCGGGTCCCTTGAACGACGCGGCCGCCGCCGCGAAACTCTGCGCCGGCCTGATCGCCAGCCATCACCGCTGCGAAACCGCCTTGTTCGATGGCCAGCGGCTTGCACTGGAATCGCCGCTAGGCGCGCGGGTTCCGCGGGAAAGAACCCGCCGGCCTGTCCGCAGCCAAGCTCGCCCCCAGGCCGAAAAACGGGTAGAAGAACCGCCACCGCAGCAGCAAGCGCAGCCTCAGCCGGTCCCCGAGCCGGCACAGAGCCGCGGTTTCTCCGCGATCTTCAATCACTGATCCGGTTTGTGGGCCCTGCCCGCGAGTCCGTCAGCCCCGAACCTGAGAGACTTCATGGCCGATCCTCTTCCGCCCGGCGATCCGACCCAGCTTCGCGAGATCGAAAAGAAGCGCCCGTTCCGCCCGAGCCCCGTACAGGTCCAGTGGCTGCTGGTCGTCGGCTTCCTCAGCGTCGGCTATGCGCTGTACCTGCGCTATTTCGCCATCGAGTTCTCACAGGTGGCGCTCGCCTGCGACGGCGGCCTGCCGACCATGCTCTGCAAGACCCGCGCGCTGGTTACCTCTCTGTTCAAGAACGACGTGTTCGGGATCGCAGCCCTCGTCATCGCGGTCCTGCATCTCATCAGGCCCTCGATCGTCACCCTGACCGTCGGCATCGTCGCCGCGGGGTTCGGTATCGTGCTTTACAATATCGGTTTATCAGGCGTCGCTATCGCGTTGATGATTTTGGGGTTCGCGCGACCCGCGCCAGCGACAGCGTAAACGCCAGAAGCGCGTAGGCGCCGCAGGTCCACAGCGACTGCCAGTTCGCCGATCCCTCGTTGAAGCCGATGTAGACGACGCTCAGCGCCAGCAGCACGGCGAAAGTCGTCTCTGCGATCGGCCGTCGTCCGCTGCTGAGCGACGGGCCGTTCAGGAGCATCAGCAGCAGCGCCGGAACTGTCGCAATCGTCAGCGCGACGAACGGGAAGTCGCGATAACGCGGATCGAATACGAAGCCCAGCGCCGTCTGCGTCGCGAGCACCACCACCACCACCAGCGCAAGGCCGAGCACACGCAGCGTCTTGGAATCGGTGCGGTCCTCCCGCGGCCCGATCAGGTCGATGAAGGTCGGCAGGCAACGGCCCGTCACCATCGCCATGGCGGAGAGAATGGCCGTCGTAAGAGCTGCGGCGAGCAACGCGCTATTGGCCACCCAGCCGCCAAGTCCGAAGCTCTCGATCTGGATTTTTTCGACGCCCCAACCCGCAAGGACGCCGCCGACGGTGGCACTGATCGCCACGAACAGCCACGAGGACAGGCGCGGCGACCACGGCCTGCGTCGCAGCGCGGCGAACGCAACCACATACATCAGGATGCAGAAGGCGAGCCCGCCGCCCATCTGGTACTTCCACATCGGATGATTGGTGATCGGCTGGCCCGGCAAATATTTCGGCTGCCGGGTCTCATTGGTGAACAAGCCCCAATAGCCGCCGACAGTGCCCTCGAGCTGGCGCTTCCAGGGCTGGTCATAGGCTTCGATCAGATTGACACGGAATTTCTCCAGCTTCGCCAGAGCGAGAATCTCCGACACCACCATCGCCTGATTCGAAAGCGAAGGAAGCGCACCGTCACGCATGCGGCCCGCGCTCGGCCAGCCGGTCTCGCCGATCAGGATTTCCTTGTTCGGAAACGCTACCGCGACGCGCTTGCGGATCTGGTCGACATGGCCCGCAGCGTACTTCGCCCGTACCGGGAAGTCCTCCCAATACGGCAGGATGTGGATGGTGACGAAATCGACGGCGTTATAAATCTCGCGGTTGCGCAGCCAGAATTCCCACACATCCGCATAGGTCACCGGCGTGGTCTCGACGCGGGATTTGACGTAGCGAATCGTCGCGACCAGATCGGTCGCGGTCATCTCGCCGCGCAGCAGCACCTCGT
This sequence comes from Afipia felis ATCC 53690, assembly GCF_000314735.2. NCBI lineage: Bacteria > Pseudomonadati > Pseudomonadota > Alphaproteobacteria > Hyphomicrobiales > Nitrobacteraceae > Afipia > Afipia felis. The sequence continues at coordinate 699,069 of NZ_KB375270.1, read as the reverse complement.
TGCCGACCACCAACGCTTCGATCGTACCGGGATAGCGCTTCGCGAGTGCCACCGCGGTATCGATCTGCAGGCTGTTCTTGAAGCGGTTGCTGCCGAGCCAGATGCCCTGAATGACCTTCAACCCGACCTTCGCCGCCTCGCCCGGCACCTGATCGAGGCCACTGTCGACCGAATAAGTGCGGATGCAGTTGGTGACCTTGGCAAGCTGGGCGAGATCCTGCGCGATCTGCTGCACCGGCACATGAAGCTCAGGATCGAGCGGGCTTTGTGCGCCGCGGAACGGTGTATAGGACACGCATTCCAGCTTCTGCGAGGGGTCCAGCGGCGCGCGCGCCTGCGGCACCGGCTCTCCGAGCCAGATCCATGTCCCGGCGATCACGCAAAGCGAGAGGACCAGGAGCGCTAACGGCGTTCGCAACGTAATGAGTTCACCCTCCGAAGCTGTCGATTAGCCGCTCGGACCTGCGCTGCCAAGACCCGCCGCCCCTTGCCCACCAACTTTGATGGTATTCCAGCCTTACCGGGGCCCCCACGCGACGCGCTGGACAAAATCGCGATTGTGTTTCATGGGAATCCGGTGCTGGAAATGATCGCCGCATTGGGGGCTCATTTGCCGGTCAACAGGGAGCTTGCCTCCGTCGCGAAGGCTCCCTTCAACACAAAGGCCCGCACGAACGGGTTCTGATCGGGGAAATCATGGGTCATCACTTTGCTCTCCTGAAGATTATGCCGCTTCGTGGCGCAACCATGTCGGCATTGCTGCTTGCTGCAAGCCTTGGTGTCGCACACCTCAGCGCCGCCAATGCCCAGACCAACGAGAAGCCTCAGGATCAGAACAAAGCGCCCCCCGCAGCCACGGCCCAGGACAATCGCGACGCACAGAAGCGCACCGATGAATTCGCTGAAGCGGCCAAGGCCATCAACGGCCCCGCAGGCAATCCCGAGTGCGTCTGGCTCGGCCGCCGCGTGGTCAACCTGATGTGGCGCGACGATCTCGATACCGCTTTCCGCCACCTCGACCTTTACGACCGCTTCGGCTGCCCCGGCGGCCATGTACAGGCGACGTTCCGCTGCCTCGTCCGTTTCGGCGCAACCATCGACAACAAGATTCCCGATACGCTGAATACCCGCATTCAGGCATGCTGGATCAACCCGTCGGCCCAACCGCAGAACAGCAACTTCCCGCCGCCGGCTCAGCCTGCCCCGCCCGCTCCGCCTGCAGCGGCGGCTCCTGCGAAGCCCCCCGCACCGGCCAAATAATCCGCTGCTGCATCGCGACGGGGAATCATCTCATATCGGCCTGCGCCCATAAAAACGCCACGACGCCATACCAGATGTTAAAGTGCGTCATGTAAAAGCGTGACTGTTTAGGCGTCTGTCTTCGTCACGGCCGGACCTCGGGACCGATCCGGTGTCTTGTCATGTCGGTTCAAGGGTTTGCGATGCGCGCGGTAATCGCCGTTCTGATTTGTGTGGCCGCGGCTCATGCCGCCCTCTGGGGTCTGTTCGAAAAGAAGGAAGCCGCACCTGACTTCAACGGCATCCTGCCGAGCCTGTCCTACGCGCCGTTCGAGGGCAGCGCCCATCCCGACGTCGACAATATCCCGAGCGTCGAGAAAATCCGCGACGACCTTCGCAAGCTCTCCAAGATCACCAAGGCCATCCGCCTCTATTCATCCACTGGTGGCGTCGAACTGGTGCCGCCGATCGCGAACGAATTCGGGCTGAAGGTCACGGTTGGCGCCTGGCTCGACAAGAATCTCGACCGCAACGAGCGTGAAATCGCAGCCGCCGTCGACCTCGCCAAGCACAATCCCAACGTCATTGGCGTCGTGGTCGGAAACGAAACGCTCTATCGCGCCGATTTGAAGGTCGACGAACTGATCGAGTACATCCAGCGCGTGAAGCGCCAGGTCAGTGTTCCCGTCACCACGGGTGAAATCTGGAGCATGTGGCGCGACGAGCCGAAACTGTCGTCGTCCGTGGACTTCATTGCCGCGCACGTCCTGCCCTACTGGAACAATATTCCCGCCAACGCGGCCGTCGATTACGCCATGACGATTTCCAAACTGCTGCGGGACAGCTTCCCCGGCAAGCGGGTGGTAATCGCGGAATTCGGCTGGCCGAGCCAGGGCTATAATCTGCAGAGCGCCGATCCCGGCCCGTTCGAACAGGCCTCGATCCTGCGCAATTTCGTCACCCGCGCCGAGTCGATCGGGCTCGACTACAACATCGTCGAAGCCATCGACCAGCCGTGGAAGTTTTTCGAAGGCGGCGTCGGCCCTTACTGGGGTATTCTGAACGCATCGCGTGAACCGAAATTCGCCTGGACCGGCCCGATCGTCGATCCGGATTACTGGAAGGTCGCGACGATCGCGGTGCTGGTCGGCATCCTGATGTCGCTGCCGATCTTCCGCCTCGTGCTGCCGACCATTCCTCAGGTCTTCGTCTTGACCGTGGCCGCCAACGGCGTCGGAGCATGGGTGGCTACCGTGTTCTCCTACTGGAACTCGCATTACTTCGTGTTCGGCTCGGCCTTCGCGCTGACACTCGGCATGATCCTGCTGGTGCCGCTCATCCTGATCGCGATGGCCCGCATCGAAGAGATTGCCACCGTTGCCTTCGGCCGTCGTCCGCGGCGGCTGATCGACAAGCCCGTGCCGCAGCCCGCCGACGGCAAATTCCCGAAAGTGTCGATCCACATTCCAGCCTATTTCGAACCGCCGGAAATGCTCAAGCAGACGCTCGATGCCGTCGCCCGGCTCGATTATCCGAACTTTGAGTGCGTGGTCATCATCAACAACACGCCCGACCCCGCCTTCTGGCAGCCGATCCAGGACCATTGCCGCACGCTTGGCGAGCGCTTCATCTTTATCAACGCGGAAAAGGTAATCGGCTTCAAGGCCGGCGCGCTGCGCATCGCCATGGAACGCACCGCCGCTGACGCCGAGATTATCGGCATCATCGACGCCGATTACGTTGTGACCCCGAACTGGCTTAAAGATCTCGTGCCCGCCTTCGCCGACCCGCGCGTGGGCCTCGTGCAGGCGCCGCAGGATCACCGCGACGGCAACCAGTCGCTGATGCATTACGCGATGAACGGCGAATATGCCGGCTTCTTCGACATCGGCATGGTCCAGCGTAACGAATCCAACGCCATTATCGTGCACGGCACGATGTGTCTGATCCGTCGCGCAGCGATGGAGATGGCAGGCGGCTGGGCCGGCGATACCATCTGCGAGGACACAGACCTCGGCCTTGCCATCATCGAGCATGGCTGGATCACCCACTACACCAACACGCGCTACGGTTTCGGCCTCCTGCCCGACACCTATGAGGCGTTCCGCAAACAACGCCACCGCTGGGCCTATGGTGGATTCCAGATCGTCAAGAAACACTGGCGACGTTTCCTGCCCGGCGCGAGTCGCCTCACGCCCGGTCAGCGGCGCGAATTCACGCTCGGTTGGCTGAACTGGCTCGGTGCGGAAAGCCTCGGAGTCGTCGTTGCGATCCTCAACCTGATCTGGGTGCCGGTGGTGTCGTTCGCCGATATCGCCATTCCCGACAAGATCCTGACGTTGCCGATCATCGCCAGCTTCGTGGTCTCGCTGGCACACTTCGTTTCGCTCTACCGGCTGCGTGTCAAAGTGAAACTCGGCCAGTTGCTCGGCGCCATGATCGCGGCGATGTCGGTGCAATGGACCGTCTCGCGCGCCGTCGCCAACGGCCTCATCACCGAACACTTGCCTTTCGCACGCACGTCGAAGGGCGGCCTGTCGCGGATGTCGGTGGAATTCCAGGCCTTCTGGGAAGCGGTGATCGGCGCCCTGCTGCTGGTAGGTGCGGTGGTGCTCGTCGTCTTCAACGTGAAGCAAGTTCGCGAAATTTACATCTTCGCGGGAGTGCTGGTGCTGCAGAGCCTGCCATTCCTCTCGGCAGTCGGCATCGCCATCCTGGAGAACTCGAGGGCCAACCAGTTCGGCTTCTGGAAGCAATCGGCTATCCGCGCCGCTGAACTCATAGGGCTGCGCCGCGAGGCCATGCCGATGGTTGGCGCGCCCTCCTCCGTCCGCTCGGACATTGCGCCGAAGGCCTGATTCGAAGGCCTCGACACTCAGTGCGACGATACGACACGCAACATGCGACACTCTGTCGTCGCGACTTTTTGAATTTTCCTGAATTTTATTTTTTTGTCACATTTCCAGGAAATGCGACGTCGTCAAAAAAACAATAGTTATATTATTGATATAAATAGGAATTTTAATTCCATATTTCAATCGCGTCCGTTGACATAATGTTGCGGCGCACTATTGAGAATTGGAATATTATATACCAGAGTTTTCTTCTGCGAACGGAGCTTTCGGCTCAACAACAGTTCACGGCAGGAGGAAACATGACAACGAATTCGGTGAAAGCTCAGTCCGAGGCTGAAGCGCAAGGCATCTATCGTTGGGTGCAGCTTGCGATGGGCATCGGCTGCATGGCCATGGTGGCCAATCTTCAATATGGATGGACGCTTTTCGTCGACCCCATCGATCACAAGTATCATTGGGGCCGCGCAGCTATCCAGCTCGCCTTCACCTTCTTCGTTGTGACCGAAACCTGGCTCGTTCCGGTGGAGGCCTGGTTCGTCGATCGCTTCGGCCCGCGGATCGTCATCATGTTCGGTGGCTGCATGGCTGCCCTGGCGTGGGTCGTTAACTCCTATGCCAGTTCGGTCGAGATGCTGTACGCAGCTGCCATCCTAGGCGGCATCGGCGCAGGCTCCGTCTACGGCACCTGCGTCGGTAATGCGCTGAAGTGGTTCCCCGACCATCGCGGCGTCGCCGCCGGTGCAACCGCGGCCGGTTTCGGAGCAGGCGCAGCCCTCACCGTGGTGCCGATCGCCCACATGATCGCCGACAGCGGCTACCAGACAGCTTTCTTCGATTTCGGTCTGGGCCAGGGCCTGGTTGTGCTGATCCTCGGCTTTTTCATCCGTAAGCCGACCTTCGACATTCCGATCGTGAAAAAGAAGCTCAACCTGCCGCAGACCACTTATGGCTTCCGGCCGATGGAGACGCTGCGCAGCCCCATTTTCTGGGTGCTCTATGTGACCTTCGTGCTGGTCGCTTCAGGAGGCCTGATGGCGGCAGCGCAGATCGCACCAATCGCACACGACTACAAGATCGCCGGCGAGCCGGTCAGCCTGTTCGGCTTCCAGATGGCGGCCCTCACGATGGCAATCTCGCTGGACCGCATTTTCGACGGCTTCGGGCGCCCGATCTTCGGCTTCGTGTCGGACACCATCGGCCGCGAATACACGATGTTCATCGCATTCGGAACCGGTGCGTTGATGCTGCTGGCTCTGTCGCTCTACGGGCATTCGCCGATCGTGTTCGTTCTCGCGACCGCGGTGTATTTCGGCGTCTTCGGCGAAATCTACAGCCTGTTCCCGGCGACGGCCGGCGACACCTTCGGTGCAAAGTATGCCACCACCAACAACGGCATGCTCTACACCGCCAAGGGCACCGCCGCATTGCTGGTGCCGTTCGGCAGCCTGCTCGCCAAAAACTATGGCTGGCAGTCGGTGTTCATGGTGTCGGTTGCATTCAACTCGATCGCGGCCCTGCTTGCGGTGTTCGTGATCAAGCCGATGCGTCGCGCCCATATCGAGCGTAGCAATGAGATGGCCGCCAACGGCGTCAACACCTCAACGCCGCTCTCGGTCCAAAACGCCGGCGCATAATTTCCCCCAAGGGACTAACCTTGAAGCCGGGTGCAAGCACCCGGCTTCTTTTTTGAGCTCGACGGCCGCAGAAAAATCCCCTGCCTCCGGTGACGGACAGGCTCATGGACGCTTGTAGCTTTTGAAAGCCATGGTAGCCTGTTACTTTCACGCTGGGTGGGCAGAACCTTATGCATCAGCCAATCGATAAGCATCATCACGATATATCCAGACGCTCGATGAAGAGCCGGCTGACCGTCGCGTTTCTGGGATTGGTCGTCAGCATCAGCGCACTGATCAATTTCGTCAGCGCGTTTCGCAGCAGGCAGGTTCTATATGGCGGCCGCCTGACACCGACCGGCTGGATCTCATACCACGCTCACCCTGCGCTGTTCATCTGGGTGCTGGCGATCGAAGCCTGTGCGGTGGCGGTCTGCATCGGTGCCGTCTACACCGTCTTCTTCAACGATCTCGATCAAAGCTAGTTGGCAAGGCCGATAACCGTCGGTCGACCCGCCGAGCCTTGGCCTGCATCGCTTTAGCGTGACAGCAGCACGCAACGCGATGGCTGCGTGACAAAACGCTGCGTCACACCACCGAGAACCCATTGCCGCAGGCGGGAATGGCCGTAAGCACCGGCAACGATCAGGCCAGCGCCCATGTTCGATGCGATCAAATCCAGATTCTCAGGAGTATCTGTGTCTTCCGCCGTGATCGCCGAAGCCGCTACGCCGTATCGAAGCAGCCAGGCTGCGACGTCGTTGACGCGCTCCTGCGCTTGTGGCTCGTCAACGGCCTTGCAAACCTCCGCGATCGTAACTTCTTTCGCCTTCTGCAGAAGCGGCAGCGCGTCCGCAACTGCGCGCCGAGACTCCCGCGTATCTTTCCATGCGACCAGAATTCGGCGCATATCCAGCCAAGTCGTCGAAGGCGGGACGACCAGAATTGGACGACCCGTCTCCATCACGAGATCCGACGGGCTGGCGCTCGCATAGGGATCGCCCTCGGTATCCCGCTGAGCCGCAACCACAACAAGATCAACGCTGCGGGCTTGCGCCGGAACAAAATCCTTCGCGATCTTAAGACTGGTGCGCCATTCCACATCCTTGATGCGGCCATCCAGTACGTTACGGAACTCTTTCTCCGCATTGTCCAGACCCACTTGGAGATCCGCCTCCTCCCGATCCAGCATTTCGGCACCATATAGACCGTCGGTAAAATAAAGTGGCGGCCGCAATATCGTCGACGCCAATCCGATCACGCGCGCATTAAAACGTTCGGCAAGCTCAGCGGCGACCGTCAGGCATGCTCTGTTCGAGGTACCCAGCACCATATGTATACCGATCGATTTGTAATTCATGATGATCTTCCTGTGCCCAACAAGTTTACAATGCTCATCGGGAACCGAAACAACATGAGCCAGATCAAACGAGACGATATATTTCATGTTTCAAATCGGAAGCGGAAGGCAATGTAGCGTTTTGCCACGATCGGCCAAATGCGGGTGCAGCAGCCATGATACGAGAGACCGATCTGCAGCTATCGGCCAAGCCCGAACAAAGCCGGATATCCATTGCAGGAAGCGGCGGTATTCCCTCGGAATCGAGAACTCTCCTGCTCGATCCGGATATGCCGACGGCACAGGCGTTCATATCGATCGGGCTCGAATGTCTCCGCCATATCGCGTCCAATCAGGCCGCAGTAACGCAAGGAGAAAGCGAGGGCATTCACCAGATGCGCATCGGTCTGCGACGGCTACGCGTGGCGCTGTCGATATTCAAGCATATGCTGCGAAGGCGTGATGCTACAGCGATCAAAAACAAAATCAAATGGTTGGCGGATCAACTCGCACCCGCGCGGGACTATCAGGTTTTCTTGACTGATACTTTTGATCAACCGCACGCCTCCCGCTCCGAATTCGAGTTCTTGAAAGCGGACGTCAGGGCTGAACTCGATCTCTGCCTGAGTACGGTGAAGCAAATCGTCGGCAACGATCGCTTTCGCGAGTTCGTCGTCGAAATAGCCTTATGGCTCCTGGATGGCTCCTGGCTGCGTGACAAGGGCAGGCACGCCACCTCTATTCGGGAAATGCCATTGAAGCGATTTGCCAGGCACGAATTGCGAAAACGCGCACGCTCAGTTTCCAGGGCGGCGCGACAGGTCCATAAACTAACGCCATTGAGGCGCCACAAGCTGCGCATCGCGACAAAGAAAATGCGTTACACGTACGGCTTTTTTGAACACCTCATCACGACGAAAACAATAAAGGAAATAAAGCGGGATTTCGTGAGCGAACTGAGTTCGCTTCAGGACAAGCTCGGGCAATTGAACGACGTCGAGATGCAGACAAGACTTGCGTCGGAACTTTCCCATAAATTGAAAGACGACGAGAAGGCTTTTGCGCTTGGCATCGTTATCGGGCGCAGAACTTGCCGTTCTCGGAGACTCTTGAGAAAAGCAAAAAAATCCGGTCATCGCCTTTATAAGCTTGCCTGATTTCGAAGACTTATCGCGCTGAAATATGAATTTGGCTTAGTCCGAGCAATCACCCGTTTCAGCACGTCCGAAGAAATCGATAAGACTCATTACTCTCAATTTTACGTCATATGCATCGCAAGATTTTTTCTTGCCGCCGTCGAATGATTGACGATAGATTCGTCATGGTCAATCAGACAATCATCAAATTGATCACGCCCGTTTTTGGAGACAACAACAAACGGAATTTTTCTTATGGCGTTTGCTTCCGGCAAGCGATTCATCCGCAAGGTGATCAATCGCGGATTCCCTTTTATACTGAGATGGAAAGCACAGGAATCAACGCGGATATGGTTCACTGACGGCATTTGCGATCGGGACACCAAGACCTATCTCCTGTCTCCCCAGTCGCAGTTTCTTCACGATGAGATGGTCGGCAAATACGCCGATGAGGTTGCCATTGTAAGGCAACGCCTTCGATCCACCGTCGGCCAAGCACCAACGAGAACAAGTCCCCCCCTCAGGATTGCGCTGTCAAACCACGGACTCCAAAATCGCGGCGGATCGGAGTTGTGGACGGCGGATATCGCGGATTTTCTCGTTCGGCATGGTGCCGAGATCATCGTTTATGCGCCCGTGCTTCAAGATGTCGCGAAGAGCATAACTGCTACGACAGGTGCGCCTGTTACATCGTCCATCGCCGACGTTCAGGATTTTTCTCCAGATATTCTTCACGTTCAGCATTTTTCTGCCGTTAAACCGCTTGTGGACGCGTTGAGACCCTCGCCGACAAAAGTCGTCAACATGTGCCACGGCCTTTTGCCCCGCCTGGAGTTGCCGCAACCAGATGCTCAGAACTATTGCGCCGTCTCGCTGGCGATCAAAACGATGGTGTGTCTGATGACGGATTCGCCGTGGCAATCCGTGCCGGTACTGCCGAATTTTTTTGACGAGCGACGCTATCTCGGCGAACACCGCGAGAAGCGCCAGCTCCGGGCGCTGTTATTCTCCCGACGGGCCACGCCTCGTCAGATCGCAACATTAAGAGATTCCCTCGCAGCGGCCGGCCTACCTCTCGATTTTGCAGGCCTGAAAGGGGAAGTCGAACGTCCGGAAGACATACTGCCGCGATATGAGGTCGTGCTGGCGGTGGGTCGGTCAGCTGTGGAGGCGCTTGCAAGCGGCTGCCGCGTCATCCTCTGGGATCAAGGTGTTATTGGGCCAGCGGTCTCGGCTAATAATTTCTGGCAATGCGTCGCTCTTAACTTCGCTCTGCCTTCGCGCCTGCTGCCCTACCAGTTCATTCATCAGGCGTCCGCCGGACGGTGGCTCGAATTGCAACTCGAACGTAGCGCCTCGGATGGCCCTGACGAGGTTTATCGCGCGACCCGCAAGTATCTAACCCTGGAAAACGCCGGCCTGCAGTTGCACCAAATGTACAACGATATCGTTGCCAAGGCGGCTTAACCATTTCCGGCCAACTCGTGCAGGCCGCTCTCATTCGCTCGCTTTGAGGCGCAATTCCTCCGTTGCGTCACGTTAGACCTCAACTTTGAGGTCTCGCCGGTAGCCGCTCATCACACCTTTTCAACCGGCTCGAATGTCTCTTCGGTGTCCTTTCGGAAAAGAACATACAGAGCAGGAAGTACAAGCAACGTCAGAATGGTTGAAGATATGATGCCTCCGATGACTACCGTCGCCAGCGGCCGCTGAACCTCCGCACCAGCTCCAGTAGCGATCGCCATGGGCACGAAACCTAGCGAGGCTACAAGCGCCGTCATCAAGACCGGGCGCAGCCTCGTAATCGCACCTTCACGCACTGCATCCAGCACCGATTGTCCTTCTCGTCGAAGGCGTTCAATGAAGGCAATAATAACGAGGCCGTTCAACACAGCGACGCCTGAAAGAGCGATGAATCCGACACCGGCACTGATTGAAAGCGGAATTCCCCGCAACAGTAGCGCCGCGATACCGCCCGTTAGCGCCAACGGCACCCCGCTGAAAACCAATAGCGCGTCCGATACTGAGCCGAAGCTCATGAACAAGAGCAACAGAACGAGCGCGAGGGCGACCGGCACAACGATCGTCAGCCGCTTTGTGGCCGACACGAGTTGCTCAAATTGCCCACCCCACCCGATCCAATAACCGGCGGGAAGCTTCACTTTCTGGCTGACAGCTTCCTGTGCATCTGCGACGAACGATCCCAAGTCGCGCTCTCGGACATTGGCAGTCACCACAATCCGCCTCTTACCGTTCTCACGGCTAATCTGGTTCGGGCCCGGGGCAGTTTCGACAGTCGCGACTGAGGATAGCGGTACATAGCGAGGCTGCCCCGCCGTCGCGCTCGACAAAGCTGTACGCAGAACCGAAGACGCTCCCGATTCCCCCGCGGGCAATGGTATCGGAATTGCTCGAATTGCTTCGATATTCTCTCTTAATCGCTCCGGCAGACGAACAACAATATCAAAACGCCGGTCGCCCTCGAAAAGCTTTCCGACGCTCTTGCCGCCTACGGCAATTTCGACGACATCTTGAACTTCACTCACGCTTAAGCCGTAACGCGACAACGCCTGCCGATCCAGCTTGACTGTCAGAATCGGAAGACCGGCAACCTGCTCGATCTTGACGTCCGTCGCACCGCGGATGCTTTTAACGACAGCCTCCACTTGCGCCGCCTCTCCTTGAAGAATGTCGAGATCGTCGCCAAAAATCTTGATACCGACGTCGCTTCGAACACCCGAGATCAGCTCGTTAACGCGCAATTGGATAGGCTGACTGACTTCGTAATTGCTGCCCGGCATGTCATTGGCGGCCTCTTCGATTTCGTCGATCAGTTGCGTCTTCGGCTTGGCTGGATTTGGCCATTCGTCTCGCGGCTTCAACATGATGTAACCGTCCGACATAGAAGGCGCCATCGGATCGGTTGCGACTTCCGCGGTGCCGGTTCGCGTGAAGAACTCTTTTACTTCCGGCAGTTGCTCGATCCGTTTCTCGATCGCCTTCTGCAAATCCAGCGATTGAGACAGACTCGTCCCCGGAATCCGGATGGCTGCCAAAGCAACATCACCTTCATCAAGGCTTGGGATGAACTCGCCTCCCATTCGCGTTGCTGCGAATCCGCTGATCGCAACGATCGCTACCGCTACAACGATAACGCCTCTACGAAACGTGATGGCACGATCGAGCAACGGCTCGTATACCCGCTTGGCTACGCGCATAAAGACGTTTTCTGTCTCCGACACTTTGCCCGTTACAAAGATGGCAACCGCCGCGGGGACAAACGTAATCGAAAAAAGAGCAGCCGCTGCGAGGGCCATTAGCACCGTGAGCGCCATGGGCGTGAACATCTTGCCTTCCACACCTGTCAACGTAAGGACCGGCAGATACACGACGGCGATGATGAGCGTCCCGAATAAGCTTGGTTTGATAACTTCGGCTGAGCCACGAAGGATGGTATCCATCCGCTCCCGAATATTCAGTAAGCGGCCGCGTTGGTGCTGAGCTTCCGCAAGAAGACGCAGGCAGTTCTCCACGATAATGACCGCGCCATCGACGATAATGCCAAAATCGATGGCTCCCAGGCTCATCAGATTGGCACTCACCTTATTTTCGACCATGCCAGTGATCGTCATCGTCATCGAGAGCGGGATCACGCAGGCCGTTACAAGAGCAGCCCGGATATTGCCGAGAATCAAGAACAGCACCACGACGACGAGAACCGCGCCCTCGATCAGATTTTTTTGGACTGTCCTGACCGTGGCATCGACGAGGTGCGTTCGGTCGTAAACAGCGCGGGCAACGACACCATCCGGAAGAGATTTGGCGATCTCACTCAGCTTTGCCGCCACGCGCTGCGCGACTGCGCGACTGTTTTCCCCTATCAGCAGCAGAGCTGTACCAAGAACGGTTTCATGACCGCTCAACGTCGCAGCGCCAGTCCGAAGGTCTTTGCCCTCGATAACCTGCGCCACATCCTTCACTCGGACTGGTACGCCATTTCGGGAGCCGATGACGATATCCTGAATTTCGGCGATGTTGGCGACCTGTCCGGGAGTTCGAACCAGATACTGCTCGCCGTTACGCTCAATATAACCTGCCCCAACATTGGCATTGTTAGTCGCCAACGCCGTCATGACATCGCGGAAGCTGATCTTATACGCCATCAACTTGTCTGGATTTGGCAAGACGTGAAACTGACGCTCGAATCCGCCGATGGTGTTGACTTCGACAACGCCGGGGACATTCCGCAACTGCGGCTTGATGATCCAGTCCTGGATCGTACGAAGTTCGCTTGGCGTATAGTCGTTACCGCTCGGGGCCTTTGCGCCATCTTTGGCTTCGACTGTGTACATGAATATTTCGCCAAGGCCGGTTGCCACCGGCCCCATTGCGACTTCGACGCCCGCAGGAAGCTGATCCTTGACCTGCTGAATGCGCTCGTTGATCAGTTGCCGCGCGAAATAGATGTCAGTGCCGTCAAGGAAAACAACGGTTACCTGGCTTAATCCGTAGCGGGACAGCGACCGTGTGTAATCAAGCTTTGGTAGACCAGCCATGGCAGTCTCAACCGGAAAAGTGATGCGCTGCTCGGTCTCAAGCGGCGAATAGCCGGGTGCCTTTACGTTGATCTGTACTTGAACGTTGGTGATATCGGGAACGGCATCAATCGGAAGCCGAGTAAAATTCCAGGCGCCGAAGGCCGTCAGCCCCAAGGCGAACAGCATGACGAGCCATCGCTGACGTATTGAGAAACGGAGAATGGCTTCAATCATGTGCGGCTTCTCCCTTCCCCATTTCCGCTTTCACGACAAAGGAGTTCACAGCGACATATTTTTCTCCAGCCGCGATGCCCGCACGAACCTCGATGAATTTTCCATCCGATTCTCCGAGTTGGACGGGACGCGCTTCAAGCTTGTCCTCCTCCTCGCGCACGAAGACGACGGTCTTGCTTTCCAAGGTCTGTATCGCACCGGCATGCACCGCTACGGGCACACGCCGCTCCGCAAGAACCAGGCGCGCCGTCACGAAAAGGCCTGGGCGGAGACGACCATCAGGATTCTGGAGCACGACGCGCGCGAGCGCTGTTTGCGTGTCGCTCGCCCCGACCGGCGCGAGGTAAGATATCGTGCCCTTTATCTCACCGGCTCCATCTTCCGGATCGATCAACACTTCATCGCCGATCCGAACGCGCCGAAGGTCCTGTCGATATATCGACAGATCAACCCAGATCGTCGACAGATCGGCGATAACGAAAGATGGCTTTTGCTCGGATGCATATTCGCCAAGAGAAATTTGCCTGTCGATGACCGTTCCAGCGATCGGAGCCTTCAAGTCGTAGACAGTTAAGCTTTGATTGCTCTCCACCGAAGCCAGCAGGTCGTCCTTTGCAACGGCATCACCTATTCGCTTGCGAATGGCGCGCGCAATTCCAGGAAACCTCGGGGTAACTTGAACGACCGTTTCCTGGTTGGCTCGCAATATTCCGTTAAAACTCAATGTCTCGCTCAGGGTTGCAGGACCGGCCTCGGCGAAGGTCGCACCGGCTGCCGCGAGCTTTACATCGCCAATGCGGATGCGATCACCGCCATGCTCGTCATGCGCGATATGCTCGTTACCTGATTTTTCTTGCTTCGTGTCTCGCTCGCTATGTTGCTCTGGCGCGCTCGGCATTAACGCTCGATAGCTTGCCGCACCTGCAACGGCGGCGAGAATGGCGATGACAATGGTTGTAGACGTCTTCATCGAGCGCTCCCCCGCGCAAGAGCAAATGGATTACCCACAAGGCCTTCAATCGTGGCCACGGCGACGTGGAAGTTTTGCAACGCTTCCTGCTCGCGCAGGCGGGCTTGAGTCAGGCTGGATTGCGCGTCGAGCACCTCAAGCAGTGAGAACCGCCCTTGCCCGTAACCGTCGGATATGGCGTCCGAGGCTTGCCGCGCCTTTGGAATAGCCGTCTCTCGCAACACAGCGAGCTCGCGTAGCGACCCTTGGAGTGAGTCATATGCTCGTCCCGCCACGACGATGAGCGTATTGCGGTTGGCTTCCCGTTCAGCCCGAACTTTGGCAAGGTTCTCCTGCGCAGAGAGGATATTTCCCTGGTTCTGATCGAACAGCGGGATCGGCACCGATAGAGTGAGCCTCACCGCATCGTCCCTGGTGTCGTTGAAATGACGCCATCCCGCAGACAGCCGCACGTCGGGATAAGGTTTAAGTCTCGCAAGCAGCAATTCGGCGTTACGCTGCGCATAAACAGCCGTCCAACGCACAAGTTGTGGGTTAGCGTCGATTGCAGTAACGACCGACTGAAAGGTTGGCGGTCGGCCCGTGACATCCAACCGCCCCGATACGGCGGAGAATTTCGGCGCGGTATCTCCCATCAGGACCGCGAGTTCTCGACGCGCGCTTGCAAGCACTGCCTTGGCACGCTCGCGGTCGGCCTTGACCAGCGATGATGCAACATCGGCCCGGCCTGTTTCTGCGACAGAAGATGCGCCCGCCTCTACACGCCGTTGCAGAAGGGGCGCAATCCTGTCGATAGCTGCAACTTGTTCGTTGAGGATCTGGATTCGCTGTTGAAGACCGAGAACATTGACGAAGGCGATCGCAGTCTCCGAAAGAATCTCCAGCCGCGTAGCTTTACGTTGAATCGTCGCAACATCGACACCAGCCAAACCAGCCGAAATACGCGCCTCCCGCTTTCCGAAGAGTTCGAACAGCTGGCTTACTTGCAACGTTGTCTCGGCAGATCGCGTTCCGCGATAGACACCTGAACCAAACGAATTGTCCTGCTCATAGGACAGTTCGGGATTAGGGAGGGCACCTGCCTGGAGATGCTGGCCGGTCGCGATTCCGACGTCCCGCTCGGCCGCCGTAAGGCGCGGGCTGGCGGCGAGTGCGCGTTGGAGTGCGGCTCTCAAAGTGAGAGTCTGCGAATGCGACACCGCCATCAGCCCTGGGCTGACCAGCAGTGCCGTCGCGCACGCAAGGCGCGCGGCGGTTTTGAATAACATGTGGAATTACCTGACGAACGACATAGTAGGAACGCGAAGCGCTCCAGCGGCAACGTTCAGGCAAGCAATTTTGGCGGGGGAGGATCGATTCCGGGCGACAGTCCTTGGCTAAGAACGCTATTCGCGGCAAACAGCTTCTGCGTCGGCTCGATCAAAAGTGAGGTGGCAGCCAATTCGGGGAGCGCCACCGAAAAGCAGCCATGGCAATGATGCTCGGCGATAGCGCCCTTTCCGTCGTGGCTAAAATCATTCTTCATCGAGGTGATGATCGATGGGCCGGAATTATTGGCGACATCCAGATCACAGAATCCGTGCAGCGCCCCCGCCAGAAGGTACATCATCAACACAAATGCCGAGAAGAACCTGCGCGAAAGGCGCAGCAGCGGCAGGCGTTGAAGATGAAAGGATGAAGTCACTGCGACGTCTTTCGGATCGACCTGAGGGTGTCGCTAACACGTGACCGGCTCAATGTCGACGCGCAACATTGTTACAGTGTGCCATGGCACTCATCCGTTTAAGGTGAGAAACGTATTTTGAACTTGCAGATATACCGCAACGAAAATTGCGAGGCTGACAGAAGTGACAGTTTCCCGCCATCTGATGGCCTGGAAATGGTCACGAGGCGACGCGGAACAGCCTTCCGCCACCATGCGTTTTGCTGAGGCGTGTCAACAATGTCTGAACGCGTTTTGGAGAACGATCATGCGAAATAATCTGATTCCAGCCGTCGCTTTGGTCATGATCGGATTGACCGTTCCCGCGTCGGCCGCCGACCTCGGTTACGTTCAGGAACCAGTGACCGAGATTTACACCCAGGCTGGACCGCTGCCGCTTCAAACGGCTGTCGATATCGCCAACGGGATTGGGCTGGTTTCCGTGTCCAACACGAACAAATGGGGGAACGAGTGGCAGATCGAGGGCTATGACGTTGCCGGAAGCTATATGGAAGTCGATGTCGATGCGCGCACCGGTGCGATCGTAGACGTCGATAGGTGACGTCGGTCGCAGGCTCTCAAGGCCGCACCGTGAACCGGATATATCCATCCGCACTCCTCAGCTGCCGTACACTGCTGTACGCCGCCCTACCTCTCCCCGTCCGAGCAGACTTCCGGGCGACCACCGCCGCTGACGCAGGCCCGGTACTCCCATGGCACCGCCCACGTTCCGGACCAGATACCCTTCCCGGCCCGGCTGGCGCTCTACTGCGCCTCTCCGTAACAGCCACGTGACTACCGGAGCCAATCCAGCGCTAGGCTAGACCGGACCAGCCACTCCCGCCATATCCACCGCACCGACCGAGCACTGCGCCACGATGCACATAGCGATCCCGATCAACCGACGTGCAGCTAACAGTCTTAATTGAGGTGAAGCTCGCCAGCTTGTTGGCAGCATCGGCTCCGCATCGGTACAGATCGCTATTGGCGTTTCGACAAAGCCGGGAGGATTCCGGCACGTCGTTTCTCCACAGTCGAATGCGATGTCCATGGATCTCGATAGTGTCGCCATCGATGATAGAGGCTTGGCCGACGATTGGTTGGGCAGGACGCTGGGGCAACAAAGAGCAGGAATGCTCCCGGCGATGATGGATGATCTGATGTTCATGGTCTTTCGAATCTGCGGATGCCTTACGGCATACTCAATCTGCCGACCGTAATTCGCTTCGTCCGATGGCACAGGCGAGCGCAACCAGCATGACGGAATGTCGTTCGTGCACGAATTTGCAGCGCAGCGTGGAACCTTGCATGCCATCGAGCGTAATTCATAGTTCTGTAAGACGTGCAGATTTCGTGTCCCTGTTATTTCTGCTGTTACGACACAGCGAACGACACGCGCCGTTACTTCTACTGCTTGATTTTATGCCACACGACAGTTCTGACCCACCACCCGCAGCATTTTTTTGGAATGTAGCTTATGACCTCAACGACCAGCGACGATCACCTGCATTTCACTGACGTGCGAAAGAGGGTCAAGGCGATCTTTATCGGCTCAGCCGGCAATCTCGTCGAATGGTACGACTTTTATGCCTACACAGCATTCGCGCTATACTTTGCGCCAGCTTTCTTCCCCCAAAGCGACCCCGTTGTTCAGCAACTCAACGCCGCAGTGTTGTTTGCTGCAACATTCCTGATGCGCCCGTTAGGTGGCTGGCTGTTCGGCTATCTAGCTGACCGATATGGCCGAAAGCTCTCCCTTACACTTTCAGTTGTTTGTATGTGTTTCGGTTCGCTGATCATCGCTGCAACGCCGACTTATGCAACGATAGGACTTGCGGCACCGGCCCTGCTCGCGGTCGCGCGCATTATCGAAGGGTTGAGCCTCGGTGGCGAATACGGAACGAGCGCAACGTATTTGAGTGAAGTAGCCGATGAAAAGCATCGCGGATTTTACTCGAGCTTTCAATACGTAACATTGATAGGTGGGCAGTTGACCGCCATCATCGTTCTGATGCTTCTTCAGTACGTGTTTCTGACGGAAGCTGAACTGAAGGCTTGGGGCTGGCGCATTCCGTTTGTCATCGGCGCCATGCTTGCGATTTTTACTGCCGTGATGCGCCGTGAAATGCATGAAACTGACGCGTTTGCTGCCGCTCAGAGGGCCGGCGTTCGCCGCGGGACGATTGGAGATCTCTTAAAATTTCCTCGCGAGCTGCTTTTGGTCGCCGGACTCACCGCCGGAGGCACGGCCGCGTTCTATACGTTTACGACCTATATGCAAACGTTCGTCCGGTTGACTGTCGGTCTCGATGCGACACAAACCACCATCGTCATTTTTGGTTCACTCGTGTTCGCCTCAGTCTTACAGCCCATCTATGGGGCCATTTCCGACCGCATAGGCAGGAAGCCGATGCTTATGTTTTTCGGCATAGCCGGGACACTGTTCACTGTCCCGCTGCTGTTCACGCTGCAAACTACAAAATCACCGTTCGCCGCCTTTGCTCTCATTTGCGCGGCATGGGTATTCGTTGCTGGCTATACGTCGATCAATGCGGTCGTCAAAGCCGAGCTATTTCCTACGAACGTCCGCGCTCTCGGAGTAGGCATTCCTTATGCGATTACTGTATCCCTTTTTGGCGGCACCGCCCCGGCCATAGCCCTTTGGTGCAAAAGCATTGGACATGAGAGCTGGTTTTACTTCTATCTTTCCGGCGTCATTTTCCTTTCGCTACTGATCTATTCAACCATGCGCGACACCAAGCACGCCTCGTTCATGCATCGGCACGAATGAAAGAAGCGGTATGGCCGCAATGGCGAAGATAATTTTCGTTCTCATGTGAGATGTCGAATCCGAGGATGTATTCCTCAGCGTACTCAATCGGCAGAATGCGATCTCCACATCCGAAATTGGATCCGATCGCCGGGCAATTCTTGCCACCACTCGACCTCGGACATGTAGGCCGCAGCCGGCCAGCGATCGAGCCACAGGCGGGCTCTCGCCCTCGCCTCCTCGCGCGGCAGCGTGACGGTCTCCCGGACATAGCCATCGTCCACCGCGGCGCGCTTGCGGCACCGGGCCAAGCTGTCGGCCAACTCTTTCGCAGATTTATAGGCCATCGCGGAACTTCACGAGCGCGACAAGCGATTCTGTTACCCGGGACGTTACCCCACGGCAAACTTTGAGCTACATCTAAGCTCTTAAAAATGGAATTTGTTAAACCAAATCAATGGTGAGCGCGGAGGGACTCGAACCCTCGACCCCATGATTAAAAGTCGGTTTTTGGCGTTTCAGCCATCCATATGAAATTATTGGAAAAGCGCTGTGTCCGCGCATAACACGTTGATCCTAAAAGGACCGTGTTTGACAAATCATAACATCGGTTAGACAGTCAGTGACACCGAATGCCTTTCTTTGTGCGGACACAAGGCGGACACGAGATGTCGAAGAAACTGACAGATAGCATCGTGAAAGACCTCCCTTCCCCGGATAAAGGCAACCGCGTCACTTATGACGGCGGGGAAAAAGCGGTGCGAGGTTTCGGCGTTCGCGTGACTGCGGCTGGCGCCCGATCCTTCATTTTGAACTACCGCACCCGTACCGGACGCGAGCGGCGATTCACCATTGGCCAGTATCCGACGTGGAAGACCACGGCAGCCCGTCAGGAGGCTGAAGAACTGCGCCGCAGGATCGACCGGGGCGAAGACCCCATGGCCGAAAAAGAGGCTGACCGTGACGCTAAGACGGTCGCTGACATGACCAAAAAGTTTCTCGAGGAGCATTCCGAGCGCAAGAACCGTGAGAGCACCACTGCCCTTTACGAGGGTATGATCGACAAATGGATTCTGCCCAAATTCAAACACCGCAAGGTTTCCGAGGTCACGTTCAGCGACATCGACGATCTGCACCACAGCATCACCCGCGATGGAGGCCCCTACGCTGCCAATCGCGCGCTCGCCGTACTGTCCAAAATGTTCAACCTTGCAATCCGTTGGCAATGGCGCACCGATAATCCAGCCAAGGGCGTCGAGCGTAACCAGGAGGTTAAGCGGCACCGCTACCTATCGCCAGACGAGATTAAAGCCCTACTGGCAGCCGTGAATGCGCATGAGGACAAGCAGGCCGCGAACATAATTCGCTTACTGCTGCTCACCGGAGCGCGTCGTGGCGAGGTTTTGAACGCGACTTGGGATCAGTTCGATCTCAAGGAAGGCGTCTGGACTAAGCCGGGCCACACCACCAAGCAAAAGACCGAGCATCGTGTGCCGCTTTCGGCGCCTGCCCGGCAGTTACTCTCGACCCTGCATACGGAGGCGAAGGCTGCGGCAAAGAAAGCTGGCACTGAACTACCGAAATGGGTTTTTGTCGGTCGCGTGAACGGTGGACCACGCGAAGGCATCAAAGGCCCTTGGGATGAAATCTGTAAGGCAGCAAAGCTAATCGGTCCAAAGGCAGTCCGCGTACATGATC
The DNA here is from genome assembly GCF_000314735.2 of Afipia felis ATCC 53690. Lineage (NCBI taxonomy): Bacteria > Pseudomonadati > Pseudomonadota > Alphaproteobacteria > Hyphomicrobiales > Nitrobacteraceae > Afipia > Afipia felis. The sequence continues at coordinate 678,975 of NZ_KB375270.1, read as the reverse complement.
TACGCCATAGCTACGCGAGCATTCTGGCAAGCTCAGGCATGTCGCTTCCAATCATCGGACAGTTGCTCGGGCACACTCAGCCGGCCACCACGGCTCGCTATGCCCACTTGTTCGATGATCCGCTGCGAACTGCTACGGAGCGTGTCGGATTGATCGTTGATGGAAGCGGCGCGTCGGCCGAAGTTATTTCCCTTGGATCTGCCCGGTAGCGCAAACGCAAGTAACTCTATGACTTGCGTCATCCGCGTTGAATTAGTGTTGGAGCGCCAGACCGACGTCGGTGTGCGGGGTAGAAAACAGATCTTAATGTCAATCGGCGTTCAAATTTGACCCCGGATCGGCGTCCAATTTTGACCCCTTTGATCGGGCTGGTTTGGCGGTAGCGCTCGTGTCGTCGGAGCCGGCCGGGGTTGCGGAGACGAGACGAGCGCGAGTGGCTTGATCGTCGTCGCGGCTTTTGAAGCGCCAGCTGTCGTTACCGGTCTCGACGATGTCGCAATGGTGAGTCAGACGGTCGAGCAACGCGGTCGTCATCTTCGCGTCGCCGAACACGCTGGGCCATTCGCCAAATGCCAGATTGGTGGTGACGACGACGGAAGTGCGCTCGTAGAGCCGGCTGATGAGGTGGAACAGCAATTGGCCACCGGATTGTGCGAACGGCAGGTAGCCCAGTTCGTCGAGGACGATGAAGTCCATCCGGGTCAAATGCTCGGCGACCCGACCCTGCCGTCCGCTTCGGGTCTCGATCTCCAGGCGGTTCACGAGGTCGACCACATTATAGAAGCGCCCGCGGGCACCGGATCGGATGCAGCTTCTGGCGATGGCGATGGCCAGATGAGTTTTGCCGGTGCCGGTGCCGCCGATCAGGACGGCATTGCGCTGCTGGGCGATGAAGCCGCCGCTGGCAAGGTCATTGACCAGCGTCTGGTTGATGGGAGTGCCCGTGAACTGGAAGTCCTCAAGGTCCTTCGCAAGGGGAAGTTTGGCGATGGTGAGTTGGTACTTGATCGAGCGGGCCTGCTTCTCGTTGATCTCGGCATTGAGCAGGTCGCCGACAATGCGCTGGGGTTCATGCTGACGCTTGATCGCAGTCGTCATGATCTCGTCGAAGGCGGCCTTCATGCCATAGAGCTTGAGCTCACCCATGAGGTCGAAGAGTTGAGTACGTTCCATCAGATGGTTCTCCTCAGATTGTCGTAGCGGGCACAGTCGGCGATCGGGGCATGGCACAACGTCAGCGCAGCCGGCGTCATGATGTTGGCGGGTGGAGTGGGCTCTCGTTGCCGAGCCAGGATATTGAGCACGACATCGGCGGAATGGACGCCTTGGACGATCGCCTCGGCACAGGCCACCTCGACAGCGGGCAGACCGTCGGTCAGAACTGCGTTGAGGATGTCGACCATCTGCCGGTTGCCATCATCGGCACCGGCAAGCTTGCGCCGTATGCGCTCGATCGCAGCCGGCAGCACCCAGTCCTTGAAGGGAGCGCCGTTGCGCAAGGCGCCGGGTTTGCGAGCCAGCACCGGCACGTAATGCCAAGGATCATAGGTCGTCTCGCCACGACTGAAGGCGCGCGGATGCTCGGCAACGATACGTCCGTCCTGGCGGATAACGATGCGGTCAGCGTAAGCATGAACCTCGACCGGCCGCCCGACGGCGCTGGCCGCGACCGAGTACTTGTTGTTGTCGAAGCGGACCAGGCAGGTCTTCGAGACCGATGCCGGAACCGCATGGAATCCGTCGAACCGGCCCGCATAGGGAACCAGCTTTGGGCGTTCGGCTTCGAACACCTCCCAGATCGTCTGCTCGGTCAGTTCCGGATGACGGTGTGCCTTCGTGTAGGCGATGCACTTGTCCAGCAGCCAGGCGTTCAACTCGTCGAGAGTTTTGAACCGAAGCCGCGGTGTGAAGAAGCGCTCGCGGACAAGGCCGACCTGGTTCTCGACCTGGCCCTTCTCCCAGCCTGATGCCGGCGTGCAGGCCACCGGGTCGACGAGGTAATGGCTGCACATCTGCATGAAGCGGCGGTTGTAGAGACGACCTTTGCCGACGAAGATCGTCTCGACCGCGGTCTTCATGTTATCGTAGATGCCGCGCCCGCAGGTGCCTTTGAACAGCGCGAACGCCCGATCGTGAGCGTCGAACACCATCTCCTGCGTCTCACGCGGATAGCACCGCACAAACAACATACGGCTATGGCACAGCCGGACGTGGGCGGCCTTCACCATCACCGTCACGCCATTAAGCAGAACTACCTCGTGGCTCCAGTCGAACTGATAAGCTTCCCCAGGCGCAAAGCTCAGCGGGACATAGGCCGCAGCCGTCGATTGTCCACGGTCCGTACTCCATCGTCTGGCGTAACGCCGCACGGCATCGTAGCCACCGTCGTATCCACGCCCGCGCAGCTCTTCGAAGATCCGGATCAGCGTCAGTCGCTCGCGAGCGGCCTTGGTCGCATTTGCCGCCAGCAACACGTCGAGCTCCGTTGCCCATCTTCCGAGCTTGGGCCTCGGCTGGACAACACGCTCGTACTCAAATGAGGTCTCTCCCGACCTCAGCACCTTCCGCACCGTGTTCCGTGACACCTTCAGGTCCCGGGCAATCTCCTTGATCGTCTTGCCCTTGATGAAGTGCTCACGCCGTATCCGCGCAATCGTCTCCACGATCAGCATCTCCGACCACCTGCTTTGTTACGAAGCAGGCAGCGCAACAGGCTAATGGTAGGGGGTCAATTTTGGACGCCGATCCCCCGGCTTACGGGGTCAATATTGCAGGCCGAATGACACGGGATGCTGCGATCAATCATCCGCAGCGTGTTCTCGACCATATCGCCGCCCTGGTTCTTCTCAGCGATGATCCGATCTGCGCTGCATCTCCGATAAGCTGCAGTGGCTTTGGCCGCCCATTCGTGTGGGGCGTATCGGCCCGAACAATCCTCCAGCAGATATCCGTGTTCGTTGTGATCGATGCCGGCGACGATGATTCCGGTTTCGTCGGACCCTTCGTTGTTGCTAACAGCAGGATCGATCGCCACCACGATCCGTTTAAGCTCAGGGGCGCGCTTAACCCTGCATTTGTCGAGTTGGTCTAGCTGCCACAACGCGCCGGGTGTGTCGGACAGCAGTTCGGCATTCAATTCCTGTCTACCCAGCCTTGTGCCCTCGTAGCGCTTCCTGATGGCTGTCAGAAAGGGAGCGGCCAAGTTGGCTTCGTTCTCGAACGTCGATCCTCGCGTGACAACGACGTCCTTTCCTTCGCGCGTGAGCAGTTCCTTGAGAAGTTTGATCGGCTTCGGCGTTGTCGTCGCCAGCCAGCGCGGATGCTTGCCCAGACGAAGGCCGAACATCAGCATATCCCACGTTGCTTGCGGCTCGTTCCAGACCGCCAACTCGTCAGCCCATGCTAGATCGAACTGGGGACCACGCAGGCGATCCGCTTCCTCAGAACTGAAGGTGGATGCCACCGCGCCATTCGGCCACGTCAGACGACGCTTGGACGGCTCATAGTCGGGGCGACACCATGTCGACGAGATGGAGAGAATTCCGCTCTCGCCTTCGACCATCGTGTCTCTGGCATCGGCGCTCGTCGGTGCGATCAGCGCAATGCGCTTGGCAGTACCAGCCTCAACCTGTTCTTTGACCCATTCGGCGCCGGTTCTGGTCTTGCCAAAGCCACGGCCGGCCATCACCAGCCATCCGTTCCAATCGCCATCAGGTGGCAACTGCGACGGCCGGGCCAAGACGCGCCAACTTGTCGAAAGCGCATCCGCCAACTTGCCAAACATCTGTGCGTTAGGCTGCATGCTGGTGCTCCAGCAAAGGAGCAGCAATCGCTGACATGTCCGGCGCGGGTGCTTTTGCCTCCAATGCCCGAAGGCCATCCACGACCTTTGCGAGGGCTTCTGGATGCTCGGAAAGCGTGGTGATCAGCATCCGTTCGAGCTCCGCATAGAGCGGGCTGCTCATGAATACGATCGAGTTGTTCGTGATGTGGGCCGGGCTGATCCTCATCAGTTCGCCGGTGAACTGCCCGATCAGCTTCAAGGTTTCATTCAGCTTGCCAGCCAGAGCCGCGGTACTGGACCGGTCATTGACGCCAGCAGCGACCTGCATCTGCGCCATGAGCGTCCCGCGCACGATAGCGAGATAGTCCATCAGGCTCATGTTCTCGGCATTGGCGCGGGCCGCTAGAGCCGTCAGATCGACGTCGGCCAGGTACATGGAGCGCTGCTCGTCGCTGACGTGCTTCGTGCAATGCCGCCACACCGCGTCACGGTGAACGTTGAAGGTCGCTGCGATGCAGTCGAGGCTGGCACCGCTGATGCGCGCCATCTCAATCCGCGCCCGGTCGGAATGTGAACAAATTGAACAGCGGGCTCTAGTAATTCGTGACGTCATCGATCGCGCGAAAATCCGTTGCGTTTCCTCGTCCAACGCGGACGCGATACGGACACAGATATCAGCACGAATTAGTTCGTCAATAATTTCAGTGTTTTGTCATGATGACGCGCATGATTAAGTATCTTGTGTCAGCAACAGTCGGTGCATGTCAGACACAATGAAGCTGCTAAAATCTCACTCGCGAAGCACCGCCTAACAATCAGCGCACGATACGACCTAAGAGGCCGTAGCGGACGAAAGTCGAAATGGCTTCATCCCCAAGGATAATCGGCTAGCTTGATACGCTCCGGAATCGGCAGAAGCTTAAGGCCGCTGGAGTTCAGATAAGGCAAAATCCATTTACTCTCTGTCGTATGGCTTTCGTCGCGATACCTCACATGAATGTTAATTTCTGCGGACGCGACGATGCCCTCCCGCATGCGGTCAGCAATGGACCTGAGCGTATCGAGGTCAAGAGTAATATACTTTGAGGATGGATCCCTCTTGCTTGCGCGTTTGGTCGCATAAAACCTGTCAGCATCTGCCCCGACGCCAGCAGGATATCGTTCGGAGTGAAGGACTTTGTTGCGCGTATCATGAGCCCAGTCGAAAAATTTAAGGACATTGTGAGCTGCGTAGACTACCTGCTGATCTTTTTCAGCTTCGCTGTAAAATTGATGGATCGCCTTAATCCGTTGTTCCTCATTGAGGGTGAGAAAGTAGCGGGTCAAAAGGTCATTTGGTATGAGCTTGTTCGCAGGATGGTGCAAAAACATACTTTCAACGCTTCGCTCAAACTGAACGTAGGTCACCGCTATTACCCCGATGGCATGAAGATGGTTTGCGTTCCCCGCGTCAAATTTTGGCCACGCGCTTCTTTCCATGAAGTACCTCGGCTGAATGAAAAGTATTTTTTACCCTAGATAGACTCGACTCAAGCGACACCCAAACCCCGTTGCCGCACTTGATCCGGGCGACACTGCGTTCTCCTTCATGTGAAAGTTTTAGCAAGAGTAAGGCAAGGGGGCTTGCCCCCTTGACCCCATACGCCCGCCAAGGCGGGCTCATGCGAAGCATTGCTAATTGACCGCCGTATCACGCCGCGTCCTCAGGGCTTTCGACGGTGCGACGCTCTCGTTGCTGGTTGATTTGGGCGGCCCTTCGGGCCTCCAAAACCGTCCGCGATAGAAACGTTTTTGGGAAGTTGCTTCCTTCTTGAGATGTCTGTCCCCTTGCGTCAGGGGGGTCATTGGCCCGCCGGCGGGGGGTAACCTTACCCCTTGTGTCAGGGGGTAAGATTGACTCGTTTGGCCAGATGCGGCGTTCGGGCTTGTCGCGGACGAAAACGCTCGCGCGGATGATCGCCCCTCCCCGTTCGAGATCCTTCAATGCCTCTTGAACATGGTCCTGGTTCATACCGAGCTCGTTCCCGAGAAAGGCGTCTGTGGGAAATGCGTAGCCTTTCTTGCCGAATAACCATTCGAGCATCCATGCAACTCTCAGGCATCGAGGACGAGCGGAAAATGCCCTGCTGACGCTTGAACGCCAAAGTCGCAGCGCCTTCCCGCGGGCCCGGTTGCCGCGCCATATCAGTGCGTTTTCCGGCACCGATCCGTCTTTGATGAAGCGACGTTGTTGTCGCCGGACCCTTTGCGTTTCTGTCAGTGATGGAAGCGCGCTCAAGTGCGGCCTCCTAGTCCCATCGATGCCCTGCACAAAGCCGACCGAATGGCTGTTTCCATGCAGCGAAGTTCGCGGGCGATGATGTCCTCATCGACGCCGCGACGACGCATGCTGTCAGCTTGAACCTTGAGTTGCTGCTGGATATGCCGTTCAGCAGCATCAGGATTGAGTTCGGCGGCATATCGCGCCTGCTTCTCAATCATCACCCGCCGACTTGCGAGCGGAAACGGAAGGATGGTCGCCATGTCACGCTGCTCTACGGCGCGGATTCGGGCGCTTCACCTGCTCGCTGAGCCATGCCCGCGCCTCGATGATAGGAATGTAGATTCGTCCGCCAAATTCGAGGTAGGGCAGCCCATCTGGCTTTGTGCGATACCGCGCGATGGTTCTTGGATGGACTTTTGCGCTCTTTGCAAAGTCGCTTTCCAGCACATAGCCGTCGAGTATTGATTCAGGGTGATTGCTGACTTCTGCAGCCATTGCGATGATCTCCTTTTGAGGTCTCGTCGCAACGGTTAAGGCGCAACGGATCGAGACCTGAATGGGGCCCTTTCGGGCGTTCAGTTCTCTCTCCGGCGCTCGCACTGAGCGTTCCTGCTAGATCCCACAGGATTTACCGGCTCACTTCGCCATCCACATTTTCCGGCCGCTCAAAGAGTCCAGCCTAGGAACCTGTCCTATCGTGCCATCGCACGATCAACCTTCTCCCGAAGGTAGCGGATTTAGCTCGGTTAGAGCGTGCTCCTCTCGGTAAACGCCAGCGAAGTAAATCCCCTGATTACTGGCATCAGCACATTTGGAACGTATCGTGAACGTCTTGAGCGGTCAATCCTTGTCATCTGGAAAACGTCGCGTGTCGTTTCTCGGTCAGAATTGGATTCACAGGCTAGCAATTTGCGGACATGAGACGGACACAAAAAAATATGGCCGAGAATATCCGGCCACTTATCATGCAATACTATGATATCATGATAGAATTGGTGAGCGCGGAGGGACTCGAACCCTCGACCCCATGATTAAAAGTCACGTGCTCTACCACCTGAGCTACGCGCTCACTCGTCGCGGTGTGTAGGGGTCTCACTCCCACGGGTCAAGCCATGAGAGCCGAAAACAGGCTCCTTGATGACCTCCCTCAACGGCTTTTTTGCCAGTCAGTTCAATCTTCTAGGCTTGGCGCAGCGAAATGGGACGGTCACGCCTGACGAAAGCCGATCCGGAAGCTTCCCCAATGGTGGCCCCGGATGCGGATCGGGGCCGATACGTCCTTCAGCAGCGCGAACTGGCCGTTGCCCATGTCGCGGCGATAGGTCTGCAACAGGAACGGCGCCGTGCTGGCGGCAGCCTTTTCGACCGCGCGATCCTTGAAGATTCGCCGGTTCCGGCAATTGGCAGCGTTCCAGACCGGGTCATCGCCCTGCGGGTGCCGGTAATTCGGATTGTGCGTCGGCAGATACCCATCGCGCGCGAATGAAACGCTAAACATCACGCGTGAATCCATTTTCTGAACGGGATCCTGGATCGGTGGCAGGATCCGGTCCGTCAGCTCTACATAGGCGGAAAGATATTGCGTGGGGTTACTACCCTCGATTTCCCGATAGGTCTGATCGAAAAATTGTTGCTCGGTAATCTCGCCGCACGCGATCGCGGCCTCGAATGCCCGGCTGACTTTCTCCGCCGTCTCGACTGCCGCCTCAATGAAAGGCGTGTCCGAAGTCTCGACGCCGCTCTCGGCGATCGCCTTGATGAGCGTCTCGGAGGCGCCAAGCAACCCTTCGACACGATCGTCAGCATGCTTGAGGTCGCTGGACGACAGGTCCACACCCTTGGCAAGATCGCCCAGTTCGGCGAGCACTACGTCGCAGTGCTGCATGTTGGCGGTGGCGGCCGTCGCAATCGCTGTGATGTCGCGCTCGACGGTCGCAAATCCCTCATGGACGCGATTGATCGTACCTTGAATATGATTGGCGCCCTCACCCGCATCCTTGGCGTAACGGGTCGCAACCTCGCTGTCCTCGATCAGGCGACCGACCTCGCCGTCGAGGTTGTGCACAGTCTGGCCGATCTGCAAGGTCGCCTGCCGCGTCGCTTCAGCAAGGTTCTTCACTTCGCTGGCAACGACCGCAAAGCCCCGTCCGGCATCACCCGCACGCGCCGCCTCGATCGTGGCGTTGAGCGCGAGAAGATTGGTCTGCTTGGCGATGGTCTCAATGGTGCCCGACACCTTGCCGACCTGCGACAGAACCTGACTGATCGCCGCAAGCCTGCCTTCGATCCGGCTGACGGCGCTGACAAGCCCGGTAATATTTTCAACCGCTGAGGTGACGACCTCGCGCGATTCCGTGATTTCAGCAGCCGCGTTGGCCGTGAACGATTGCACCGTGCGCGCCGCGCCGTCGATGTTGCGGTTGGCCGTGACCATGGTGTCGGCGGTCTGCTGCAAATGGCCAAACTGTTCGGACTGCCGCGAGACGCGGCTTGCGACATCGTGCAGGTTGCCCAGCACATCCGCGAGTTCGACGCCGAGATTGCCAAGACCATTTCCAAGTTCATCGACCAGCCTTTCCGAGATGGTCGATGTCTGCGCGCGCTCCGGCGCGGCTAAGGTTTGCGCATGAAGCGGCTGCGGATTTGTCATCTCGGATCAGATCCCATCAACAGATTCGACGGTGATGAAAATGCGAAGACACAAGAACGCACGGCCCGAATCTCAGGCGCGATGAAAGTGTATGTTAGGCTAAAACGGTAAACATCTACTTCGCATGCATTTTAGCCCAATGGCTGATGCCAGCGACGGGACGACCGCTCAAAAGGCCCCGCCCCGACCAATTCGCGGTGCTTAAACACCGCAAACCAGCAGAACCACAGTGATATCGCCCAAAGGGCTACTCGTCAGATATCCTCGAACAGCACCGTCGAGAGATAACGCTCGGCAAAAGACGGAATCACCGTGAGAATCGTCTTGCTGGCATTTTCCGGCCTCTTGCCGAGCTCGAGCGCTGCCGCGACCGCAGCGCCTGAGGAGATGCCGCCCGCGATCCCCTCCATGCGTGCGAGAGATCGCGACATCTCGATCGCCTTAGTGCTGTTCACCGTCACGACCTCATCGATCACCGAGCGGTCGAGGATATCCGGCACGAAGCCCGCGCCGAGCCCCTGAATTTTGTGGGGTGAATGCTTGCCACCGGACAGCACCGGGCTTTCCTCCGGCTCGACCGCGACGATCTGCAGCGACGGCTTCCTCGGCTTCAGCACCTGACCGACGCCGGTGATCGTGCCGCCGGTGCCGACACCCGCCACGAAAATATCGAGGTTGCCCGCGGTGTCGTTCCAGATCTCCTCCGCCGTCGTGCGGCGGTGCACGCTCGGGTTGGCCGGGTTCTTGAACTGCTGCGGCATTACGGCGTTCGGCGTGGTGCGCACCAGTTCCTCGGCGGTCGCAATCGCCCCCTTCATCCCCTGCGCCGCCGGCGTAAGTACGATCTCAGCACCGAGGAAGGCGAGCATCTTGCGCCGCTCAACCGACATTGAATCCGGCATCACGAGTTTGAGGCGATAGCCGCGCGAGGCAGCGACAAAAGCAAGCGCGATGCCGGTGTTGCCGGAGGTCGGCTCGATCAGCACCGTGTCCTTGTTGATGGCTCCGGCCTCTTCCATGGCCTTTACCATCGCAGCGCCAATGCGGTCCTTCACGCTGGCGGCTGGGTTGAAATATTCAAGTTTGGCTAAAATCGTGGCGGAGACACCTTGCTGTTCCGGCAACCGCCGCAGCCGCACGATCGGCGTGCAACCCGCTGCATCGACGATGCTATCGTAAATGCCGCCCCGCCCGACATGGCACTTGGAAACGGTCTTGTCCGGCGACGAATTCATGGCGCGCTCCTGGCGAAATGGAATTCAAAAACAGGCAATCATTTAATCTGTCTTTTCTCCGTTACGCAAAGACCCGAACACGCGGATGTGTGCATTGCGATAGAACAAATCGCAAAACAAACGCATTTGTGTTGCGCCTTCTTCAAAGTACGGGTGTAGGCTTTAGTAGTACCGCCGATCAACGACGCTAACCAGAGGGAGGTCCCGATGACGGCTACTGCTGAAATCCGCCCGACGCTCGCGCCGTTCTCGTTTCAGCGCGGAGCCGAGCGTATGATCTGCGCGATCTGCGCCGACACGATGGTCGCCGCCGAAGCCTCGGCCTTCTCCGACAATGTCGTGAGCTACCTGTGGACCTGCGATACTTGCGGCCACGGCTTCGTGACCAAGCATACGCTGAAGGATTGTCCGGACGCCCCCAAGCAGGCTGATTTCTAACGCGGTGGCAGATCGCCCGCCGCCCAGCCCGCTTTCGTTACAGCACGAAAATCCGCGAAGGTACCGGCTGCGATCGCATCGCGGATGTCGCTCATCAGTGTCTGAAAATAGGCGATGTTGATCTCGGACAACAGCATCGCACCAAGCGCCTCGCCCGCTTTCACCAGATGATGCAGATAGGCGCGCGAATAGCTGCGCGCGGGCAGCCACGGGCTTTCCTCGTCCAGCGGACGCGGATCGTCGGCATGGCGGGCGTTGCGCAGGTTGATGACGCCGCGGCGCGTGAAGGCGTGGCCATGGCGACCGTTCCGTGTCGGCAGAACGCAATCGAACATGTCGATGCCGCGTGCGACCGCTTCGATCATGTCGTCCGGCGTACCGACACCCATCAGGTAGCGCGGGCGATCCTGCGGCAGCAGCGGCGCGGCCTCCTCGATCATCGCCAGCATCACCTCTTGCGGCTCACCAACCGCGAGTCCGCCTACCGCATAACCGTGAAAACCGATTTCGCCGAGCGCAGCCGCACTCCGCCGCCGTAGTTCGGCAACATCGCCGCCCTGCACGATACCGAACAGCATGTGGCCCGGCGGCGCAGTCTCGAAAGCGCGCTTGCAGCGCTCCGCCCAGCGCAGCGACAGTTGCATCGCGCGCTCGACCTCGCCACGCGGCGCGGGCAACCGCACGCACTCGTCGAGCTGCATCGCGATATCCGAACCGAACAGACGCTGCACTTCGATGGCGCGTTCCGGCGTAAGATCGAGCACCGCGCCGTCGATGTGCGACTTGAAGCGGACGCCCTGCTCCGTAACCTTGCGTAGCTTCGACAGCGACATCACCTGAAAGCCGCCGGAATCGGTGAGCATCGGCCCTTTCCAGCCGGTGAATGTCTGCAAGCCGCCAAGCGCCGCGATGCGCTCCGCCGTCGGGCGCAGCATCAGATGATAGGTGTTGCCGAGCACGATGTCGGCACCGGTCTCGCGGATGTCGCGCCAGTGGATGCCCTTCATCGCGCCCGCGGTGCCGACCGGCATGAAGGCTGGGGTACGTACCTCACCGTGCGGCGTCGTTAGCACGCCGGTGCGCGCTTCGCCGTCGCGGCCAAGCAGCTTGAAGTGATTAGCGACGCTCATGCAGCGTGGCCTTTGTCGGCGAACAGCAAGCAGGCATCACCGTAGGAATAGAATCGATAACCTTTTTCGATGGCATGCGCATAGGACGCGCGCATCGTCTCCAGCCCCGAAAAGGCCGAAACCAGCATGAACAAGGTTGAGCGCGGCAGATGGAAGTTCGTCATCATCACATCGACCGCACGAAACCGATAGCCCGGCGTGATGAAGATCGCCGTCTCACCGGTGAAAGGCTGGATGGTGCCATTCTCATCTGCAGCACTTTCCAGAAGTCGCATTGCGGTCGAGCCGACCGCAACGATGCGACCGCCCTTGGCGCGCGCATTGTTGAGAACATCCGCCGTTTCCGCCGAGATGCTGCCCCACTCGGAATGCATCTTGTGGTCTTCGGTATCATCGGCCTTCACCGGCAGGAACGTGCCCGCCCCGACATGCAACGTCAGACGCTGCACACCAATGCCGCGCGATGCGAGCGCGGCCTCGAGTGCGGGCGTGAAATGCAGCCCGGCCGTCGGGGCCGCAACCGCGCCTTCGTGTTTGGCGAACATTGTCTGATAGTCGCCGACATCCTTTTCGTCAGGCGCGCGGCGCGAGGCGATATAGGGCGGCAGTGGCGGCGCGCCGAGATCGGCGATGGCCTGATCGAGCACCGGGCCATGAAACGCGAACGCCAGCGTGATTTCGCCAGCCTCGCCCTTGGCCTCCACGGTCGCATCGAGAGTGCCAAGCAGACACACCCGTCCCTCATTGCCGAAGCGAACGACATCGCCCTCCGCAAGCTTGCGCGCGGGCCGCACCAGTGCCTGCCAGCGCGAGCCGTCGACGCGTTTGATGAGCGTTACATCGATGCGCGGCTCGGTCGCCCCGCCGATCCTGCGTCCCGACAATTGCGCTGCGATCACCTTGGTGTCGTTGACGACAAGCTGGTCGCCGGCGCGCAACAGATCCGGCAGGTCGCGCACCGTATAATCCTCGAGGCCGACGCGGGGCCGCACCACCAGAAGCCGGGCGCTCTCGCGGGGCTCGACGGGACGCAGGGCAATGCTCTCTGGAGGGAGATCAAAATCGAACAAATCGGTACGCATGATGGCCCGTTATGACCCTCCAGCCCCGGCCGGGCAACTTCTATGTTGAGGGTCACCCAAACAATCATGCCCGGCGCAAGGCCGGGCATGAAGTAATGCAAAGCTGCTGGATGGCGGTTACGCGGCGTCGGCTGCCATATGCGCCTTGACGATCTTGTCGGGGTTCTGCACCGGCTCACCGCGCTTGATCTTGTCGACGTTTTCCATGCCGGAGATCACCTTGCCCCAGACAGTGTACTGGTTGTCTAGGAAGCGGGCGTCCTCGAAACAGATGAAGAACTGGCTGTCGCCGGAATCCGGGTTGGCGGCGCGCGCCATCGACACCGTACCGCGCACATGCGGCTCGGCATTGAATTCGGCCTTCAGCTTCTTGCCCGAGCCGCCGGTGCCCGTGCCGTGCGGGCAGCCGGTCTGTGCCATAAAGCCATCGATCACGCGGTGAAAGACGATGCCGTCGTAGAAACCTTCACGCACCAGTTCCTTGATGCGCGCGACATGGCCGGGCGCAAGGTCGGGAAGCATTTCGATGGTCACCTCGCCCTGCGTGGTTTCCAGAATGAGAGTGTTGTCGTTGTCTGCCATGATTTTTCTTTCCTTCTTGAACGAATGAAAATGCCGCAAGGCGGTGCAGCGATTACTTGATGTCGGAGGCGACCTGCACCTTGACCATCTTGTCGGGGTCCTGCACCGGCTCGCCACGCTTGAGCTTGTCCACGACGTCCATGCCCGACACGACCTGACCGATCACGGTGTATTTGCCGTTCAACGACGGGTAGTCGTTGAACATAATGAAGAACTGCGAGTTCGCCGAATTCGGATCGCTTGAGCGTGCCATGCCGACGACGCCGCGCGTAAACGGCACGTTGGAGAATTCCGCCTTCAGGTTCGGATATTTCGAGCCGCCGGTGCCGTTGAAGTTCTTGCCGTCGCCGGTCTGCGCCATGAAGCCCTCAATGACACGATGGAACGGTACGTTGTTGTAGTAGCCGTCGCGGGCGAGCTGCTTGATGCGCTCGGCATGGCCCGGCGCAAGATCGGTACGCAGTTGCACCACGACGCGACCCTTGGTGGTGTCGATGACGATGGCGTTGGCCTTGTCGAGGTTCGCGGGCAGCTTCTGGGCAAAGGCCGGCGCCGCCAGCATCAGGGCACCGAGGACGGCAAGCAGTCTGATCATGAAAACTCCGTTGGCGTTGGGAAAAGGTTTAATGCAGGTCGCGAGCAGGTTGCGCTGGTCGGGAAGCGCGCCGCCACGCGAAGGTTAGTACGGGAATTTCGCCTTGAGACGGGCCGCGACCGCTTTCGGGACGAAAGCCGATACATCGCCGCCCATACTCGCAATCTGGCGCACAAGCGTGGCGGTGATCGGGCGAACTGTGGCGGAGGCCGGAATAAAAATCGTCTGCACGTCCGGCACCAGGGTCTGGTTCATGCCGGCAATCTGCATCTCGTAATCCAGATCGGTGCCGTCGCGCAGCCCCCGGATCAGGATCGAAGCACCGGCTTTCTGGGCCGCCGTGACGGTCAAATTGTCGAAGGTCACGCATTCGATGGCGCAGCCCGTCGAGGCTGCGAGCGGGGCGAACACCTCCACGATCATGGCGCGGCGCTCCTCGATGGAGAACAACGGCGCCTTGCCGGGATGTACGCCGATCGCCACGATCAGCCGGTCGACCAGGCTGCAGGCCTGGCGCACCACGTCGACGTGGCCATTGGTGACGGGATCGAACGACCCCGGATAAAGTGCGACACGAGCCATTCTTCCTCCTACCCCGCCCGGCGGAGGGCCGCAAGCGAGCCGGTTCCCATACGGTTACCGATTATTTTTCTGCGCCCCGCCCCCAATTGCCACGAACCAATCCGGCTCAGCCGCGTCTTCTCCGGAAGCGTCCGAGGGCGCGGGAGATGGGACATGATGCTGGACGCGAAACTGGCCGATCCACCGAAAATTCTGGGTGCTGCAGCAGCCTTGGCCGCATTTGCCGGCGTTGTGTTGATCTCGCTGCCGACTTTCGCTCCGCAGGTGGAAGCCAGCGAACCGGCTGCCCTCACACGCGGCGACAGACTGACGCTCGCGAGCGCCGATTGCGCCCAGCAGGACTGGCCGAACATTTCCGCCGCGTGCTTGCGACGCGGGGATGCAACGCCTCGGCCGGTGCTTACCCATATTCGCGTGGTTGCCCCGCGCTAGGAGAGGACCGTTTTCCTAACCCCTCGGAAATCACAGGCCCTTGGCATTTCGCCGCTACTAACAAGTTGTTCTGCTGCGTTTGACCGACGCAAGAATGATCCTTCTTGCAGGCTCCTCGACACAATGAAACAGCAGCGCAGCTGAAATCAGCGCGATCACGATCGCAATGCTGCAAAATAGGAATGGCATCTCTGACAATCTCGAGCCCAGCGCCATACGGTCAACCGTTCGCAGATATGAATCGACCGGTGAATGCACCAGATAGAGTGCAAATGAGATCTTTCCGAGCCAGACAATATCCGGCCTAGACAGAAATCCAGAACGCGTGTTGGCCGCGGCCAGAACAAGTGGAGCAAAGCAGATTACACTCCAGCCTGTTCGTAGAACATTTTCCGGCACCCAATGTGCGGTCGCCAATATAAGCAACGCACCGACACCGGCGACAAGATAAAGCTGTCGTGCAGCGATTTGATCCGCGCCCTGCTTCCAAAGCCCATAAAGGCCTATGCCGATCAGGAATTCCGGAAAACGCGTTAGCGGAAAATAAGAGAATAGCTGCATCTGTAAGTCACCGGCTGGATCGGAAGCAAAAGTGACTGTCCTCATCGCTTCAAGCGAGCGTCCTGTGTCAAGCCAGCTTTCGATCTGCGTGAACCATGTTATCGCCATTATGGCAAAGGCCAGCACAATCACGAGAACAGGCCGTCTGTAAACGGGCTCGAAAAACAGCGGGAAAAGAAGATAAAAAAACGCTTCGGTGGAGATGGACCAATTGGGGCAATTCAATGAACAAGCCGCGCCCGGAATCCAGGCATGCAGCGCGAAAGGTGCGGTAACCGCCCAAATCTCCCGATAGACCTGATCGGCGACGCCACTATTTCTCAGAAGAAAAAGTGCCGGAAACATCACGACAATAGTGGCGATGTAGACCGGATATATGCGGGCAAACCTCGCAAGATAGAATTTGACGTGCCCATCCTTCGGAAAGCGGCCACCGTCATTATAGCTGTAAGACAGAATGAAGCCCGACAGAAGAAAGAAGAACGTAACACCGGTATGCCCCAGTTCGACAATCAACGGCCTGGTGTCACTGAGATGATATGACGTCCAATAATGAAAAATGACCACATAGACCGCCGCAAAAAAGCGCAGCGACGTTAGAGGCAATATCTCCAAACGATATAATGATGCAGTGCCTTGCAATGCCAAGTTTCCCATCGTCCGATTTCAGCAACCTTGCTAATCGGTCCTCCGAAAACATAGACGCCACGAATGTGGATCACACAACGATCCATCGTAATTTTAATTAATGCGGTAAACGGGCATGTCTCTACTTTAATTAAAAGTTGCCGTAATAGGGTTAATCGTAAGTGATCGGCGACAGCAGCTATTAGCCTGCCAAGCGCTCCCCTAGATTGCGATGCGTAAATTTTTATCGAATGGGAGGCGCGCATGGCCATCGATGGCGTCACGATCGAACGCTCGCATTATGTCGTGGAGCGTGTGAGAGAGTTCGTTGTCAAAACCCTGGTCAGGCACGCAGCGAAGCGGCGCGCCGATTTCGGCAAATTTGCAGTGATCCCGACTGATTTCGTCGGCATGAACGTGATCGCAAATGGCTTCTACGAACGCCACGAACTGACGATCCTGAGACGGCTTATTGAATCACAAGGTCTCTCCAACACGACGGCGCTCGATATCGGAGCCAACATCGGCAATCACGCCGTCGTTTTTTCGAAGCTCTTCCGCGACGTCATCGCATTCGAGCCGAACCCGTCGGTCGCGGCGCTACTGGAAGCCAATATTGTTTTGTCGAATTGCCGGAACGTCAAAGTACAGCGCGTCGGACTCGGCCCGGAAGATGCGGTTCTGCCGTTTACACAGGATAGCGAAGGTAACGACGGACACGGCTCATTCGCGATCAAAGGCGCCTCGACCATCGACCTGCAGGTCAAGAACGGTGACAATCTGCTGCGGGAAATCGATCCGGAAATCGCAAACGGCCGACGCCGCATCGGATTTGTAAAATGCGATGTCGAAGGATTCGAAGCGTCGGTCTTCAAGGGACTGAAGCAAACCCTGACGGATCATTCGCCAATCATTGTATTTGAAAGCGATCAAACGGGACCCGGCGCTGAAGCCTATGGTGTGCTTCAGCAGTACGGCTACCGGCATCTCTATGCCATTCGCGAAACCGGCGACACCATCGACGGACGCCTTGGTCGCGAATTGAAGCGCCTGAGGTCCAATTACAATTTCTGGCTCGAGCCGTTGGACGGCATTCCGGCTTTTTGGTCGAACGTCATCGCCGCGAAACATTCGCTCGATTAGCTACGGTAAAGCCATCCTGTAGGGGCCGCCGTTCAATCCGGCGGCCAGCAGATCCATTTTCCGACGATAACCGGGCGATTGTATCGCCCGGTTACTCGCCGTTGCCGTTTTCCGCTTCGTCCGAGAGATGCTCGACCGACACCACACGTTCGTCATCGGCGGTGTTGAACACGGTCACGCCCTGCGTCGAGCGGCCCGCGATGCGAATGTCTTCCACCGGACAGCGGATGAGCTGGCCCTTGTCAGTCACCAGCATGATCTGGTCGCTGTCCTCGACAGGGAACGACGCCACGAGCTTGCCGTTGCGGCCGTTGACCGACATCGCGACGATGCCCTTTCCGCCGCGTCCCGTGGTTCGATACTCGTAAGACGAGGTGCGCTTGCCGTAGCCGTTCTCGCTGATGGTCAGCACGAACTGCTCGTTGGCCGACATCTCGACATAACGTTGCTCGCCGAGTTCGATCGCGCCGGTCGCCTCCTCGTTGTCCGTGCCCACCTCGTCCTCGACGCCGCCGCGGCGTACCGCGTTGGCGCGGCGCAGATAGGCGGCGCGCTCGTCAGCGTTGACATCCATGTGGCGAAGGATGGTGAGCGAAATCAGCTTGTCGCCATCACCAAGATTGATACCGCGTACACCCATCGAGGTGCGGCCCTGGAACACGCGCACGTCGGTAACCGGGAAGCGGATGCACTGTCCGCCCGCCGCCGTCAGCAGCACGTCGTCGCTTTCCTTCGCAATCTGCACGTCGACGATCGCCTCGCCCTCGTCCAGCTTCATCGCGATGATGCCGGAACGGCGGACCTCGACGAAATCCGATAGCTTGTTGCGCCGGACATTACCGCCGGTGGTGGCGAACATCACGTCGAGCTCGCTCCACGAGGATTCATCCTCCGGCAGCGGCATGATGGTGGTGATGCGCTCGCCCTGCTCCATCGGCAGGATATTGATGAGCGCCTTGCCGCGCGCGTTCGGCGCCGCCATCGGCAGCCGCCAGACCTTCTCCTTGTAGACCTGCCCGCGCGAGGAGAAGAACAGAACCGGCGTATGCGTCGAGGCGACGAACAGCCGCGAGACGAAATCCTCGTCGCGCGTCTGCATGCCGGAGCGACCCTTGCCGCCGCGCTTCTGCGCGCGATAGGTCGAAAGCGGCACACGCTTGACGTAACCCGCGTGCGACACGGTCACGACCATGTCCTCGCGCTGGATCAGGTCCTCGTCCTCGACTTCGCCTTCCTGATCGACGATCACAGTGCGGCGCGGCGTCGCGAATTCGTTCTTCACCGCCGTCAGTTCATCGCGGACGATGCCCTGCACGCGCGCCCGCGAACGCAGGATATCGAGATAATCGGCGATCTCGACAGCGAGCTTGTCGAGTTCTTCGGCGATCTCGTCGCGACCGAGCGCCGTGAGACGCTGCAGGCGCAGATCGAGGATGGCCTTGGCCTGTTCCATCGACAGCCGCGCGGTGCCGTCCTCGGCGATACGATGGCGCGGATCGTCGATCAGCATCATCATGGTCGCGACGTCCTTCGCCGGCCAGTCGCGCGACATCAAGGTATCCCGTGCCGTCGCCGGATCGGGCGAGGTACGGATGACCTTGATGATCTCGTCGATATTGGCGACGGCAATGGCGAGACCGACCAGGATATGCGCACGGTCGCGCGCCTTGTTGAGCAGGAATTTCGTGCGCCGGGAGACGACGTTCTCGCGGAACGCGACAAAAATCGTCAGCAGGTCCTTCAGATTCATCACCTGCGGACGGCCTGCATCGAGCGCCACCATGTTGGCGCCGAAGCTCGTCTGCAATGGCGTGAACTTATAAAGCTGATTCAGCACCACGTCCGGCACCGCGTCACGCTTCAATTCGACGACGACGCGATAGCCGTCACGGTCGGATTCGTCGCGCAGGTCGGAAATGCCCTCGATCTTCTTGTCGCGAACGAGTTCGGCGATACGCTCCACCATCGTCGCCTTATTCACCTGATAGGGAATTTCGGAGACGACGATCGCTTCGCGATCCTTGCGAATGGTCTCGATGGAGACCTTGCCGCGCATCACAATCGAGCCACGGCCGAGATGATAGGCCGAGCGGATACCCTGCTTGCCGAGAATGATGCCGCCGGTCGGGAAGTCCGGTCCCGGCACGATATTGATGAGATCGTCAATGCCAAGCGCGGGATTGTCGATCAACGCGATGCAGGCATCGATCACCTCGCCGAGATTGTGCGGCGGAATGTTGGTTGCCATGCCGACCGCAATGCCGCCGGCGCCGTTGACGAGAAGATTGGGAAACTTCGCCGGTAGAACCTTCGGCTCGCGTTCGGAGGAATCGTAGTTCGGCTGGAAGTCGACTGTGTCCTTGTCGATATCGTCGAGCAGCGAATGCGAAATCTTCTGCAGCCGCGACTCGGTGTAGCGCATCGCCGCGGGCATATCGCCATCGACCGAACCGAAATTGCCCTGACCGTCGATCAGTGGCACGCGCATGGAGAAGTCCTGCGCCATGCGCACCAAGGCATCGTAAACCGACTGGTCGCCGTGCGGGTGATACTTACCGATAACGTCGCCGACCGTGCGCGCCGACTTGCGGTACGGCTTATTCCACTCGAAGCCGTTCTCATACATGCCGTAGAGAATGCGTCGATGCACCGGCTTCAAGCCGTCTCGCGCATCTGGCAGCGCACGCGACACGATCACGCTCATCGCGTAATCGAGATACGAGCGCTTCATCTCATCAGAGATCGAGACGGGCTTGATGTCGACGGGACCAGAGCTGTCGTCCGCCGGATCTTTCGGGTCGGTCAAGGGAGCGAATCCTGAGGGTGCAAAATGTCCCGCCTATATAGGCTGAATCGTAGTTTTTCGCCAATCTATTCGGGCCAAAATACAGCGGGAATAGTCAAGTATTTTCAGTCATTTGCAGGATGATATTGAGCCCCTTCGGGCGCCGCCTTCACGCCCCGCCGAAAGCGTTCGTCAAAGCCGATTTCAGAGCGCACAATTCAGGCACGGCCTGTCGAAAATGGATCGGCAAAATCGTGCGCGCGCGTGGCTGACGTCGTAAAATCCGGCAACACGGGCTGCCGTTCTGCGGGGTATCCATGCTTCCCGAATACGCTCTCAATGCGCTGGTGACGTTGTTCGTCGTGGTTGATCCGATCGGAATCACGCCGGCGTTCCTGTCTGTCACGCATGGGTTGCCACCGGCCGTTCGTCGTGCCGCCGGCTATCGCGCCGCAGTCATCGCCGGAGCAATCCTGATCGGTACCGCACTGGTCGGAAACTGGCTGCTGGCGCGGCTCGGCATCGGCCTGCCCGCATTTCGGATTTCCGGCGGCATCCTGTTGTTCGTTATTGCCGGCGAGATGGTGTTCGGCATCCGCCCGGCCCGCGAGGCACGGCAGGCCGAACAGGCCATTGAGGAACATGCCCGCAACATCGCCGCGTTTCCGCTGGCGATCCCGCTGATCGCGGGTCCCGGCGCCATCACAGCCACCCTACTGCTGGCGGGACAGACCAAGGCTGAACCAGCGCCTTTGCTGACGCTCGTCGGCATCATTATCGTGATTGCCGTCGTCTGCGCGATTGCATTCGTGTTTGCAGGCCGCGTGGCGCGGCTGCTCGGCGTTACCGGTAATGTCGTGATGTCACGACTGCTCGGCGTGGTGCTTGCTGCCCTCGCCGTGCAGTTCGTCATCGATGGCGGCCGCGCCGCCTTTGGATGATTAGAAAGGAATGTCGTCATTCATGTCATCACGGCCGCCGGAGGCCGGGACCGAACGGCGCTGCGACGGACCGCCGGAGCCGAAGGAGCCGCCGCCCTCGTCGCTGGCGAACGAACCGCCTCCTCCTCCACCGCCACGACCATCGAGCATGGTCAGCGTCGAGTTGAAGCCCTGCAGGACGACTTCGGTCGAATATTTGTCCTTGCCGTCCTTGTCCTGCCACTTCCGGGTCTGGAGCGCACCTTCGACATAAACCTTCGCGCCCTTCTTCAGATACTGCTCCGCGACCTTGCAAAGCCCTTCATTGAAGATGACGACGCGATGCCACTCGGTCTTCTCCTTCCGCTCGCCAGTATTCTTGTCGCGCCAGGTATCGGAGGTCGCGATGCTCAGATTGACGATCGGCCGACCGTCCTGGGTGCGCCGGACATCGGGATCCGCCCCGAGGTTGCCCACCAGAATGACCTTGTTGACGCTGCCTGCCATATCTTCAATCTCCACCAAGGCGCCACCTATGCGCCAGCCCGGCACCTAAGCCTACTCGCGGACACATCGAAACGCCGCGGTGGAGCTTCCGTGCTCCGAGGACGCCCTTATCCACACCAATACGACGCGCGCATATCCGTCAGCATTTATACGTACCCGTTTTGTTCCGCGCAAGTCCTTGGATCGACATGGCTTTTAACGCGGCGCAAAAACTCACCATTTTGTGATCAAAATCGATGGAACTAAAATTGAAGAAAAATTAGCGTTTCCAAATTCTTAAGTGGAACTTTGGAACTCAAAACATCGCGTCTGACTGTGATATTTGCGACACGGCTTTTTCAGGGAATCCGGGTTATAGATCGGGGCATCGGAATTCATCATTCCACCTGCGTGGCGCTGACCCCGGCGGACGCAATCTGGACACCCCGCGCTCTTGGGACAGACCTGGGACACGGTTTTTGGAGAAGTAAAAATGAAAAAGATCCTTCTTGCAGCCACTGTCGCGGCTCTGAGCTCGACCTCGGTGTTCGCTGCTGACCTCGCGGCCCGCCCCTATACCAAGGCTCCGCCGGCTTACGTTGCCCCGATCTACAACTGGACCGGTTTCTACATCGGTGCCCAGGTTGGCGGCGCGTTCCAGGGCTCGAGCGGCTTCACCACGGATAACGCGGCTATTGTCGGCACCCGTAACGACAGCTCGTTCCTCGGCGGCGGCGTTGTCGGCGCCAACTACCAGTTCGCTCCGAACTGGGTTGTCGGTCTCGAGGGCGAATTCAACGGCCTGTCGAGCAACCGTCATACCTTCAGCGACGGCACCGATGCGATCCGCATCAAGAACGACTGGCTGGCTTCGGTCACTGGCCGTCTCGGCTACACCTGGGGTCCTGGCATGATCTACGCCAAGGGCGGTGTTGCATTCCGCGACAACGGCGGCATCGACTCGACCTCGCTGGCCCTGGTTGACCGCAAGGACACTGGCTACACCGTCGGCGCTGGCCTCGAATACATGTTCGCTCCGGCCTGGTCGGCGAAGATCGAGTACCAGTATTACAACTTCGATCACACCACCGTGGCGTTTGCTCCCGGTACCGTGCGCTACAGCGACGACCTTCACACTGTGAAGGCCGGCATCAACTACCACTTCAACTGGGGTGGCCCGGTTGTTGCCCGCTACTAAGACTTGCTGATCGCTCACGCGATCCAACGAAAAGGCCGGCGAAAGCCGGCCTTTTTTGTTGCCTCCAACGAACACCACACAGTGTGTCCGGTCGTTCCGCGCGTGAAACCCTCATGGATCAATCACTCGGATCTCAAATGATTCCGGTGATCTGGCAAAGCCGACACTGGAAATTTCCCTCCGTTCTTCCTACGTTCCAGTCACGGCCATCCTCTTATGCCTGACGCACGATCCGGTTTTGCCCGGCACGGCGTTCTTGCTTGTGCCCGGCCCGCTGGAACTGATCATGGACGAAGTCATCAAGGCAAAACAACGTGGACAGGCAGCGAGCGCCTCTCGCGCCATCACCATTCGCGGCGCCCGCGAACACAATCTGAAAAACGTCGACCTTGAAGTGCCGCGTGACAGATTGGTCGTCTTCACCGGCCTGTCGGGCTCGGGAAAGTCCTCGCTCGCCTTCGACACCATCTATGCCGAAGGCCAGCGCCGTTACGTCGAATCGCTGTCGGCCTATGCCCGCCAGTTCCTGGAGATGATGCAGAAGCCGGACGTCGACCAGATCGACGGCCTGTCGCCTGCAATCTCAATCGAGCAGAAGACCACCTCGAAGAACCCGCGTTCGACCGTCGGCACCGTCACTGAAATCTACGATTACATGCGCCTATTGTGGGCGCGCGTCGGCGTACCCTATTCGCCCGCAACGGGCTTGCCGATCGAAAGCCAGACGGTTTCGCAGATGGTGGACCGCGTGCTGGCGCTGCCGGAAGGGACCCGGCTCTATCTGCTCGCCCCGGTGGTACGCGGCCGCAAGGGCGAATACCGCAAGGAGCTGGCGGAATATCTCAAAAAGGGCTTCCAGCGCGTCAAGATCGACGGCACGTTTCATGAACTTGCCGATGCACCGGCACTCGACAAGAAATTCCCGCATGACATCGACGTCGTCGTCGACCGCATCGTGGTACGGCCCGATATCGCCCAGCGGCTCGCGGAAAGTTTCGAGACCGCGCTGAAGCTCGCCGAAGGGCTAGCGGTGGTCGAATTCGCCGATGCGCCCGCCACTGCAGCAACCGACACCAAGAAGCCCGAGAAAAAGACTGCGAAAATCCACGATAAGAGCGGCCCTGAGCGGCTGCTGTTCTCGGAGAAATTCGCCTGTCCGGTTTCTGGTTTCACCCTGCCCGAGATCGAGCCCCGGCTGTTCTCGTTCAACAACCCCTATGGCGCATGCCCCGAATGCGGCGGCCTCGGCGTCGAGCAGCACATCGATCCCGAGCTCATCATCCCGGAGAAGGAGCTGACGCTGCGCAAGGGCGCAATCGCGCCATGGGCGAAGTCGTCCTCGCCTTACTACATCCAGACGCTGCAGGCGCTCGGCAAGTTCTACAAGTTCACGCTCGACACCAAGTGGAAAGATCTGCCGAAGAAGACGCAGACGGCCTTGCTCTATGGCTCGGGCGAAGACGCCATTAAATTCTCCTACGAGGACGGCACCCGCTCCTACGACACCAAGAAGCCGTTCGAGGGAATCATCACCAATATCGAGCGCCGCTTCGCGGAAACCGAAAGCGAATGGGCGCGCGAAGAGCTCGGCAAATATTTCGCCGATGTGCCCTGCGCGGGCTGCCACGGCTATCGCCTCAAGCCGGAAGCGCTGTGCGTCAAGATCGGCGGCAAGCATATCGGCGAAATCTCCGAGTTGTCGGTGAAAAAGGCCGGCGAATGGTTCGCGACCGTGCCGGACGTGCTGAACACGCAGCAGAACGAGATCGCCGTCCGAATCCTGAAAGAGATCCGCGAGCGCTTGTCGTTCCTGCTCGATGTCGGGCTAAATTATCTCACGCTGTCGCGTGCCTCCGGTACGCTGTCCGGCGGCGAGAGCCAGCGCATTCGCCTCGCTTCGCAGATCGGTTCCGGTCTTACCGGCGTTCTCTACGTGCTGGACGAGCCTTCCATCGGTCTGCACCAGCGCGACAACGCGCGCCTGCTGGATACGCTGAAGCGACTGCGGGACCTCGGCAACACGGTGATTGTCGTCGAACACGACGAGGACGCCATCCGGCTCGCAGATCATGTCGTCGACGTCGGGCCCGGCGCGGGCATCAACGGCGGCCATATCGTCGCGCGCGGCACGCCTGCCGAGATCATGAAAAACCCGAACTCGCTGACCGGCAAATATCTCACCGGCGACAAGTTCGTGCCTATCCCCGAGCGCCGTCCGCCGAACCACCGGCGCACGCTGAAGGTCATCAACGCGCGCGGCAACAATCTCAAGAACGTCTCGGCGGAAATTCCGCTCGGCCTGTTCACCTGCGTCACCGGCGTTTCCGGCGGCGGCAAGTCGACGCTGCTGATCGACACGCTCTACAAATCGATCGCGCGCAAGCTCAACGGCGCGGCCGACGCCCCCGCTCCACACGACCGGATCGAGGGACTCGAGCACATCGACAAGATCATCGACATCGATCAGTCGCCGATCGGACGCACACCGCGCTCCAACCCCGCGACCTACACCGGCGCCTTCACACCGATCCGCGAATGGTTCGCGGGCCTGCCGGAATCCAAGGCCCGCGGCTACGAGCCGGGCCGCTTCTCGTTCAACGTGAAAGGCGGCCGCTGCGAGGCTTGCCAGGGCGACGGCCTCATCAAGATCGAGATGCACTTCCTGCCGGACGTGTACGTCACCTGCGACACCTGCAAAGGCAAACGCTACAATCGCGAAACGCTCGAGGTGATGTTCAAGGGCAAGACAATCGCCGACGTCCTCGACATGACGGTGGATGAGGCGGAGGAATTCTTCCGCGCGGTGCCGCGCATCCGCGAGACGTTCCGCACTCTGCAGCGCGTCGGCCTCGGCTACATCCATGTCGGCCAGCAAGCCACGACGCTGTCAGGCGGCGAAGCGCAACGCGTGAAGCTTGCGAAGGAGCTGTCGAAGCGCGCCACCGGCCGCACGCTCTACATTCTCGACGAGCCGACCACCGGCCTGCATTTCCACGATGTCGCGAAACTGCTCGAAGTGCTGCATGAACTGGTCGCGCAGGGTAATAGCGTGGTGGTGATCGAGCATAATCTCGAAGTCATCAAGACCGCGGATTGGGTGATCGACCTCGGTCCCGAAGGCGGCGATGGCGGCGGCGAGATCGTCGCCTGGGGCCCGCCGGAGGACATCGTGCGTGCGCCGCGCAGCTACACCGGCAAATTCCTCGCGCCCGTGCTGGAGAAGGGCCAGGCCGGCCATCTTACTGCGAGCCACGAAGCGGCCGAATAAGACTCACAAACTTGTTCAGGCGGCCGATCTCATCGGACGCCTGAACATCAAACCCTCAAACCCTGTCATTCGGACAGAGTTTTATTGCCCGTGCCGGGCCAAATCCCGATCGGACAACTCCCAGTCCTGCCACAGCTTCAGCGCCGCAAGCAGGAAGACCGCGCCGCCGAAAGCAGCATGGTAAAACCGTAGCACGCCATCGGTCGAATATCCGAAGACGTAGGGCGACATAATCAGCCAGATGGCGAGCGCCATCTCGCAGCCCTCCTCCCAGCGCCGCAACGCGATGTATTCAAGCTGCGACAGGCCGATGATGAGGATGCCCACGACCGCTGTGTTAATGAGAGCCAATCCCGGATCGGGCAGCAGTCCGAGACCGTAGTTCGTCTCTCCGGTCATCCAGGGAGAAACGGCGATCAGGATGCCGAGCAGCATCCCGACCCAGTCCTCCCACGTGCGATGAGTGTCGAAGAACCGAGCGCCAGACATGGAAACCTCCTGTATCAAGAGGCATACGGCGGCGGCCTGAACGAGGCGACTTCAACCGTCACGACCGGTCGGCCGCAGAGGTATGTCTTCACGAAAACCTATGAAGGCCCTGCGCCTTTACAAGAGCCATCCGCCCAGCTTTGTTGTCGCGGAACAGGCCCGATCCAGATCATTGAGGCATATCCGGTCCATGTCGGCTTTCCGGACAACGAGGAGACACGAATGAGCGACGCAACCGGCACGGTTCAGGACAATCCCGCTGAAAGCCGCTACGAGCTGACCGTCGACGGCTATCTCGCGGGCGCCTATTACAGGCTGTCGGACGGCGTCATCACCTTTACCCATACCGAAGTTCCGAAGGAACTGGGCGGGCGCGGCATCGGTTCGCAGTTGGTGAAAGGTGCGCTCGACGACGTGCGCGCGAGACACCTCAAGGTTGTCCCGCAATGCCCGTTTGTAAAAGCCTATATCGAAAAGCACACGGACTATGCCGACCTGCTGAAATAGCCGGTCGCTCACCACCAGCGCAAATTACGACCACGGATAAAGAGTACGATGAGCCAGATGCTGCAGGACGTTCACGACAACACCTCTCTGAGCCGTTACGAAATGAAGATGAACGGCGACACCGCCTTTGCAACCTATCGTCGCGAGGGCGATACGTTGTTCATCCTGCACGTCGAGACGCCGCTGGCGCTGCGCGGTCAGGGAATTGCCGCCAAAGTCATGAGCGGCGCGCTGGAACTGATCCGGCGCGATGGTCTCAAGGTGGTGCCGGTTTGCAGCTACGCCGAGGCGTTCCTTGCGCGGCATTCCGAATACTCAGACCTCAAGCCTTGAGGCGCAGAAAAAAAGCCCGCCGATGGCGGGCTTTTTGATTTGGAATCGGGATCAGACGATCTTGATCGACATATCCGGGAAGCCTGCGATCTTGGCGAGCAGCACGTCACCCTTCACCACCGGACCGACATTTTCCGGCGTACCGGAATAGATGATGTCCCCCGCCTTCAATTCGAAGGCTTCCGACAGTTTCGAAATCTGTTCGGCGACGCTCCAGATCATTTTGCTGAGATCGGAGTCCTGCCGCACCTTGCCGTTCACAGCGAGTGATATCTCGCCCTTGGTCGGGTGGCCAACCTTGGAAGCCGGATGCAGCGGGCCGAGCACTGCGGCGTGGTCGAAGCTCTTGCCGATTTCCCATGGCTTCTTCATGCCCGCCATCTCATTCTGAAGATCGCGACGGGTCATGTCGAGGCCGACGGTGTAGCCGAACACACAGTCCAGTGCCTTCTCAGGCGGGATATTGGTGCCGCCGGATTTCAGGGCCGCCACGAGTTCGACCTCGTGGTGATAATTCTTGGTCAACGACGGATACGGATGATCGGCGACAGTGCCCGGCTTGACGTTCTGGATGGCGTCGGTCGGCTTCTGGAAGAAGAACGGCGGCTCGCGCGTCGGATCGGAGCCGCGCTCCAGCGCGTGCGCGGCATAGTTGCGCCCGATGCAATAGATGCGCCGCACCGGAAACACCTCGCTCTGGCCCTCGACCGGAATCGTCACCTGCGCCACTTCGAACAGCGTTTTGGCAGTCCCCTGCGCTGTCGCCGGGGTTGCTAATGCCGTGCCTGCGAGCGCCACCGCGCTGCCAGCCAAAACGGTACGTCGATCGATATTCGTCATTTGATTTTCCTTTTGTTTCCCATCGGGCCGTTGGCTCGGCCTCGTTTGAATGCATTTTCATACCCGGCTGCCGGTGCGCCGTCATCTCTCCAAATTGATGACCCGCGCCGGGACCTACACATTTCCGTCAACGCCGATCTGCCACCCGAATGCCGGACGCCGAGAAACAAAAGGCCCGCCGCGCGAACGCGACGGGCCTCGTGAGAAAATCGTTCAGAAAACGATCAATGCTTGATGTCAGGCGGCAGCTTGCCACCGTTGGCCGCGAGCTTATCCATGACTTGCTTGTGCAGCCAGATGTTCATCGACGCAGAATCGTTGGTGTCGCCGGTGTAGTTCAGCTCCTTGGCGAGCTCCTTGCGCGCGGCGAGACTGGAATCGATATCGAGCGCCTTCATCAGGTCGACGATCGAGGTGCGCCATTCGAGCTTCTCACCCTTGGCCTTCACGGCCGCATCGAGGATCGGCGCCACATCGACGGTCTGCGCCGCCGGAGCTCCGGCGCCTGCCGAGCCCGCGCCCCCGGCGGGTTCGGCCGCCTGTGCGCTGGTCGTTCCGAAAATAGCGCCCATGATCTTGGAAAAAATGCTCATGCTGAACTCCTGCTTGCGATTTGAATCAAAGTATCGGCGCCGCGAGCGTCACCTGATGGAAAGTCTGCCTTACGGCGTGCAGCTTGCCAATACACCCGTCATCGGCTGGCCATCATGTCAGGCCAATGAAAGTTTGAAGACGGTATAAGGATGCGCCCCTTGTTTGGACTCCGGTCGGAACAAATTCACCGAACCGTGAGTTTGTTCCTCTCAGGGAAGGTTTAGCCTCCTCACATCAGACGCGCGTTGCTTCCGCGTGGTCACGGTCGCGAACATCGCGTCAACCGCCATCGAACGGGAGCCTCTGTCATGTCTTCCACTTATCCATCTTCCGGCAATACCCTGCCCGTCGCCGTCTCCCCGCCCAATGGCTTGCCCGTCGTGCGGCGCATTCACATGTCCGACCTGTCCGCCGCCCTCCGTGCAGGCTGGGAGGATTTTGTCGCGCTGCCGTCACACGCGATCATCCTGGCGCTGATCTACCCAGTCATCGGTCTCATCGTCGCACGGCTCATCCACGGCTATTCGGTGCTGCCGCTGCTATTCCCATTGGCCGCAGGCTTTGCATTGCTCGGGCCGTTCGCCGCCATCGGGCTTTACGAACTCAGCCGCCGCCGCGAGGCCGGACAAAATCCGACGGCATCCGACGCCCTGCACGTCCTGTCATCTCCTTCGCTTGGCGCGATGCTCGCCCTGGGCGCGATGCTGCTGATCCTGTTCGCCGTCTGGGTGGCAACGGCGCAGGCAATTTATATCGCCTGCTTCGGTTACGCTCCGGCCGCGCGCATTCCAGATTTTATCGGCATGGTGCTAACCACGCGGCAAGGCTGGACGCTGATCCTGCTCGGCTGCGGTGTCGGCCTGCTGTTTGCGATTGTCGCGCTGTGCATTAGCGTCGTCGCCTTCCCGCTGATGCTGGATCGGCACGCCAGCGCAGCGCAAGCGATGACTGTCTCGATGAAAGTGGTCGCGGAAAATCCGCAGGTGATGGTGACGTGGGGACTTATTGTCGCAGCCCTGCTGGTTCTGGGGTCACTGCCCCTGTTCCTCGGCCTTGCGGTGGTGGTGCCGGTACTCGGTCACGCAACCTGGCATCTCTACCGCGCCGCCGTGGAGCCCGCCACGCAACCGTACCGGGAGCCTGCGCAACCGCCGCGAGAGAAACGCTACGCAGCCGATTTCCCGGTCAATCTGATCTCTTGGCTCAGGTAACCGGGTCGGCATCTGCGAAGGCAAACATACGCTAAGCGCAGGCTAACACTGCGCTCCGCCCCTTACGATCACGCTCGCGCGCCCGGCCTATCGGCCGGGAACGCGCGCGACATGTTCTGTGCAGATTTGACGCCGTCTATGTAGATTTGGCACCAGTTGTGACGATCAGTGCTTCGGCGCACTCCCCGCGCCAATCCCGCCGACCTGGAACGTGACCTTTAACGGCCCGGCCTTCTCGAAACGCAGCGTGGCGTCAAACGACTGGCCCTGCTCGAGCGGATTTTTCAGATCCATCAGCATCAGATGATAACCGGACGGACCAAGCACGACGCTTTTGCCGGGCTCGATGGTGACGCCGCCGGTCACCGGCCGCATCTTCATCACGCCGTCGGTCATCGACATCTCGTGAATTTCCGTCTTGCCCGCCACCACGGACTCGACGCCGACGAGCTTGTCAGGCGCGGTGCCGTTGTTCTGGATCGTCAGATATCCTGCACCGATCTTCGCGCCCTTGGGCGTCGCGCGGCTCCAGGGCGCCGTGACAGTCAGATCACCCGCCTTGAACTGCGGCCCGCTCGCAGATGCCTGCTTCATCGCCATTGCTGGCTTCATTGTCATCGATGGACTCATCGTCATTGCCGGATGGTCGGAATGGTCCTGAGCCTGGACAGCGGAAGGTGCAGCGAGCATGCCGAACATGGCTGCACCCGCGAAGCTCGTTCGCAACGGAGAGAAGCGGAGGGTCATCGGAGATTGTCCTTGGGAATTGTCCTTGGAACGCTCTCTGCGTTCCCGGAGCCTTTTAGGAGCCGTTTATAAAAACAGCTTCAAGACGGTTTGAAGACCTCTGGAATGTTCCTTGAAAGCGCGTCCAAAACAACGGGAGAAATCTCATAGCTGCTCCTATTGGAGCCTGAACCTCCATTCAAAAAACGATCTTTAATTCATTTATTCATATTCGGTTCATGCACCTATTGCATACGTTAGAAAAACATCGAGTTCCGCCAAAAAGACCGACCGCCATGCTTATGTTTATAGAATCATAATAATTTAAGTCCGCCTCACCGATTAAAAGCGTATATTACCGACAGAGGCATGCGTTTAGATCCTAGCTGCACCGCACCAATTGCTCTGGTATGCCAGGAAAAAAGGATTATTACATGGTTCATCCAGTTCGCAAGGATTGAACTGCAAATCAAGGGTGACTACCATGATCCTCTCTCTCGTTCGCATCATCAAGGCGTTCCGTGACTACAATCGCGCTTATCGCGAGCTTTCGGAGCTCAGCGAGCGCGAGCTGGCCGATATCGGCATCGATCGTGGCGACATTGAGCGCGTCGCGGCGGGTGCCTATCGCAAGGCCGCCTAAGACGTTCTTCTGAACGATCGTACCGACTACGACGAACGCCCGCCTTTGAGCGGGCGTTTGTTGTTTTTGCTTCCAAAAATACGCCCACCCTCGCCGTTGCGCTGTCAGCCGACTGGCCTTAGTGCTGGGCCATGACCGATCTTTCTCACAAAACAGAACCTGTCCACGTCATTGGCGGCGGCCTCGCAGGCTCCGAAGCCGCATGGCAGATTGCGACGCGTGGACAACGCGTCGTGCTGCACGAAATGCGCCCCACCCGCACGACCGACGCGCACCGGACTGATAGCCTCGCCGAACTCGTCTGCTCGAATTCGTTCCGCTCCGACGATGCCGCGAACAACGCTGTCGGCCTGCTGCATGCCGAACTGCGCAAGCTGAACTCGCTCATCATGGTCTCCGCGGATGCCCATCAGGTTCCGGCCGGCGGCGCACTTGCGGTGGATCGCGAAGGCTTTTCCATCGCCGTCAGTGCTGCGTTGTCAGACCATCCGCTGATCGAGATCCGCCGCGAGGAAATCGCAGGCCTGCCGCCTGCCGAATGGGGCAACGTCATCGTTGCGACCGGCCCTCTCACCTCGCCCGCGCTGGCGGATGCCGTCCGCGCGCTAAGCGGCGAGGATTCGCTCGCCTTCTTCGATGCTATCGCGCCGATCGTGCATCGTGACTCCATCGACATGTCGAAGGCGTGGTTTCAGTCGCGCTACGACAAGGTCGGCCCCGGCGGCAACGGCGCCGACTACATCAATTGCCCGCTGTCGCGCGAGCAGTACGAGGCGTTCGTCGCCGCCCTGATCGCGGGCGAGAAGACCGACTTCAAGGAGTGGGAAAGCAACACGCCCTATTTCGACGGTTGCCTGCCGATCGAAGTCATGGCCGCGCGCGGGCCTGAAACACTGCGCCACGGCCCGATGAAGCCGGTCGGCCTCACCAATGCGCATAACCCGACCGTGAAGCCTTATGCCATCGTCCAGCTTCGCCAGGACAATAAGCTCGGTACGCTCTACAATATCGTCGGATTCCAGACGAAACTGAAATACGGCGCGCAGACCGAAGTGCTGCGCATGATCCCCGGCCTCGAACAGGCCGAGTTCGCGCGCCTCGGCGGTCTGCACCGCAACACATTCCTCAATTCTCCGAAATTGCTCGATGCGCAGTTGCGATTACGCGCTCAGCCGCGCCTGCGCTTCGCCGGGCAGATGACAGGTTGTGAGGGCTATGTGGAGTCGGCTGGCATCGGACTTCTGACCGGACTGTTCGCCGCGCACGAGGCGCTCGCACGCCCCATCGCGCCACCACCACCAACCACGGCGCTCGGCGCGCTGCTCAATCACATCACCGGCGGCCATATCGAAGCGGTCGATGCCGGGCCGCGCTCGTTCCAGCCGATGAACATCAATTTTGGCCTGTTTCCGCCGCTCGCCCAGAACCCGACGAAAAAGGCCGACGGCACGCGGCTGCGCGGCAATGAAAAGACCATCGCCAAAAAGCAGGCGATGAGCGCGCGGGCATTGGCTGATCTGGATGCGTGGATTTCAAACACGTTGGCGGTCGCGAACGCGGCCTAGCTGCGAAACGCTTCCGACTTCGACGCGCGCCACAGCGTCCACAGCATCCGCAGGCGAGACACAGGCACCAGTGCGAACGGATCCTCCGCAGGTCGGGCGAGATCGAGCGCGCGACGCACCAACGCGAGCGGCAGGAAAATCCGCTTCGCATCCGCAGGCACCGCAATGAGCAAATCCATCGCCTTGCCGAGATGGCTCCGCGCGACGTCCGACAGACGCGTGATGGCCGCCTGCAACTGCGGCGTGGATCGTCCGGCGAAAAGATCCGCTTCCTTCGCACCGGATTCGTTCAACACGTCCTGCGGCAGGTAAAGCTGCTTGCGTGCGGCATGCAGCGGCAATCCCTGGATTGCCCGGACAATTCCCTGCGCGATGCCGGTATGATGCGCGGCGTGCCCAACCGCATCGGACTTCCCGCCGAGAATGCGTGCACTCAGGCTGAACAATCGCCCTGCCGTGTCGTCGCAATAGCGCTCCAGCATATCGAGCGACAGCATCGGATCGTCATAGAGGTCGAACACCCGCGCATCGACGAGCCGCGACAACTCGTTTCGAGGCAGGTCGTGATTGGCGGCAGCAGCCATCAGTTCAGCGGCGACGGGGTTCGCCTCGACGCTGCCGCGCGCGTCACCGTCGACCAGGTCGCGCCACCATTGCAGACGGATCTCGCCCGGCAGCGGCTGGCTGACATGATCGCGAATGCGGCGCAGCTCGGTGTTGAAAGCGTAGAGCGCCAGCAACGGACGCCGCGCACGCGGCGGCACAAACAGCGTCGCCGCGTAACGTTCGAAATCATGATCGCGCACCAGTTGCGCGCAATAGGAGGCGTCGTCCGCGCCGCTCACATCGGCCCCGCTCATACCGCGATCAGCGCCGCCGCCACCCGGCGGCCTTCGCCCAGCATGATGTTGTAGGTGGTGATGGCCGAGCCGGTCTGCATCGGGTCAAGCACGATTTGAACTGCGCGCAGTGCTTCGCGCAAGGCAGGCTCGGGCCGCCAGATGTCGCGGCCGGTACCGAGAATCAACGTGTCGATGGCCTGCGCGTTTTCGAACACGCGCGCGAGCGAAGATTCATCGATCTCGCCGGCCTGCGTGACCGGCCACGCCCAGATGCCGTCCGGCAGGCACAACAGCGAGCCACGATGCGACATGTCGGCGAAGCGGAACCCGCCCTGCCCATAAGCATCGATCGGCGCCGGGCGCGGAAAGTGCGGAACCGCAGGCGCGGCCCCGCTCACGGCTTGGACGACTTGGAGGAGCTGGCAGACTTGGCAGGTTTCTCGGGCTTCTCGTCAGGCTCACCCGTAATTCCCATCCGGTGCGTACCGACGCCGAGATAGATCAGCATCGGCGCCGCGATGAAGATCGACGTATAGGTGCCGACCAGCACGACGCCGAACATCATGGTCGCCGCGAACGAGTGGATCGCCTTGCCGCCGAACAAGAGCAGCGCGAGCAAGGCCAGCGTCACCGTGACATGGGTGATGATCGAGCGCGACAGCGTCGAGTTCACCGACTGGTTCAGCAGGTCTTCCATCGGCATCTTCTTGTAGCGCCGCAGCAGTTCGCGGATGCGGTCGTAGATCACGACCGTGTCGTTCAGCGAATAGCCGAGAATGGTGAGCAACGCCGCGATGCTGGTGAGATCGAAATCGATCTGCGTGATCGACATGAAGCCGATGGTCAGCACGATGTCGTGGACGTTGGCGACCATCGCGCCCAGCGCGAACTGCCATTCGAACCGGAACCAGAGATAAAGCAGGATGCCGACGATCGCGAGCATCAGGCCCAGCGTGCCATAGGCGAGCAGTTCGCCCGATACGCGCGGACCGACCACCTCGACGCGGCGATATTCGACTGAATCGCCCAGTGTTCCGCGCACCTTCTGCACCGCCGCCTGCTGCGCGGCGTCGCCGCCCGGCTGCTCGGCAATACGGATCAGCACGTTGGCTGGGCCGCCAAACTGCTGCAACTGCACGTCGCCGAGATCGAGCTTGCCGAGATCGCTGCGCAGCTTGGCGAGATCGGCAGGACCGGATTTCTCCTGAATTTCAAGCAGCGTGCCGCCCTTGAAGTCGATGCCGAAATTCAGACCGTGGGTAAAGTACAGCGTGATCGCGAGGATCGACAGGACCGCCGAGATCGGAAAGCTGAAGCGCCGCAGGTCCATGAAATGCAGCGTCGTGTCGTCCGGCACCACACGCAGCGCGGGAATGACGCCGTAGACGCACAGCACCGTCAGAATGACGATGAAAACCGCGAGGCCGAGAATAACGATATGGGGCATTGTCACGGCGGCAATTCCTTACATCGGCACGGTCTGCGGCCGTTTCCATCGCACCCAGGAGGCGACGATCAGGCGCGTGACGGTGAATGCCGTGAACACGGTGGTGACGATGCCGATGCCGAGCGTCACGGCGAAGCCGCGCACCGGGCCCGTGCCGATATAGAACAGCACGGCGGCAGCGATGAAGGTGGTGATGTTGGAATCGAGAATGGTCGCCAGCGCGCGCGAGAAGCCCGCGTCGATCGCGGAGATCGCGTTGCGGCCGTGGCGCACCTCTTCCCGGATGCGCTCGTAAATCAGCACGTTGGAGTCGACCGCGATACCGACCGTGAGCACGATGCCCGCGATGCCGGGCAGCGTCAGCGTGGCGTTGAGGAGCGACAGGACGCCGAAAATCATCGCGACGTTGACCGCGACCGCAATGTTGGCGAACAGGCCGAACAGGCGATAGGTCAGCGTCATGAACACGATGACGAGCACCGAACCGACATAGGATGCGAGTTCGCCTGCGGCGATCGAGTCCTGGCCGAGGCCGGGACCGACGGTGCGTTCCTCGATGATCGTGAGCGGCGCAGGCAGCGCGCCCGCACGCAGCAGAATCGCGAGATCGTTGGCTTGCTGCACCGTGAAGTTGCCGGAGATCTGCCCCGAGCCGCCGGTGATCGGCTCCTGGATGACCGGCGCGGAAATCACTTCATTGTCGAGCACGATCGCAAAGGGTTGCTTCACGTTCTCGGTGGTCGCCTGCGCGAATTTGCGGGCGCCGGTGCCGTTGAAGCGGAACGAGACGACCGGCTGGCCGGTGCGCTGGTCGAAACTCGGCTGAGCATCGGTGAGGTCCGCACCCGACACCAGAACCTGCTTCTTGATGACATAAGGGATGTGCGGCGGCTCGGAACCCTTCAGCACTTCGGAATCCGGCGGCACCCGTCCCTGCAGCGCCTGCTCGGGCGACACGGTGGTGTCGACCATGCGGAAATCCATCTTCGCGGTCTTGCCGAGGATTTCCTTGAGACGGGTCGGGTCCTGCAGACCTGGCACCTGCACCAGCACGCGATCCACGCCCTGACGCTGAATCAGGGGCTCGACCGTGCCGAGTTCGTTGACGCGTTTTTCGATGATCTGGATCGACTGGTCGACGGCCTGCCGGACACGATCGAGAATCGCGGCCTGCGGCACCGTGAGACGGATCAGGCCACCTCCCGCGTCGGAGACTTCCAGCGTTCGCTGGCCGTTGCCACCGAGAATGCCGCCGATCGGCTGGGACAGTTCACGCAGCTTCGACAGCGC